>CAJOIL010000030.1 GCA_905234525.1 uncultured Lachnospiraceae bacterium | reverse complement strand
TGGTAAGTTTTATATAAATGTACACCAGTTGTTTGAAGAGGATTGTGTTATCCAAGAAGTATTGAAAGAGTTTAGAGATAATGGTATAGCCTATGAGATGTCAGGTCCGATGGTTAATGACAGAGCAAAGTGTAAATATGATTTTGGATAATAGATGAAGGTCGGCTTATCATGCAAATAATTCTTGCCTCAGCATCACCGAGACGCAGAGAAATACTTAAGCAATATAATATAGATTTTATAATAGATGTATCTGATGTAGATGAATCGCATCCTAGGATGAGTCCTGATAATTTAGTTAAGGAGTTATCATTAAGGAAAGCTACAGCTGTAGCTAAAAAGCATCCGAATGATATTGTAATAGGCGCAGATACTGTCGTCTCAATAGATGGAGAAATTCTTGAGAAGCCGAGGGATGATGAAGACGCATTTGCCATGATTAACAGAATACAAGGTGGGCGTCATCAAGTATACACCGGCGTTACGATAATAAGCTTAGATAGTACAGTTACATTGGCAGAGAAGACAGATGTGTATGTTAAGCCTTTGACGAGGGAAGAGATAAGAGACTACATACGTACCGGAGAAGGCAGGGATAAAGCCGGAAGCTACGCTATTCAGGGTATGTTTGGTAAATATATTGATAGATACGACGGTGACTATGAGAATGTGGTCGGACTCCCCGGCAAGCGAGTCATATCAGAGATTAATAAGATTAGAGAATAAAAAAGGAGAATTAATATTGTAGGCAAAAAAACTAATAATTAAGTATATTTTACTAAGAGATCGTCATGTGGCGGTCTCTTTGTGATATAATAGATATATATATTAATTGTGTAATATTTATTAATAAAAATGTCGATGTAAGAATTGTCATTATAGATTAATGGGAGACTAACATGGGAGACTGTCCGAAAACTCATTGTAGCGAAAATTAATCCCCACTTTCAGTCAACGATGTTCCACATCGCCTCCCTCATTAGGCTTTATTCTCGGACAAATTGGGAATCACTTTTCACTACAAGCAGTTTTAGGACAGCCTCATGAGGGGAGAAAGAATATGAGAGGGAATACACTTGCAAAGAGAAGTCTTGCGATAATTGCAGTATTGATATTATGCGTAGCATGTCTTGCCGGCTGTGGCAATGATGATTTCAGTGATGTGCGCAATTTCCAAGGCTTGGCAGTAACATTTAACAAGATTAACAGTTGGGAGAATAACGGACTCAGCTTCGCTCAATATGAGGTGAGCATTGAGGACCATAATAACCCAAGTGTGTATGCATGGAAGTTTGCTATTCCGGTAGCGGGTAGCGTAAGCAATGATAACAATTGGAATTGTAATCTTAATATTGCCGGCGGCAATGCTAATATAAGTAATATGGATTACAACGGTACAATAGAGAGTAACAATACCTACAATGGCGTGGGAATGATATTCAAGAGTAATAACAGCTCGGACCTTGATAAGATTGTCGGAACATACTTGATTAACAAGGATACAGGTGTCGGAAGGCTTTTAAGTAATGATGAGCTTAAGGCATTCAGAGAGGGATCTAACGGCGGTAATAACAATTCTAATACTAATACACCTAATACGAATACAAACGTAACACCTGCACCCGCTAAGACGCCTGAGGTTGGCACACCGTTTGCTAATCACGGTGCACTTAAAGTAGACGGAGTTAATTTAGTTGACTCTAAGGGTCAAATGTATCAGCTTAAGGGTGCATCTACTCATGGCTTGCAATGGTTCCCGCAGTACGTTAATGAAGGAGCATTTAAGAACTTAAGAGATAATTGGGGAGCCAATGTTATACGTCTTGCGATGTATACCGATGAGAACGGTTACTGTGCAGGAGGCGACAAGGCTAAGCTTGAACAGGTTATTGATGATGGTGTTAATGCTGCAACTAACCTTGGCATGTATGTAATTATCGATTGGCATATCCTTCATGACAGCAACCCTAAGCAGCACGAAGCAGAGGCAATTGATTTCTTCTCTCGTATGAGTGCTAAGTATGCCAACCATGACAATGTAATATATGAGATATGTAATGAGCCTAACGGCGGAACTAATTGGGATACAATTAAGAGCTATGCTGAGAATGTAATTCCGGTAATCAGAACGCATGACGCCGATGCAGTTGTATTGGTAGGCACACCGACATGGTCACAGGATGTTGATGTTGTAGCCGCTAATCCTTTGAATTTTGGAAATGTTATGTACTCGCTTCACTTCTACGCAGGTACACATAAGGATAACTTAAGAAGTAAGCTTGTAACAGCTAGGAATAACGGTACACCTATCTTCGTATCGGAGTTCTCAATATGCGATGCATCAGGTAACGGCGGTATTGACTATAATTCTGCTAATGCTTGGAAGCAGCTTATCAATGAGAATAATCTCTCTTATGTAGGCTGGTCTTTATGTAATAAGAATGAGACATCAGCACTCATTAAGCCAAGCTGTAACAGTATAGATAACTTCACCGATAATGATTTATCTGATACGGGTGTATTCCTTAAATCATTTATCAGAGGGCAATAGAGAAATATTATTATGATGATAACCCACGGCGTTTTGCCGTGGGTAATTTTCCGAGAGGGATTTTAAATATATGACCACCGCACAATTTGTAGACAAGCTTAAGGATATTGCTCTTAATTATAAGACGCTCTATGTGATTATGGAGATAGATATATTATGACTAATAAGAAAAAGGCATTATACATATTAATCACTGTCATAGTGTTCATAGTAATAGCTGTATTATCTGTCAGAGGTAAATATGACTGGATTATCTGGGATGATGATTCCAAAGCGGGCGTTATGACCATCGAGCAGGATAGAGAAGGCATTATCGAGCTTGGAAGAAATATCTATAACGAAGAGATGGGCTATTACGCTGTGGAGCTTAATCCGATTGGGGCGGGAGATGTAACATTTACCATTAACAGTCCGGGGACTTCCCTTGATGGAGAATCGTACGATTTTACCGTTCTGCCTCTTGGAATAGTAATGGAAAAGGGCAAGATTGGTTCAATCGGCAATATTGAGATTATCAGAATGGAGATACTGTTTATCTTTATTTTGTCGGGAATCAATATTGTGTTTTCTTTAAAAAGACGTATTCAAGAAAACAGGTATTCCTATACTATTATGTATTATATGGGAGCGCTTGTTTTTATCGTAATTAATATATTAATATTTACTTTTCATGTTTTGGAGAATAGTCGTATAGATAATAAGCTGTCATTTGTTCTTAATGATATTGTAAATGATGCTTCATATTTTGTGTTTATTTTGTTCCCGCTCATCGTAATCTTAGCTGTATTTCTTGCAATCAGTAATGTGGTATTAATTATTAAAGAGGGCGGTGGAATCAGGAATTTACTTGGAACCGGTCTGGGGTTATTCTTGATGGCGTTTACCACAGCGATGTATTTTGTTGATTATATTTTTGGTCTTGGAAGTAAGGTGGCGTTCTTGATTAATACTGTAATATACGGACTTTTAGCGTACTTTGAATGTGTGATGATTGGGACGATAATAGCATCAGTTGTAACCCGGAGGCATGTGCCGAAGAAGAATAAGGACTATATGATAATCCTAGGATGTGGTCTCAGAGAGGACGGAACACCCATGCCGCTTCTGCGGGGAAGAATAGACAGAGCACTTTGGTTTCTTAAAAAGCAAATTAAGAAGAGCAACAAAGAACTTAAATTTGTCTGCTCCGGCGGACAGGGTGATGACGAGATAATATCTGAAGCACAATCAATGAAGAATTATCTGATGTCGAAGGGTATATCCGAGGATAAGATTTTATTGGAGGATAAGTCGGCATCTACATATGAGAACATGATGTTTTCAAAGGATGTAATTGATGCGGATATGAGAGGCGATGATAAAAAAGTCGCCTTTTCAACAACGAGCTATCATGTGTTCAGAAGCGGTAATATCGCACATAGTATAGGACTTGATGCGGAAGGAATCGGAAGCAAGACTAAGTGGTATTTCTACACCAATGCATTGATAAGAGAGTTTGTTGCTAATATTAACAGTCAGAAGAGACAGCATGTCATTAATGCGTTATTTATATTATTGATTTGTTTAATGTTTTGTGTATTATATTTTATGATATAAGAATGATTATTAACTAATTTAGATTAGTTTTAAGAAAATGGTCAATTATGAATTACAGGAACAAAAACAGACATACAATATTATTACATAAATTAATATTTACAATATTCATAGTATTAGTATATCTTCTTGGTAGGTCGCTTCCGCTCTTCGGAATTAACCTTGATGTAGATACTTCGGTAGATATTGATGTTCAGACCTTGCTTCTTCAAACAATCAGCGGTGATAGATATGCGCACTCTGTTCTGACACTCGGTATTTTCCCGTATATGATAGCAACCTTAATAGTCCAAGTCGCTATGGCTATTATGAGTAGCGAGAGGAAAGCCAGAATATCATCGGTAACATCCAACAGAGTTCAGCTTGCCATAATGCTTGTAATTGCCATAATACAGGCGATGGATAAGGTTGATAAATTAGCATTTATCTATTCAGGTAAAGAACTTTTTTTTGCGCAAGTAGTTGCATGTGTTGAGATGATAGCGGGTGCCTTCGTAATCCTGTGGCTTTCGGACCGTAACAGTAAGTATGGAATCGGCGGTCAGACCGTGCTTATCTATATTAATATTTTAGATTCTCTTACAGCTACAATTCAAGAAGCCGAAGCTATGCAAGTAATCATTCCGATTATAATTTCCGTTATTGTTGTAATAGTTGTTGTTATTATGGAAAATGCTGAGTTCAGGATACCGGTTCAGCGTGTCGCAATACATAGTATTTACGCCGATAAGAATTATATGGCAATAAAGCTTAATCCCATAGGTGTAATGCCGGTAATGTTTTCGTCAGCCGTATTTATGCTGCTTCAAATGATTGTATCCGTGATATCAATATATTTTCCCAATGCCGGAGTCATTCAGTGGATTACTGCTAATATGAATCTTAATGAGATATTCGGAATTATAATATATATAGGAGTATTATATTTCCTTACCATTATGATGGCGATGGTATTTATAAGCCCCAAGGATTTGACGGAGCAATTCTTAAAGAGCGGAGACAGTATAGTGGGCATTCACGCAGGAGATGATACATATCATTACCTCAGGCGAATTATTCTGACTACAAGTATAATAAGCTCAACTGTCATGGGGGCATGTATTCTGATTCCGATGTTGTTTCAATATTATGGTGCTATGGATTCAAGTCTTGCTGTGCTGCCGTCGTCATTTATGATGCTTACCGGCATGTTCAATAACCTTATGCAAGAGGTTATAGCCGTTCGTAATTTCGATGAGTACAGACCGTTTATATAGATATGAGAACATATTCTGCAGAGCAAAAGACCTTTATGAGCATTATCGCATAAATCTGAGGAGCAAAGACCTCTGTGGAGACTTTCTCAGTCGGAACAGAGGTGCGAGACTGTCCGAAGATTGTGATATAAAGTAGGTGAGGTCTTTTGCCGGCAGGACTACGAGGTATACAACATGGTAATATTTATTCCGGCATGGTACAAAAATAAAGAGTGGTGCGAGAACGAGCAAAACTGGCACGAACGCAAAATGCATTCCGAGTTCGATGACTCCGTTAAGCAGATTCAACTCTTCCACAGGAACAGTGCGTTTGAATACAGCATTTGCCTACTTGGCTATTCACCTAATTTAAGACACTTTTTGCACAGGCAGGGTGTGTACATGGCACCTTACTTTTCTGTGTTTGATGCTATTAATGAGTGTGAAGGTGTAAGAGCGGGAGTCTTCTCATATAAGGACCTTAATTGGCTTCCCAACACAGAATTTTTATACACCCCGTTTGTGACGCTTGCACTTTTTCAGGGGAGAAAGTATGCACAGATGGAATTCGGTGAAGACGGCAATCTGATTCAGATTGATATGTATGAAGGCGATAATGTCGCGATTAGGAATATATATGACGATAGGGGCTTTGTGTCATCTGCAATTATGTATAGTGAAAATGTGCCCGTATATCAGGACTATTATACGATGAAGGGCACCTGGAAGATAAGGGTGTTCTTTGAAGATAATCATGTAGAGATTAATAAAGAGCGTCCGTTTTATATGTTAGGGGAAGGAGATAACCGTAGGGAAATAGCATTTTCCAAATTGGAATACGAAAGCTTAGAGGATGTAGTTAAGGAGGTATTCAACGCATACATTGATACATTATCTGATGATGATATATTTTGTATTGCGATGGATAATCTGCATTCTAAGCTTGTAACTAATTCGCTTAAGGGCAAAAAGACAATCTTGTCGTTCTTTGAGAAACGCTATTCCTATGAGGATAAATATACTAAGGAGCTACTGCATAATGCCAATAGAATAGTAACCGATTCAAAGCTTCGCGCCAATGAGCTTCGTAACAGATATCCCGATGAGAGTGATAAGGTTATTAATATAACACCTTATGATACAAGACGTGAGGTTGGTATTTCGCAGCAGCTTACCGTTCAGAAGATTTTGGTTGCGGTTGATAATTTGTCGCCTGATGTTTTTGAGAAAATGGTACTTGTCTTTGCTAATTATTTTGAGGAAAATGATAAAGCAAGGGTACATTTTTTTACAAGAGAAGCAGATTATAATTTGCCTAAGAAATTAATTCAGGATACAGCAAATATTCTTGAACGTGCCGGATATGATTCAAGATTGGCGCTTAATACAGAGGATGATAGTGTGGCGGAGAACAGTATTGATGCGCTTGACAGTGATAATGTAACAACTAAGTTCTTTGTGGAGCAGTGTGTTGATGAACTAACTGCAAGTAAATGCATCAGAGAGCAAAGGCTAATCATTAATCTATCGGATTCTGCCAATTTGTATTTGCAAATAAGCGGGGTAAGCTTCGGTATACCGCAGATTGTAACAGAGGAATCGCAATATGTTAAGCATGGTCTTAATGGTCAGGTCGTAAGACATGTTGAGGATTTGGGAAAAGTATTAACATTTTACTTAAATGGGCTTAAGAATTGGAACAACGCACAGGTATATGCGTATGATATTGGAGAGGATTATACGACAAGTCGTTTGGTTGCAAAATGGAAAGAAGTAGTTGGTGAAATAGAGTAATGGATGATGTAACGGTTTTGCAGTTGGGATATGAAGATTGGAGTACGAAATATTCGCTTCCGCCTGAAGCTAAATGGACTTATGCAGACCATTTAGATGATTGCCCGAAGAAGCCTTATTGTCTTGTGTTTCTTGATAGAGTACCTGAAGCTGATGAACTTGATGTTCTTATGAAATGTACGAAGGCATATTGTCTGTACGTAACAGAGGATGTCAAGATAAGCGGTAGGTTTTTAAGCTTTTGCATAAGTAAAATATGTAAGAGAATAAGACGAAAGGACATCCAGACATTTCTTGATAATGAGCTTAGGTTCTATTTCGCCAGGTCATACGGAGAGAAATTTCGCAACACGAATGTTGATATTGCACACGGATTTAAGGGCGATGTAAAATGGCTTGGTAATTGCGGTATTAAGCTAAGCGGTGACTTTGGTGAGGAGTACGGTCAGCTTATGTATTGGCGTAACAATATTCCGATTGCTCAGGGTCAGATGATAGAATTTTGGATGGAGTATGAGAAGGATGAGCAAGTAGATATTAAGCTTGTCGTTACTCAGTATAAATCGGGCTCATTGTCAGAGGTTACTAAGAAATGGGAATTTACAGAGGATAAATTCAAGCACGTGGTAAGTGTTGTTAATGATGAGGCGGCAGGTCCCGTATCTGTATCGGTGCATGCCAAGGGGTCCGGTACCTTTAAGATAATAGCACTTCATGATAGATTTGCAAGGAAAGGGCATGGTCATTTTATCCCCGGCGGTGTGCGCAAGGTATCAACTAAGAGAGAAGAGGTCTTTTTCTATTTTGATCCCGGTGATATGAAGCCTCCGCTTAATGTGTATTTTTCGGGATATAAGACGAAGGAGGGCTTTGAAGGATATTTCCTTATGAGGAATATGGGTGCGCCGTTCCTTCTTATATCGGAGTCGCGTCTTGAAGGTGGCGGCTTCTATATGGGAAGTAAGGAGTACGAAGCTCTTATTACCGATGCGATTAGGGAATATATAGATGACCTTGATTTTAAACAATCAGATGTAATTATGTCAGGGCTTTCAATGGGTACCTACGGAGCACTTTATTACGGGTGTGACATTGCGCCGCATGCATTAATTCTCGGTAAGCCACTTGCCAATATCGGCGATGTTGCACTTAATGAGAAGTTAAAGCGTCCCGGTGGTTTTCCGACATCGCTTGATGTTGTTATGAATATATACGGTGATGCCAATCGTGATAATGCTTTACGTGTCAATGATAAGCTATGGAGTAAATTTGAAGCTACCGAATGGGATAATACGAAGTTTATTATGTCATATATGATTGAAGATGATTATGATGGAACTGCCTATGAGAGTATTATTTCCCATCTTAATTCCGGGGGTGTTAAGGTGTACGGCAAGGGTGTACACGGAAGACACAATGATAATACGGGAGCGATCGTAGGTTGGTTCTCATTTCGGAAGAGATATATAAAATGCTTTTTCAATAGATAATTAAAAGGAACTGTACTTATGGCGAATGCGATATATAATATATATTGGAATGAATATTCTGTAGATACATATCTATATGGCTCGGAGATTACATATAATAGCAAGGATAATGTTGTATTTAAGAATATGCTTATGCCACCGGGAACTGTTATTAAGGAGTGGTATTCTAAGGTTAATTTTCAAGCTAAGCGAATTGAGCCGGCGCTGCCTATCATCGATGGTGAGTCGTCGTATCATGTTAGCGTTGATATAGATACGCCTAATGACAAGGGGTATATTATTCGATTTGTTTTTTATGATAAATACGAGATGGAAGCGGGGAATTATATCTTAACCGATAAGGAAGGTGACTTTAGACCGCCCATTAAGACTTATAGTTATAAGATGCAATTGATTAACGGTGGGATGCATGAATTTACGTTTCATAATATTGTTATTAATGAAATGATATAGGACTTTCATCCAATTAATACTTTCTCAGACACGCTTTCGCTCTGAACGGGTGCCCCTAGCGGACGCTAAGCTCTCACAAGCTACGCTTGTGAATCGCTAAGCGCCGAGACCCGTAAAGGTCTGAGAAAGAATTAATTGGCTTAAAGTCGTGTAGCAATCATATAAGGATTAAACTATGAATAACAAGTGGACACTATTGCAATTTAATAAGGTGCTTAGGCAAATTCGTGCAATCGAAGCAACCTACGTTGACTTAACTAATGAGGAACTGGCGCGTAAGACTGACGACTTTAAGGCGCGGCTTAAAGGCGGCGAGACGTTAGATGATATATTGCCGGAAGCGTATGCAGTTGTTTGTGAGGCTGACAGAAGAATCCTTGATAAACATCCTTATGATGTGCAGGTGCTTGCGGCTATTGCTATGCATAGGGGTTATCTGTGTGAGATGAATACGGGTGAGGGTAAGACCCTAGTTGCAACTATGCCTATGTATCTTAATGCGCTTAGTGGGAAGAGTACTATTCTTGTTACAACTAATGAGTACTTGGCGTTAAGAGATGCTAATGAGATGGGTAATGTATATAATTTCTTGGGGCTTACGGTGGCGGCAGGAGTTTCGGAGGATGCAAGTAAGCACTTTACCAATGAAGAGAAGAAGGAGATTTACGCCAAGGATATAGTATATACAACACATGCAGTGCTGGGCTTTGATTATCTCTTTGATAACTTGGCTAAGAATGCTGATGAGAAGTTCTTAAGAGAATTTAATTATTGTATAATTGATGAGGCTGATTCTGTTTTGCTTGACAGTGCGCAGACACCTCTTGTTATATCGGGTTCACCAAGAGTGCAATCTAATCTGTATGAGCTTGCCGATTTCTTTGTTACTACACTTGAGAGCTCGACTGACTTTGATAAGGAAGAGAAGAAGGTTTGGCTGACAGCTGAGGGCATTCGCAAGGCAGAAGATTTTTTTGAAATAGATAATTTCTACAGTGAAGAGAATTTCGAGGTTAACAGACATGTTACACTTGCTCTTCGTGCGCATGAATTGTTTGAAGAAGAGAGAGATTATGTTGTTAATGGCGAAGGAGAGCTTATACTGCTTGATAACGAGTCCGGTCGTATGATGCCCGGTGTTAAGATGCGTGGCGGTCAGCATCAGGCGATTGAGCAAAAGGAGCTTATCGAGGTAACACAGGAGAATAGGTCTGTTGCGTCAATTACATATCAGAATTTATTTTTGATGTTTGATAAGATGGCCGGAATGAGTGGTACAATTAAGGATGCCGCTGATGAACTCCTTGAAATATATAACAAAAAGGTAGTTGTAATTCCGCCTAATCATAAGCTAAGAAGAGTTGACCATAATGATATTTTCTTTTCTGATTTCGAGCATCAGTTCAATGCAGCTATTGCAGAGGCTCTTGAGCATCATTCGACAGGTCAGCCTGTGCTTATTGTGGCATCGACTATTGCTGAGACGGAATATTTATCTAAGCTTCTGATTAATGAGAAGATTCCGCATAATGTACTTAATGCCAATAATGCATTCTGGGAGGCTGATATAATCAAAGAAGCCGGCGGACTCGGAGCCGTGACTGTTGCAACATCTATGGCAGGAAGAGGAACTGATATTAAGCTTAGCGATGAGGTTAAGGCACTTGGCGGACTTGCCGTTATCGGTGTAGGTAGGATGACTAATATCAGGCAAGAGCGACAGACAAGAGGTCGAGCAGGACGTCAGGGAGACCCCGGGTATTCAAGATTTTTCGTATCACTCGAGGATGAGGTTATGAATAATTTTGATACAGACAGATACGAGCCGTATGTTGAGGGCAAGAAGAGGATTTCGCAGGGTAAGATTAAGCGTATAGTTAATAAATCGCAGAAGATTACAGAAGAGCGTGCAAGAGATTCGCGTAAGAAGGCATTGGATTATGACCTTGTAATGAAGCTGCAACGTAAGCTATTATATGAGACAAGAGATAGATTATTGTTTGGTGCTGAATTGTCGTACGAGGATATAGTTGATATTGCTAAGCAGAATATTGAATTGTTCTTAGAGTCTGAGAGCGATTTGTCCATTCCAAAGCTTAGCCGATATATACTTGATAATATAAGCTACACAATTGACAAAAGAGCGCTTAAATCATTTGATAATCTTGATGATAAGGAGCTTATTAGGAAGAATCTGCTTGATATAGTTATGATTGGACTTAAGGAGCAGGAGAAGCGGCTTGGGGATAAGGAAGAGATGACTGATTTCATGCGAGTTGCTACTTTGCAGGCAATTGATGATGCGTGGGTAGAGGAGGTTGATTACCTGCAGCAGCTTCAATCGGCGGTGTCGGGTAGAGCGACGGCGCAGAGGAATCTTGTGTATGAGTATCATAAGGAGGCGCTGCATACGTTTCGTTTGATGGAGCAGGAGATTAAGCGGAATGTCGTTAGAAATATATTGCTGAGCGAAGTTACATATGATGACGAGCATAAGATGCATATATTATATCCTTAGGGAGTACTATTCTTGCATCTTCGGCCCGAAGACCTGCGCGCTCATGACGAAATGTCGTATGCGCACCCCGAATGGGGTGTGCCGGTAACTTTGCGGGTCTCGGCTGATTCGACGTCTGCCGTGACACACTATATGCAATAAGCCCTACAACTGACAGAGTATTTCACGAGACACGCTCTCGCTCTGAACGGGCACCCCTANNCTCTCATTGCGCTTCGCTTATGAGTCGCTAAGCACCGAGACCCGTTAAGGTCTCTTAGAAACACTATGTCAGTTGCAGGGCTTGTGGGATATAGTTCTTAGCAAGCGTCAAGGTATATAACTATGTGACCGAAGCCTTCGTTCGAGCTTAGAATATATTAGTGATTAAGTCAGCGAGGGAATCGAGCGACATGGATGTCGCGAGAAGAAGATTACTGACTGGATGGAGGATTAATCTTCGGTTCCCGTCATACTTATCTAGCGATGTAGACCTTAATCGCTTATATATTCTTAGCGAAGAACGACCAGCGAGGGCATATAGTTATATACCTTGACAATCCCAATATTAACGGAGGCAATATGATATATAATTTCAACTTAGGCATTGGTTGGGCGAGCTCCGGCGTGGAGTATGCTCAAGCCTATAGAGCCAACATACTACGACAACTTAACAGGGAATTTAAGTTTGTATTTACTGATATGTTCCTTAGAGAGAATATTGAGCACATGACTGATAATATCGGCTTTAAGGATACGGAGGTGATTTGGCTTTATCAGTATTTTACGGACTTTAAGATAGCGCCGGTAAGCTATACGCTTAAGGAGCTTGAGAAGGATTTTGCAACTGAGGAATACACATTTACAAGAGATGGTAAGGTGGCAAAATATATCTTCGCCGGCAAGGATAATTTCTATACAGCATATCTTGTAGATGATAAGTCCGACTTGGTTCATAGAGTTGAGCGTGTGTCGGAGGGCTACTTAATTCGTAAGGATTACTACACCTACGGACGATTGTTTTCAGAGTACTATGCACCGCATGACAATAAGGCCAAAGTATATCTTCGAAGATTTTTTAATATTGACGGAAGCGTAGCCTTTGAAGAAGTCATTGATGATGATAACATTATATTCAGAATGCAGGACAGAGTTTTATATTCTAAGGAAGAGCTCGTGGCATATATGGTAAGAAGCCTTAAGCTTACCGATAAGGATACCGTAATTATCGATAGGACAACAGGTATCGGTCAAGCTATTCTTGAGAATGTCGCTTCCGCCAGGGTAGGTCTTATTATACATGCAGACCATTTCAGCGAGAACAACACTGATGATGATAATATACTGTGGAATAATTACTATGAATATGCATTCGCACAGCATAAGCATATTGATTTCTATGTGACAGCAACAGATGCGCAGAATATTTTGCTTAGAGAGCAATTTATGAAGTATAAGGGCATTGAGCCTAATATTGTAACAATACCTGTAGGCTCGGTGGATAGATTATCATATCCTATTACGCCTCGAGATAAGCACAGTCTTATAACGGCATCGCGCTTAGCAGGCGAGAAGCATATAGATTGGCTAATTCGTGCAGTGGTTAAGGCGAGAGATAAGGTGAATGATGTATCTCTTGACATATATGGTAAGGGCGCATGTGAAGAGGAGCTTAGAGAGCTTATTAAGGAATATGATGCAGAGGGATATGTCCGATTAATGGGACAGCATAATTTGAATGATATATATGTGAAATATGATGCATATATCTCCGGTTCAACAAGTGAAGGCTTTGGTCTGACATTATTGGAGGCAATTGCAAGCGGACTTCCGATTATCGGATTTGATGTAAGATACGGCAATCAGACGTTTATTGAAGATGGGGAGAACGGATATCTTCTTGATATAAGTGATTGCATTGATGCAAACGATAAGATTAAGCTGTTAACCGATGCTATTGTTAGATTATTTGAGCATGATGACCTTAGTGGCTTTAATGATAATTCATATAGAATAGCTGAGAGGTATTTGACAGAAGAGGTGGTTAAGACATGGCAAAACGTTCTGACACAGAAGAGATAACGCTACTGTTTGATTCATTTATGATAGAATCGCAGAATCTATATAATTCTTTTATTGCGGCAGGCATAGGCTGTAATACCGTTGTCATTAATGATGATGGCTTTTTGCCTGACGGTGTAATTTCTATGTATCAATATTTTACGGGTACGGATAAGGCGCTTGGCAAGCCCAGATATTTTAATCAAGTTGATGTGCCTGATTATTGGGAGATTAACAGTACCAATAACAGTGGTACGATTAATGACAAGGGTCGTTTGAGGGGAAGAATATTTTATGCCAACCCCACCAATAAGCGTTTTGTCAGAGCAGTGGAATGGCTTGATGATACCGGTAAGGTCAGACTCTGTGATTATTACAATCGAGTAGGTCTTCTTTATGCTCGGGCAACCTTCGATAAAAACCAAAAGCTTATCCTAAAATCATATTTTGATATGAAAAGCAGGGAGATAATTGTTGAAAACTATATAACGAATGACATTACACTTAATTACAATGAGAAGGTTTTGATTTTTAAGAATAAGACAGAATTTGTTTTATATTATCTTGAAGAGACAGGTCTTAATAAGACGAGACTCTTTATTAATTCTCTCGGCACGCCGTTTTTTGTATCCAATTCATTGGGGGTAGATAAGAAGCTACCCATAAAGAGTGACATCCTTTTTTGGCAGGAATATCCGAGAGATGATGTGCCCGGTAATATGAGCTACATACTTGAAGGTAAATCACCGCGAATTCATGATATCTATGTGCAGAAGAAGGCTTCGTATGATAAGTTGATTAATAATGGTTTGGATAAGTCGAAGGTGCACTCACTAGGCTTTGTATATCCGTTTGTAAGGCATACACATCATAATAATGAGGCGCTTATTCTGACTAATTCGGATAAGATAGACCATATCGCTGATATTGTAAGAGAGTGTGAGATGATACATTTTCATATAGCAGCAATAACCGAGATGTCTACTAAGCTGATGTCTCTTGATAAGTACGATAATGTCACATTGTATCCGACAGTAACGATGTGGCGTGTAGATGATTTATATGGTAAATGTGATATCTACCTTGACATCAACAGAGAGAATGAGATATTAAGTGCCGTTAGTCGCGCATTTTACAATAATCAGCTTATATTTGGCTTTAAGGAGACAATGCATAATATTAATTATATTGATGAGAATAATCGCTATAATTCAGATGATTATGTCGATTTGATTAAGGCTATAAAGCATGTTGCTTATGATGAGGCTGTATGGGATGACAGACTTAAATCTCAGAAGGAGTATGCATTGTCGGAAGAAATTGATAAATACTTAGAATTATAGCGTGTAAAGGCTTGATATGTGTACATTCTGTGTCTGCCATATATGTATAAAAAAGCTTTAAATATTAGGTAAAATTAGTCATTTTGTTTCTTGCTATAACATTCCCTTATATCATATAATGTACTCTGTGCGTTTAGAAATTTTATTTAAGTATTTAACGTTTTAAGAGGATTATTATGAGTTCGAATATACTTCACAAACTGGGGATAGATATCGGTTCGACAACTGTTAAGGTGGCAGTGTTAGACCCCGATAATAATTTGCTTTTCTCTGATTATGAGAGACATTTTGCCAATATCAGAGAGACGCTTCAGGATTTGCTCGGCAAGGCATTTAAGGTGACCGGACCTATTAAGGTTATGCCTATGATTACGGGCTCCGGAGGTCTTACATTAGCAAAGCATTTGGAGATTCCCTTTGTGCAAGAGGTTATCGCGGTATCTACTGCGCTGACGTATTATGCGCCAAAGACGGATGTTGCCATTGAGCTTGGCGGTGAGGATGCGAAGATTATTTATTTTGAAAATGGAAATGTGGAGCAAAGGATGAATGGTATCTGTGCCGGCGGTACAGGTTCATTTATCGACCAGATGGCTTCCTTAATTCAGACAGATGCAGCGGGTCTTAATGAATACGCTAAGGATTATAAAGCTATCTATCCGATTGCAGCCAGATGCGGTGTGTTTGCCAAGACTGATATTCAACCGCTTATCAATGAAGGTGCTACAAGAGAAGACTTATCTGCTTCCATTTTCCAAGCCGTTGTCAATCAGACTATTTCAGGTCTTGCATGTGGTAAGCCGATTAGAGGCCATGTAGCATTCCTCGGCGGACCATTACATTTCTTAGACCAATTAAAAGAGACATTCATAAGGACACTTAAGCTTGATGAAGAGCACACAATTGCTCCTGATAACTCACACTTATTTGCGGCTATCGGTTCCGCCATGAATTGTAAGAAGGAGTCATACACTGAGCTTCAGTCTATATTAGACAAATTAAATTCCGATATCGTTATGGAATTTGAGGTTGCGAGAATGGAGCCTCTATTCAATAATCAGGCCGAGTATGATGAATTCTCTAAGCGTCATGGAAGTAATCATGTTCAGACTGCAGACATTAAGTCATATAAGGGCAATTGTTATCTCGGAATAGATGCAGGTTCTACTACTACCAAGGTAGCACTTGTTGATGAAGACGGAGGACTATTATATTCGTTCTATGATAATAATAATGGTAGCCCATTAATTACTTGTATTAAGGCAATGAAGGAGATTAATGAACTACTCCCCAAGGAGGCTACGATTGCTCACTCATGCTCGACAGGCTACGGAGAGGCACTGCTTAAGTCTGCTCTTATGCTTGATGACGGTGAGGTTGAGACGGTTGCACATTATTATGCGGCTGCACATTTCAACCCGAAGGTTGACTGTATTCTTGACATCGGCGGTCAAGATATGAAATGCATCAAGATTAAGAATAACACCGTTGATAGCGTACAGCTTAATGAAGCATGCTCATCAGGCTGTGGTTCGTTTATAGAGACATTTGCTAAGTCGCTTAATTTCTCGGTTAAGGACTTTGCTAAGGAAGCGCTCTTTGCGGAGCATCCCATTGACCTTGGTACTCGTTGTACCGTGTTCATGAATTCGAAGGTTAAGCAAGCGCAGAAGGAGGGTGCTTCCGTAGCAGATATTTCCGCAGGTCTTGCATACTCTGTCATTAAGAATGCGCTTTTTAAGGTTATTAAGTTATCTGATGCATCCGACCTCGGTGAAAATGTTGTAGTACAGGGTGGAACATTTTATAACGATGCTGTCCTTCGAAGCTTTGAGAAGATATCGGGTGTTGAGGCAGTAAGACCTGACATTGCCGGTATTATGGGTGCTTTCGGAGCGGCACTTATTGCCAAGGAGAGATACGAGGATAATCAAACAACAACAATGCTTCCGATAGATGAGATTCTTAATCTTACATTTAAGACGAGTCTGTCAAGATGTCAGCATTGTAATAACCATTGTCTTCTTACAATTAACAAGTTCTCGGGTGACAGAGAATTCATCACCGGTAACAGATGTGAGAGAGGACTCGGTAAGGAGAAGAATAAGGACAATATTCCTAATCTGTATGAATATAAGTATAAGAGATTGTTCGCATATCCACCGCTTCAGAAGGAGAATGCTCCTCGCGGAAGTGTTGGTATTCCAAGGGTTCTTAACCTGTATGAGAATTATCCTTATTGGGCTACATTCTTCAAGGAATTAGGGTTCAATGTAGTATTATCGCCACGCTCCAATCGTAAGGTATATGAGCTTGGTATTGAATCAATTCCCTCAGAGTCAGAGTGTTATCCCGCTAAGCTGGCACACGGTCATGTACAGTGGCTTATTAATAAGGGAGTGGATTTTATATTCTATCCTTGTATTCCGTATGAGAGGAATGAATTCCCTGATTCCAACAATCACTATAATTGTCCGATTGTTACGTCATATGCGGAGAACATTAAGAATAACGTTGATGATATAACCTCCGGTAAGGTCAGATTTCTTAATCCTTTTATGGCATTTTCAAGTGAAGAGATACTGACTAACCAATTAGTTAAGATCTTCAAGGAAGAATTCTCCGACATACCTGAGGCAGAGGTAAGAAGCGCAGGTGCTAAAGCATGGGCTGAGCAGAATGCTTTCAGAGCCGATATGACCGCTAAGGGCGAAGAAGTGCTTAAGTACTTGGAGGAGACGGGAAGGCGAGGAATTATACTTGCCGGCAGACCGTATCATGTGGATCCGGAGATTAATCACGGTATTCCGGAGCTTATTAATTCATATGGCATCGCTGTGCTTACGGAGGACTCCGTATCACACTTGGGTGAGGTTGAAAGACCGCTTATTGTAATGGACCAGTGGATGTACCACTCAAGAATGTATGCGGCGGCAAACTACGCTAAGAAGACAGAGAATCTTGATGTGATTCAGCTTAATTCATTCGGATGTGGTCTTGATGCCGTTACAACAGACCAGGTTAATGATATATTATCTAATTCGGGTAAGATATATACATGTCTTAAGATTGATGAGGTTAATAACTTAGGTGCCGCAAGAATCAGAATAAGATCGCTTCTTGCAGCAATAAGAGTACGTGAGAAGGACAAGAAGGAACGTAATATTGTTCCGGCTAATTATGACAGACGAATATTTACTAAGGCAATGAAGTCGGAGTATACAATTATTTGTCCGCAGATGGCACCCTTCCATTTCGAGCTGATAGAGCCTGCGTTTAATGCTGCGGGATATAAGCTTGTAATACCTGATGTGCCTGCAAGGACATGTGTTGACGTGGGACTTAAATTCGTTAATAATGATGCTTGTTATCCTTCGCTTATCGTTGTTGGTCAGATTATGACAGCCATTACAAGCGGTGAATATGATTTGTCTAAGACGGCTGTATTGATTTCGCAGACGGGTGGCGGATGCAGAGCAAGTAATTATATCGGATTTATCAGAAGAGCACTCGGTAAAATCGGTCATCCCGAGATACCTGTTATATCAATTAACTTAAGCGGATTAGAGTCTAATCCGGGCTTTAAGCTTACACCTAATTTGATTCAACGTGGATTGTATGCGCTTATTTTCGGCGATATCTTCCTTCGTTGTATCTACAGAGTACGACCTTATGAAGCAGTGCCCGGCTCAACTGACGAGCTTCATGAGAAATGGAAGAAGAGGGTTATAGACTTTATCACTAAGGACGGTATCGTATCGCACGGTAAATATAAAAAGATGTGCCGTGAGATGATTCATGATTTTGATACACTTCCAATCCGTGATATTAAGAAGCCGCGTGTCGGTATTGTTGGTGAGATTCTTGTTAAGTTCTTGCCTGCCGCCAACAATCAGCTTGCTGATTTGCTTGAAGCTGAGGGCGCAGAGCCTGTTGTACCCGACCTTACTGATTTCCTCTTGTATTGTTTTTATAACAATAACTTTAAGGAGGAGAATCTCGGCATGAGTAAGAAGAGCAAGCGCATCAGTAATTATGGTATTAAGTTCTTTGAGTGGCTGAGAAGTGAAGCAAGACGTGCTTTTGAGGAGAGTGAGCGATTTGAGCCGCCTGCACATATTGAGGATTTGGCTAAGGGAGCGAAGGATGTTGTTTCGATAGGTAATCAGACCGGTGAGGGATGGTTCTTGACCGGGGAAATGTTAGAGCTTATTGAGTCCGGTGCAAGTAATATCGTTTGTATTCAGCCGTTTGGTTGCTTGCCGAATCATATTGTTGGTAAGGGTGTTATTAAGAAGCTTCGTAAGATGAATCCGACAGCGAATATTGTTGCGGTTGATTATGATCCGGGGGCGTCTGAGGTTAACCAGCTTAACAGGATTAAGTTGATGCTGTCGACGGCGATGAAGAACTTAGATCGTGAAAATAACGACGCCATAGATGATACATTGAAGGAAGCTGTTAATCAGTAGGATATATATTATTAAATTGATTAGTAGATAGATTGTTTGCATCATATACTTACGAGACACGCTCTCGCTCTGATTGGGTACCCCTAGCGGACGCTAAGCTTTCATTTCGCTACGCTCATGAATCGCTAAGCGCCGAGACCCAAAAAGGTCTCTTAAAGTATATAATACAAACAATCTATCGTTAGGCAAAGATTATTTTCGAAATATGCTTTACGAGACCTTTATGGGCCTTGGTACTTAGCGAATGCGTAGCATGAGCTTAGTACCACTAGGGGTGCCCATTCAGAGCGAGAGCGTGTCTCGAAAAGTATATTACGGAAATAATCTTTCAGGACAATACATTATTTAATTATTAAGGAATAAAACTATGTTATACAAATTAGAAAGAAAAATCGGTAAATACGCAATACCACATCTAATCAACTACATTTTGATTGGCTACGTAATCGGCTACGTATTATATTTGACACAATCCTTCAGCGGAGTCAATATACTTAGCTACTTAACCCTTGAGCCGTATTACATCATACATGAATTGCAGCTGTGGCGACTTATTACATGGGTGCTTATGCCACCGACATCGGGAACGGGGCTTATGGGCATTTTCTTCATGTTGATTATGATGTTCTTCTACTTCCAGCTTGGCAATACGCTTGAGGCAACATGGGGTAGCTTTAAATTTAACTTGTATATGTTCGGCGGAATGTTCTTCACCATCATAGGAGCATTCTTAGGATATCTGCTTTATTATGCAATAACAGGCAGTGCAGATACTACTGTCGGAATAGGATATTATGTAAGCACGAACTATCTTAATATGTCAATCTTTTTGGCATTTGCTTTGTGCTATCCTAATATGCAGGTTCTCTTTATGTTCATTATTCCGATTAGAATGAAATGGATGGCAATAATTTACCTTGGTATAACAGGATATCAGGTTGTTATTAATATAATGACAAGTAATTGGATTTCGGTTATTATGATTGTTGCATCACTCCTTAACTTTGGTTTGTTTTGGCTTACGACGCGTAACTTTAATTCGACGGCTGCGCCTAATAACAAATGGTCTAAGTTTACAAGTGCCGGTGCAGGTAAGTCCGGGTTTAATCGGAACGGCTTCAGAGGACAAGGCGGTGGAGCCGGATTCAGGGCATATGATGGTGGCAATAACAGTAACGCCGGTAATACGAGCAATAGTTTCAATAAGCGTAATCAGCCTATCGCTCGTCATAAATGTGCAATCTGCGGTAAGACGGATATCACCAATCCGGAGATGACATTCAGATTCTGCTCTAAGTGCAACGGTAATTACGAGTATTGCGAAAATCATTTATATACACATATGCATAAGCAATAGAAATGAGGCAAAATATGGATAATGAAATTGTATCAAGAAATTTTATTCAAAGGGAAATCGACAAGGACTTAGAAGAGGGCGTGTACACGCAGGTGGTAACGAGATTTCCGCCGGAGCCTAACGGATATCTTCATATTGGTCACGCTAAGTCAATTCTATTAAATTACGGATTGGCCAAGGAATTTGGCGGTACATTTCATATGAGATTCGATGACACCAATCCCACCAAGGAGAGGACAGAATTTGTTGATTCCATTAAGGAGGATATTGCATGGCTCGGTGCTGATTGGGGCGAGCATTTATATTTTGCCTCAGATTATTTTGAGCGCATGTATGAGGCTGCCGTAACTCTTATTAAGAAGGGTAAGGCATATGTATCCGACCTTAATGCAGATGAGATAAGAGAGTATCGAGGAACATTGGAGGAGCCGGGCAAGAAGGACCCTTATTCTGACAGAACAATTGAAGAGAATCTTAAGCTGTTCGAGGAAATGAAGGATGGTAAATACGAGGATGGCGCTAAGGTGCTTCGTGCTAAGATTGATATGGCATCACCGAATATCAATATGAGAGACCCTATCCTTTATCGTGTTGCACATCTTACACATCATAATACAGGCGATAAGTGGTGTGTATATCCCATGTATGATTTTGCACATCCTCTTGAAGATGCATTTGAAGGAATTACACATTCAATTTGTACATTGGAGTTCGAGGACCATAGACCGCTTTATGATTGGGTTGTCAGAGAGGTTGGATTTGAGAATCCGCCCAGACAGATAGAATTTGCCAAGCTATATCTTACCAATGTTGTTACGGGCAAGAGATATATTAAGAAATTAGTTGAAGAAGGTAAGGTTGACGGCTGGGATGACCCGAGACTTGTATCAATCGCAGCGCTTCGTCGTCGCGGATATACACCGGAATCCATTGCTAAGTTCGTGGAGCTTTGCGGTGTATCTAAGTCTAATTCGTCTACGGATATCGGAATGCTTGAATATTGTATCAGAGAGGATCTTAAGATGAAGGCGTCTCGTGTTATGGCTGTGCTTGACCCTATCAAGGTTATTATCGATAATTATCCGGATGGCGAGACAGAGTTCTTAACGGCACCCAATAATATAGAGAATCCCGAGATGGGTTCAAGAGAGATTCCGTTTGGTAAGGAGCTGTATATTAACAGAGATGATTTCATGA
The DNA here is from genome assembly GCA_905234525.1 of uncultured Lachnospiraceae bacterium. GTDB lineage: Bacteria > Bacillota > Clostridia > Lachnospirales > Lachnospiraceae > RUG191. The sequence goes on along the minus strand of CAJOIL010000030.1, from coordinate 6,318 downwards.
TTGAACCGCCGAAGAAGTATTTCAGACTTTATCCCGGTAATGAAGTTCGTCTTATGAATGCATATTTTGTTACATGTACAAGCTATGAGACAGATGAAGACGGTAATGTGACCGTGGTACATTGTACATATGATCCGGCATCTAAGGGTGGTAACAGTCCGGATGGCCGTAAGGTTAAGGGTACAATTCATTGGGTTTGTGCATCGAATTGCTTTAAGGCGACAGTCAGATTGTATGAGAATCTTGTTGATGAAGAGAAGGGTGTCTATGATAAGGATGGAAATGTTAATATAAACCCTAACTCACTTACTGTATTAGAGAATTGTTATATTGAGCCGTCTGTTAAGGAAGCAAAGGCATTTGATAGGTTCCAATTTGTCAGGACGGGATTCTTTGTGGTTGACTCTCATGATTCTAAGCCGGGCGAGCCTGTGTTTAACAGAATTGTCCCACTTAAGAGTTCATTTAAACTACCTAAATAATTCTTCACAAATGATATTTTTATGCTATAATATTAAGCGTGACATTGTGCACGCTTATTATTAATATACCGCATTTTTTGCGATAAGGAAGAAGGAATATAATGAATTTATTAGCAGGACTTGAGAAATTCGGATTTGATTCAATGGGCGACCTTGATATTACCAAGGAAGACAAGCCCGCAGCTAAGAAGAAGGCTAAGGAGACCAAGGAGAAGCCGAAGCCGACAGTCAAGGAAGAGGATTTGGTTATTGATAAGAAGGTTGAGTGTCCTATCTGTAATCAGACTGTCTCATATAAGTCAGTACTTACAACAAGACTTAAGAGATTAGAGCCGGATGATGATCTTCGTCCTAACTTTGAAGGAATAGATGATACTAAGTATGGCGTTATTGTTTGTCATCATTGTGGATATGCGGCGCTTAATCAGTTTTTCGAAAGCATCACTCCGGGTCGTAAGAAGATGGTTCGAGCAGAGATATGTGATAAGTTTAAGTCTATTCCGGTGCCTGAGGTTAAGATATACGATTATGATACGGCGGTTAGCAGATATAAGTTAGCACTTCTTACAGCTATGGCCAAGAAGGCAAAGCTCAGTGAGAAGTCATACATTTGTCTTAAGATGGCATGGCTTCGTCGTGCGCAGCTAGAGCTTCTTCCCGATGAGATAGTAGAAGTTGAGAAGAAGGAAGAGGTTGAAGAGAGAGAAGGCTTCTATCGTCAGGCATATGATGGATTTACCAAGGTGCTTTCAGAAGAGATGCCACCATATTGCGGTATGGATGCTAATACGGTAGAGTTTATCTTAGCTAATATGGCTATGCATTTCGGAGAATACGAGAGGGCAGCTAAGCTTGTTGCCAATCTGCTTACGGCTAATGGCGTAAGCAAGCGTATGAAGGATAAGTGCCTTGATATGAAGGAAGATATATTAGTTAAACTCAGAGAGCAAAAGGGTAATAAGTAATTAATGGCAGTATTTGAATTTAATAGTAAGAATGACAATAATAATGAGGTTGTTAACTTTGAAGTGTTTGATTCTGACAGAAGAAGCGCTGATAGTGACAACCCCATTTTAATAATCGATAATTCCTCTAAGGAGTGGGCACACCATTCTTCGGGTATGTTTATGAGTCCTCTTAAGGGAAGCGGATTTGAATTTCGAATTGATGAGACAATAGAAGAAGCAGATATTGTTAAGATTGATTCGAGATTTGTTAATCTGATTAAATGGTTAGGCGAGAACCATATCACAGTGCTGTTATCCGGAAGGAATAATGAACTGGGCTATTGTGTATATAAGATACGAGAGACGGGCGTTAATGTAAGAGGCGCTAAGCTATCTGCGCAGGATGGTTTTCTTCAATTTATGATGGAGAGACTTTTTGCAAGTGACCCTCCGGGACCGGAGATTGACGTTGAAGAGGATATCGAAGGCGATGGCATGAAGCTTACATCTGTACAGTCAATATCGGATTTCTTAACATGTGCGGGTCGTACACTTCCTGATAATATTAATCAGTGGGCAAGACGTAACTTAGCAGTAGCCAAGTCATCCGAGGTTACACCCGAGGAGCGTCGCCATGCCTTAAGAGCCATATCAATGATGTTGGGCGTACGTTGGAAGAACGATTATTTTGAATCTATTGACCCTGTAGAAGCCAGGAGGATTCTTGATGAAGAATTATATGGCATGGAGTCGGTTAAGCAGAGAATAATTGAGACAATTATTCAGATTAACAGGACGCATACACTTCCTGCGTATGGACTTTTGTTAATCGGTCCTGCGGGAACCGGTAAGTCCCAGATAGCATATGCAGTGGCTCGTATTCTTAAGATGCCTTGGGCTACACTTGAGATGAGCTCAATTAATGACCCCGAGCAGCTTACGGGAAGCTCTCGTATTTACTCTAATGCTAAGCCCGGACTTATTATGGAGTCATTTGCAACAGCAGAGAGCTCTAATCTTGTATTTATCATTAATGAGCTTGATAAGGCTGCATCGGGCAAAGGCAATGCTAATCCGGCAGATGTCCTGCTTACTTTACTTGATAATCTGGGATTTACAGATAATTATATTGAGTGTAACATACCGACAACAGGTGTATATCCTATTGCTACGGCTAATGATAAGAGTCAGATAAGCGCACCGCTAATGTCGAGATTTGCTGTAATTGAACTACCTGATTACACGATAGAAGAGAAGAAGGTAATATTCAGCGATTATGCTATGCCGAAGGTTCTAAAGCGTATCGGTCTAAAGCCTAATGAGTGCATTATAGGTGACGAAGCATTAGATGAGATTATATCCGTTTATTCTAACACGTCCGGTATACGTGATATCGAGCAGGCTGCAGAGCACATCGCCGCCAATGCGTTGTATCGTATTGAAGCAGAAGGTGAGACGACGGTTGAGTATACGGCTGATATGATTAGAGAATTACTAGGATAGATGACTCGCATAGGTGAACTTAATATACAATAATCCCTGAGACAACTCTCCGAAAACTTTCTCAGTTGGAGGAGAGTTCGTGCTCAGGGATTATGTTATATTAGACTAAATTGCGAGTCTCAGGGATTATTTTTGTCCGGTGTTTTGATGCGAGCTACAAGGTATTACTTCTTATTCTCTTTCTTAAGCTCATTCATTCTCATTGCTCTCACCTTAAGTGGCAGACCCCAAAGTGTTATGAAGCCGTCAGCATCATGATGGTCATACATATCGCCTGTAGTAAAGCTTGCAAGCGACTCAGAATAGAGTGAGTATGGAGAAGTAGTGCCGGCTTTGATGATGTTACCCTTGTATAAGCGGAACTTAACCTCGCCTGTTACAACCTCCTGTGTCTTATCTACGAATGCTGTAATAGCTTCTCTTAGAGGTGTAAACCATTTGCCTTCATATACTGTCTGAGCCATCTGTGAACCGAGACGCTTCTTAGCCTCCATTGTATCTCTGTCAAGTACGAGCTCTTCTAATTGATCGTGTGCTTCCATAAGAATTGTTCCGCCCGGTGTCTCATATACACCACGAGATTTCATTCCTACTACACGATTCTCTACTATATCTACGATTCCGACACCGTGCTTGCCGCCAAGTCTGTTGAGTTCCTTAATAATATCAGAAACCTTCATTGCCTTGCCGTTAACTGTCTTAGGAACACCCTTCTCGAAGGTTATTGTAACTTCTTCGGGCTCATCCGGAGCGTTCTCAGGTGTTACGCTAAGTACGAGCATGTGTTCATAATTAGGAGCTGCCGATGGGTCTTCTAATTCGAGACCCTCGTGAGAGATATGCCATATATTACGATCACGGCTATATGATTGGTCATTGCCGAAAGGTAAGTCAATTCCGTGTGCATGACAATAGTCAATCTCTGCTTCACGGGAATCCATGTTCCATCTGTCATCTCTCCAAGGTGCAATAACCTTGATATCAGGAGCAAGGGCTTTAATTCCGAGCTCAAATCTTATCTGGTCGTTGCCTTTTCCTGTTGCACCATGACATATTGCAACGGCATCTTCCTTACGAGCAATTTCAACAAGCTTCTTGGCGATTATTGGGCGTGCCATAGCCGTACCCATTAAGTATTTGTGCTCATATACAGCACCTGCCTGTACGCATGGCATAATATAATCATCGCAGAATTCATCAATGATATCTTCGATATATAGCTTAGCTGCGCCGGAGAGTCTTGCTCGCTCCTCAAGACCGTCAAGCTCCTCGCCTTGACCACAGTCGATGCAACAGCAGATTACATCGTAGTCGAATGTCTCCTTAAGCCAAGGGATAACAGCCGTAGTATCAAGTCCTCCCGAATATGCTAATACAACTTTTTCTTTCATATTAGGTACCTTCCTTTACATATACTAATCCATATAATACATTATTAGAGGGGAACACGCAATACTTCATAAGATAATGGCACTAAACTTGTTTTTGTATGCGTATTATAGTAAAATAACTAGGTATGTTTTATAAAAATGGGAGAATAGTACTATTATGATTAAAGTAGGAATTATCGGTTCAACGGGATATGCAGGCAATGAACTTGTAAGACTATTAATGATGCACCCTGAGACTGAGCTTACATGGCTTGGCTCAAGGAGCTATGTTGATGAGAAGTATGCCGGCATATATAAGAATGTTTTTAGTCTTAATGACGACAGCTGTCGTGACGATAATATAGCCAAGATGGCAGATGAGGTTGATGTGATTTTTACGGCTACTCCTCAAGGATATCTCGCAGGTGTTCTTACAGAGGATATATTAAGTAAGGCCAAGGTTATCGACCTCAGCGCAGATTATCGTATCAAGGATGTTGCCACATATGAGAAATGGTACGGCATTACACACAAGAGTCCGCAATTCATAGAAGAAGCTGTGTATGGCTTGTGTGAGATTAACAGAGACAAAGTGAAGGGCGCAAGGCTTATCGCTAATCCCGGCTGCTATACGACTTGTTCGATTCTTACTGCTTATCCGCTTGTTAAGGAAGGATACATTGATGTTGATACACTTATTGTAGATGCCAAGTCAGGTACATCGGGTGCCGGTCGCGGAGCGAAGGTTCCTAATTTGTACTGCGAGGTTAATGAGAATATTAAGGCATACGGTGTTGCAACCCATCGCCATACACCGGAGATTGAAGAGCAGCTTGGATATGCATGCGACAAGGATGTGACAATTAACTTTACGCCGCATCTTATTCCCATGAATCGAGGTATTCTTGCAACGGAGTATGCTAAGCTTAACAAGGTTACGCGCTCGGACGGTACCGAAGGTTATCCTACTGCTGATATGATTAGGAAATGTTATGAGAAGTTTTACTCTGATGAGTACTTCATTAGATTGTTAGAGCCCGGTATGAATCCTGAGACACGCTGGGTAGAGGGCACTAACTTCGTAGATATTAATTTTGTGGTAGATGATAGGACCAATCGTGTAATTATGATGGGTGCTCTTGATAATATCTGCAAGGGTGCCGCAGGTCAGGCTGTGCAGAATATGAATATATTGTTTGAACTGGATGAGAAGACAGGTCTTGAATTAATAGGGATGTGTTAAGGAAATGCGAAGCATTTTTGAAGGGGCTCTGAATAATTATGAAAGTAATGTTATTGAAGGTTATAAGGTAAATATATATGGAAGGCGTAACGATTCGACCAATGGTCGCAGAAGATTATAGTAATGTACATAAGCTTTGGAAGAGTATTCATAATTTCGGACTCCTAAGCGTAGATGACAGAGAGGATAGGATTCTGGACTTTCTTGAGAGGAATCCGGGGCTGTCTGTTGTTGCTGTTAAGGATGATGAGATAGTAGGCTCTATTCTCTGCGGACATGATGGTCGTAAGGGAAGCTTTTATCATGTATGTGTGCGAGAAGATTTACGTAAGCGAGGCATAGGTAAGTCGATGTCCGTTGCTTGTAAGGATGCGGGTATTAATTACGTAGCACTTCAGACGTATAAGCGCAATGCTCTTGGCAATAGCTTCTGGAATGGTGAAGGCTATAAGCTAAGAGACGACTACAATACTTATGACTTCCTACTTAATGAGGAGAATATTACTAAGTTTAATTCGTAGTATGGACAAGCTTACTAGTTAAGTATATATTTATACCATTAGTGAAGAACTACCGGTATAAATATATACTTAGCTAGTAAGCTGGCTATAGCAAAGGATAAAATTGGGAGATAATAACCTATGAAACGAATCGACGGTGGCGTAACTGCCCCTCAAGGCTTCAAAGCCGCCAGTACAGCTGCTAATATAAAGTATGAAGGTCGTGAGGATATGGCCTTAATATATTCGGAAGAGGTTTGTAGGGTAGCAGGC
>CAJOIL010000029.1 GCA_905234525.1 uncultured Lachnospiraceae bacterium | reverse complement strand
AAGCCGACTCACTTTCACTCTCTGCCATGCTTGTTGAATCACTCTCACTTGCAGCTACACTTTCACTATCTGCTATACTTGTTGATTCTGAAGCACTCTCACTTGCAGCTACACTCTCACTATCTGCTGCACTTACAGATTCCGATGCACTATCGCTAGCTAACTCCGAATCAATTACCGATGCAGACTCGCTGTCGCTGGCAGATAAGCTTTCAGATTCCACAATTGAATCATAAGTAGATGTCATATCAGATACGCTTTCAGACTGCTGATCAGATATAGACTCACTATCGCTTGTTATTTCACTTGTAATAGTATGATACTCCGTATAATCCTCATATCCGTAGAACTCAGCATCCTCAATTCTCTCATAGGTATTATCTGTCGGCCATACAATTACATCTATGTAATCCCATTTACCAATGATTAACCAATTCTGTGTTGGCGCAAGAAAATGAAGATATCCCTCATGATCCATAATAAAGTAGGAATCATCAAGATATGCCTTACGACCATTTACAAGAATTTGCACATGGTTATCAGATTTCGTCTTACCAACGTACTCAATAGTGTTATAATCGCCCCTTTGATATTCAAAATAATTGTTTGCAGAAGCAACCTCTACATAATTGCCACCCCATTCAACGACAAGATTACCGTTAATAAATACTTTATCTCCGGAATTACGATTGTAATCAACGAAGGACGCATTATTAATAGTGCCATTCTCTATATAGTACCCTGCCATATCTATATATACGACACCATCCATTCCGAAGTTGCACGCTTCCGGGTCTAACTGAATTGATTGTATCTCAGTGTTGTTCTCTGTAGAATCACTTACAACATCATAATCATAATATAATGTATATGTACCGTTATCTGAGTCGTACACAAGGATGTTACCCTTGCTTGTGTGATAAGCCGTCTGTGATTCTGTAAGATTATTAAGAACTTCATATAATGCATCTGCATCTCTTTCGCCAAATCTACTAACTGTACTATCATACATAGATGTAGATTCACTTCCTACCAAGCTAAGAGATTCAGATGTACTTTTATCAATTAAAGATTCTGATTCACTTTCTGTGGCAGATTCTGATTCGCTTTCTGTAGTAGATTCTGATTTGCTCTCTGAAGTTGATTCTGCTTCACTCTCTGTAGTCGATTCTACTTCTGAATCAGACTCACTTTCTGTTGCAGAATCTGATACAGAATCGCTATCACTTGCAGCATCTGAATCACTTTCGCTTGTAGCTACCGATTCCGATTCCATTGTCTCTTCTGACTCAGAAGTAACTGCTGACTCAGACACTTCAGTTGATGCTGTTTCGCTGACATACTCAACAGCAGACTCGGAAGCAGTCTCAAGATATTCAACCTCGACCTGAGACTCACTTCCCATCTCTGATTCCTCGAGTTCAGCAGCAAATACAACATCAGCATCAGGTATTGCACTTGCACCACCGGCAACGATACCTGCTGCAGCAACTCCTTTTAGCATTCCTTTCATCTTACTTTTCTTCTTGCTCATAACACGACTCCTTTTACGGTTTACTAATAACGTTACTGAAACTATCATATATTATAACATCTTAATCCTCATAAAATAAGCCTGAAACGGCGTAAAATAGCCATTTCGTAGGAACATACAAACACATATTTTTAAACTATATTCAAAATAGTACATTTAATACAATTCACATATTTCACAAAAGAGAAATAAACCCCACATCCAAAGATATGGGGTTTATCTATGCGCGATATTAAATTAATTCTACATATAACAAATCGCAAGTTAACAATCGAAACTATTTTGAAGTAGTATTTCCGGCAACACTATTAACATTTACAGGGAAAGTAAAATATGTCTCGGGATATGGTTCATTCTCCAATGTAAAATGCCACCACTCCTTTCAAAAAAACCTCTACTAATCAAACCTAATCGGTGCAAGATGAGTCTTAATCACTTCACATAACACATCCGCATTTACCGGTTTAGACACATGTGCATTCATACCTGCCTTAATTGAATTCATCTTATCTTGCTCAAAAGCATTTGCGGAAAGAGCAATAATCGGGATCTCACTTCCTCCCTTAACCTTATTACGGATAATACGCGTCGCTTCATATCCATCCATAACCGGCATCTGAATGTCCATTAAGACAAGGTCATATGATTTGACTCCCTTCTTTTTGAGCCTGTTAACCGCCACAGCTCCATTTTCAGCAATATCTGACGTAACTCCTTCGTCACTTAGTATCTCTGCTGTTATCTCAGCGTTAAGCTCATTATCTTCCACAATAAGAATATGTTTGCCATCAAGAGTTACGTCTTCGGCAGACATCACTTCACCGTCATGGCTATCTTCCTTATCTGCAATCTTGAACGGAAGCGTAATTGTCACGGTTGTTCCCGCATCCGGCTCGCTCTTAATATCAATTTCACCATGCATCATATCTACAAGTCTCTTGGTAATAGCCATTCCAAGTCCTAAGCCACCACTCTTGCTGAGAGTTGTACTTCTCTCCATTGTGAATCCCTCGAAGATATGCTTTAGAAACTCCTCAGTCATGCCAATACCATTATCCTTGACAATGAATCGATACTTTGTCTTGTCGCCGTATAACTGAGTTGTCTGTTCTATGGTAAATGTTACTTCACCACCCTCAGGCGTATATTTAACCGCATTGGTAAGTACATTTATAATTGCTTGATTGACATGAGCTATATCAGCAATTACCATCTTATCCTTAACATCATATTTTGTGGTAAAGCTTATGTTCTTACTCGTAGATTCATACTTAATCATAGAATTAACTTCTTCGGATGCCATGATAATGTCGATTTTCTCTTCCTTAATCTCAAGCTGACCTCTCTCGATATTACTCATGTCAAGAACATCATTAACGAGATTAAGCAAGTGATTACTCGCACTTTCTATCTTGCATATACAGTCTAAAACTCTTGCCTCGTCATTCATATTTCTAAGCGCAATATCACTAAAGCCCTTAATTACATTAAGCGGTGTTCTGATATCATGACTGACATTGAAGAGGAATGTAGACTTAGCCTCATTAGCCTTCTCTGCATCATACCTGGCATCAGACAGTTGCTTTTTATATCGATGCATCTCAGCAACTTCCTTGTTAATATTAGAGGCGGCAACAATAATATGATTCTTATCGTTAGATGGTCTTACGGCTTCCATTCTGTAAAATGTAGGCTTACCCTGTACAAGAAGCCTGTATTCAATCGATTTGAATTCATCAAAGCCCAATCGATTCAAGAATAGCTCTTTATTAGTGATAATAGCAAGCTTCTCATAATCATCCTTATAACAAACACGCTTAAGATTATCTGCGCACTCATCAAAAAAGTGTGAACCGGAAGTATCAATCGGAAGATGTCTGAAAGCTCCGGTCACATTGAATTCCACATACTTGTCATCATCAAGATTGACATAATATATCACTTCGTATTTTTTACCAAGTGTCGAAGCTATAGTCTGATAAATTACATCTTCGGCATGAGCTTCTTCATTAATTGCTTCATAGTTATCGTTCTTAGTTTTTTCGCTCATTACAACTCCTCTTAACTATACAAATCTCGCAAGTGTTCTTTTTAACTTATCTACCTCTATGGGCTTTGCTACATGATCGTCCATACCAACCTTAAGCGACTTCGCTTTATCTTCTTCAAATGCATTAGCGGAAAGCGCAATAATCGGTATATGTCGCTTAGCAAATCCTCTTATTTGCTTCGTTGCTTCATATCCGTCCATGTACGGCATTCTAATATCCATCAATACAAAATCATAGTAATCATCGCCCTTATCTCTTACCTTATCAACAGCCTCAGTGCCATCAACAGCCTCTTCTACAATAAAGCCATCCTCTGATAATATGTCAATCGCTATCTCTCTGTTAAGCTCATTATCTTCTGCAAGAAGAATACGTTTCCCAACGAACTTAGCTTCGACACTTTCATCATACTCTACTTCTATGTCGTCAGTATCCGACTCACGCACCTTGAATGGTATTATTATTGTAAATGTTGAGCCGATATTCTTCTCACTTTTAACGTCTATTGTTCCATTCATGAGGTCTACAATCTTCTTACAAAGCGGAAGTCCGAGACCTGTACCCTGTATACCCTTTTGAATATTGGTTTCTTCACGGGCAAAATCTTCAAACAAGTGCTTTTGGAACTCTGCAGACATTCCATAGCCGTTATCAGCAACCTTTATCTCGTATGTACCATATCCATCCCTTGCAGCTTCACGTTGTGATATATCTACTTGAACTGAGCCTCCATCCTGCGTATATTTAATTGCATTGCCAACTATATTAACTAAGACCTCATCAACTCTTACTATGTCGCAATATATATACCTATCGGCAACGTCATGTATATTAAATGTAAAATTAATTTGCTTGTCATTAGCCAATTCTTCAAGCATTGGTCTGACATTGTTTCCAAACCTATTCATGTCGGCTTTATCTTCACTTAATTCAACCATTCCGCTTTCGATACGGCTCATATCAAGAATCTGATTGATAAGAGCTAACAGTACATCACTTGATTTCATTGTCTTATTAAGAGCATCAAGTGCCTTCTCCTTATCATCAATGTTCTTCATAGCCATATTGGTAAAACCAACAATAGCATTCATCGGTGTTCTTATATCATGACTCATATTGAATAGGAACATCGTCTTTGCTTCAAGATTGGATGATAGCTCGGCAGTTCTCTCCTGTACCGCCTTCTCTTCACGAAGCTTCTCAAGCTCTATTCTCTCTCTTACCGTTACATCATCATTCCTAAATCCCAATATAAATCTTCTGGCATCCTGATCCTGTAGTTTAACGAATTTAGCTCTATAGTATACGTCATTGCCATTTTTCTCGATAATCCTATATGACAATGCAAATGACATTTCACTTTGCAGTCTCTGCCATGCATATTCAGGCTCGAACTTAGGAAGTAATTCTTCTCTCTCCTCCTCCGCTACGTAAGAGTTAATTATTACCGTCATTACAGCCATAAAGGGTGCTTCTTTAATATCATCAACCTTACTGGGATCATATTCATCAGAATTCGGTATTTCAAATAATGCCATGAAATCCTTACCAATTCGAACAGCCTTGCCGGTTCCCCTATCTACATCAACAATAAACACACCTTCATAATCCTCAGTAAGACCGCTGACAAGAGAATCTCTCCTCTGCTTACGAATAAGCTCCTTACGCTCATTCTTGTAATATACATCAATAATAAGGTTAGCGAATACCATTGAAAGCGCTATGTCTACACCAATACAAAGGAAAGGATATCCTGTAATTAATTGCAGCATATCAGAACCGACGAGCGGAATAGCATATATAATAATCGCCATATTACGCTTCCTCTCATCCTTATCATTGGTCTTAATCATACGAATAAATGCCATAAGTGAAGCCGCAATGATATATATATAAGCTGTTATCTGCACAACTCCATACAGCGGTCCCTTAACCATGCCTGCTTCACTTACTGAAAATACTATACCCGTAAATGGGCTCACTAACACATTTGCTGTAAGAATGATTGCAGGAATGCACGCTAAAACAATATATATTTTCTTATCGAACAGCTTTGATTTGAATTCTCTCTGACAATACAAGAACCAAGATACAGCCGCCGCAATATACATAATATAACGCACCGTATTGACCGCATAATAGAATTCATTGATACGTGTGGGATAATAATTATAGATAGCATTAATAATATCACAGTCAATTACAAAACCGTAACACAGATTGACAATAAGAATAATCCTACTTGTCGTAAATCTGTTGCGCGCAATGAATCTATAGCTGTACACAAACAAAACTATTAATATTCCAACGCAAAATAACATTAATTCAACGGAAACAAGTAATCCTGTATTATTAAGCTCACTCATATATTTCTCCTAAGCATAAATTAAACTAATATATATTTTAACGCTTTTTATCATCATTTATCAAGAAAATCATACACAATTGTGTAAATAAGTGCTACAATATCCATTACCACGAAAGGAGAAAGATTATGGACACACAAATCGAAACAAAATGCCTCCACGAGGGGTATCAGCCTAAGAACGGCGAAGCAAGACAATTACCTATATATCAAAGCACTACATTCGCATACGATTCAAGCGACTTTATGGGTGCTTTATTTGACTTAGAGGAGTCAGGATATTTCTATACAAGGCTTCAGAACCCCACCAATGACTTGGCAGCTTCAAAGCTTGCTGCTTTAGAGGGCGGTGTTGCCGCTATGCTTACATCATCGGGACAGGCCGCTAACTTCTTCGCAGTATTCAATATCTGTGAGGCAGGCGACCACTTCATATCAAGCTCATCAATATATGGTGGCACTTATAACCTATTTGGCGTTACAATGGCTAAGCTCGGTATCGAGTGCACATTTGTAGATCAGGAGCTCTCATTAGAAGAGCTGCAGAAGTACGTTAAGCCTAACACCAAATGTGTATTCGGCGAGACAATTACCAATCCTACTTGTACTATATTGGATTTTGAGAAATTTGCGACGTTTGCGCACAATAACGGTGTGCCTTTAATCATTGATAACACATTTGCCACACCTATTAATTGCAGACCGTTTGAGTGGGGCGCCGATATCGTAACACACTCTACCACCAAGTATATTGACGGCCAAGGCGTCAGTGTAGGTGGTGCTATTGTTGACAGCGGTAACTTCGATTGGATGGCTCACAAGGATAAATTCCCGGGACTATGCACACCGGATGAATCATATCATGGTATCACTTACGCAGAGAAATTCGGCAAAGGAGCATATATTACTAAGGCAACAGCACAGCTTATGAGAGACTTTGGTTGCATCCAGTCGCCTCAAAATGCTTTTTATATTAATTTAGGACTTGAGACACTTCATGTTAGAATGGAAAGACATTGTGAAAATGCTCTTAAGGTTGCGAAGTTCTTAGAATCACAGGACAAGGTTGCTTGGGTTCATTACGCAGGACTTGAGAATGACGATTATTATGAATTGGCTCAGAAATATCTTAAGAACGGTACGTGCGGTGTACTTTGCTTCGCCGTAAAGGGAAATCGTGATGATGCAATTCGCTTCATGGATAGCCTTGAACTTGCAACAATTGCCACTCACGTAGCAGACGCAAGAACTTGCCTACTCCATCCTGCAAGTCATACACACAGACAATTAACCGATGAGCAACTAGAAGAAGCCGGCATATCACCCGACCTAATCCGCTTCTCGGTAGGCTTAGAGAATGCCGACGATCTGATAGCTGACTTACAGCAGGCATTGGATAAAATGTAATAGAAATGGCTTATGGCATGCATCTTAAGAGCCGAGACCTGCTAAGTTACCTCGAGGTGCGCATACGACATTTCGTCATGAGCGCGCAGGTACTCGGTCCGAAGATGCAAGAATGAGAGTATTCATATGACATAAGATTTTTCTTAGTGATGAGAGATAATTCCTCCATTTAAATCATAAGCTCCTCAAAGCACCTTGCACCAAAGTCTTCGAACATAACCCAAAAATTATCAAGATTATTATTACCATTATTCTTCTTGATATATTCATCAAAGTTAAATTGGTCCATTCCTATATTGTGCAAATGCTCTCTATAATACATACAATTCTCTTTCATTGTTCTGCGTTCAAAGAATTCATTGAAACTACCGTATGAAACACCATACATTGCAAGTTCATGAGGATAATACTTCCCATTACTTAAGTCATTGGCATATATAAGCTTCCTATCCTCTATCTTGAATTCTATAATAGGTGTATTGAAGTAGTACAAAGTACCCATAAGATTATTAATCCATCTTACTTCTGACATAATCAATCATCTCCTTGATATATCGTCTGCTAAAGTCTGTATTAAGTAATTCCATATATTTAACATCTCCAAGATTAGAATATATATGTATAAGATTAAATTCATCATTTAACATCTTAATCATATCAAATGGGTCTTCACCATACGGCGCAACATACACATGATTCATTGCTTCTTCAAACGACTTATAACTATCTCTGTAATAGTCATTCTCAAATAAACCCATTCCGTTATCAAAAATAGGAGGAATCTCATATCGACCCGTATTATTATTAAAAAACAAACCAAAATTCTTAGTATGTCTATCTATATTGCCAATCAAGCAATCTATAACAGCCATATCCAACATATACTTGAATGTATCTTCATAAGGTATGTCGCCTATCTTAGACAAACGCAAAGCGCACCACTTTAGCTTAGACATAGCATCAAGCGAAATGAATTCCTCATCCGTAGTTGAATAATTATTGCGTGCAAGTAATCTCTCAAAAGAAACAAATGTATACCCATCTAACTCAAAATTGTCAGAATATACACCATCAAATGCACACCCTTCATATACAAACTTACAATGCTTCTGCTCCACACAGGAAATTGATAATTGTCTACACAAGTCATAAGCAATAATCTCTACAGCCCAATCATTCATGATTACACCCGATATTACCGCCTGTGATTTAACAAAATGTTGACGATCATGAGTTATAGCCTTCATCTGATACCCATCCGTATCAGTTCTTATCAATAACCTATCCTTCTTAGCGAAATGAAAATGTGGTATCTCATCAGCTTCTTGTATTACAATATTAGAATCACCATCAGAACCGCTGTCATACAAGATATCAATATCGGTATTATCATCTCTCAATAAAAATTCATCATATGAATAAATGCCGGAATTACTCATATAATAGTTATCCAGAAACTCCTCAAGGTCTCCCCAATTAGGGTCTGAATTATAACCAAAAGCCCTCTTAGATAATCTATCTGTATAATTGATGACTCTTAATACTTGTCTTATCGGGTTGATAATAATCCTAGAGCATAATATGTCATGAACATAATAATCCATCTGAATATCTCTGTCTTGCCTCGCACTCTTAATTCTCTTACTAAGTGCCTGCCTACTTACACCGTATTCCCTCGCGATACTCGATATACTTTCGCCTCTCTTATTGCGCTCTATAATAAGTTCTATTTGCTCTCTCTCAATTATAGGCTTGCGACCTGCATTTCTATCATTAGACATAATACACCACCCCTTATGCTTATTGTATAAGTTGGTCAAGATTTTGTCAACTTTTTAATTAGTTGACTATAATAGTAAAAAAAATGGCTGAGGCGCCAAGACCTGCGAAAAGACATTTAGTCGCTCGCAGATCCTTGGGCCGAAGCCACTCTCTTATTAGTAGTTCTTCATTATCTCGGTAGCCAGCTTATCAATCTGCTCTCTTGAATCGTCATTAAGCGCTGACTTGATTGATACCGTGTTCTCCAGGAAATCAATCTCCTTAGCTTCATCAAGTAGCTTACGCATCACCTTCGCAGCTGCCGGCGCCCATGAGCCATTCTCAATAAAGCCGATTGTACGCTTCTTGTATCCGCGCTCCAATAAATGATAGATAAATGTCTTCATGAATGGGAAGATGTCAGCATTGTACGTAGTTGTCGCAAGTATTAATGTGTCATGTCTGAATGCATCCTCCACTGTCTCGAACATATCCTCACGAGCAAGGTCAACAACTACTACACGTGGACAGCCCTTAGCCTTAAGAGACTCTTCAAGCTCTAATGCCGCCTGCTTCGTATGGCCATATACTGATGTATAGACAATTGCTACGCCCTTAGTCTCAACACCATATGAAGACCATGTGTTATATGTATCAATATAATACTCTAAATTGTCATTAATGATTGGTCCGTGAAGCGGACAAATAACCTCTATATCGAGATTAGCTGCTTTCTTAAGTACAGCCTGTACCTGCGCTCCGTATTTACCAACGATACCAAAGTAATATCTTCTGGCTTCGCAAGCCCATCCTTCGGGGTCTACTACATCATTAGCACCGAATTTACCGAATCCGTCAGCTGTAAATAACACTTTATCGGCCTTATCATATGTCATAATAACCTCCGGCCAATGAACCATCGGCGCAGTTATAAATGTAAGCTCGTGTTTGCCTAATTCAAGCGTATCGCCCTCGCCGACAACGATTCTGCGATCCTCATAATCATTATCATAGAAGTTCTTTAACATGGTAAATGCTTTAGAGCTTGCCACTACCGTTGCATTGGGATACGCATCCATGAAAAGCGTAATATTAGCGGAATGATCTGGCTCCATATGCTGTACAACGAGGTAGTCAACATTTGCTCCGCCGGCAGCCTCCTTAATATTACCAAGCCACTCATCACCAAATCTCTCATCCACGGAATCCATAACAGCAATCTTATCATCCTTAATAAGGTATGAATTATAAGCCATGCCCAGCGGCACCTCGTACTGCCCTTCAAATAAATCTATGTCGTGATCATTAACTCCAACATAGATAATGTCATTAGAAACCTTCATAAATACGTCCTCCCTTGATTATATTAAATGTAGATTTATTAATCTACTCTCTCTTTACCCCAAAAGAATACCGCAACGGTACCCGGTCCCGTATGACTGCCGATAGTAGTTCCGATATTATTAATCTCAACCTTACCATCAAGCTTGGGGAATCTCTCCTCTATCTGTCTTGCAACTTCCTTGGCATCATCCATGCAAGCTGACATGCTGATGTAGCATTTACCCGAATAATCAAGGCCGTTCTCAGCACACTCTTCCATCTTATCAACAGTTGCCTTATATACCTTCTTCTTAGTCCTAATCTTATATCTCGGAATAAGACGACCGAGGTTATCCATATTAAGAAGCGGACAAATATTAAGGAATTGTCCGATAGTTCCCGATGTCTTGGATACTCTTCCTCCTCTGATATAAAATGTAAGGTCTGTAGAGAAGAACCAATGGTTCATATTAAGTCGATGCTCTAATATCCACTCATGTACCTCATCTATGCTCTTACCCTCAGCTCTCATGTCAGATAGCGTCTGCATTATAAGACCATAGCCCGATGAAGCTCCAAGCGAATCAACAACATAAATTCTGCGATCGGGATACTCATCTCTTAAAATCTCAGCTGCTGCCGTAGCTGAATTGATTACACCCGATATACCTGATGATAAAGTGATATGCAATATATCCTTACCATCTTCAAGCATCGGTTTGAAATAATCAAGAAACTCATCAACGTTAATCTGCGATGTCTTAGTATCTGCGCCGTCTGCCATTCTCTGATAGAACTCATCAAAATCCATGCTCTGACCTAAGTCATCCATGTAGTCAACGCCATCTAATTGATAATGAAAGCATATATATCTGACATCTATGCTCTCAAAATGCTCTTTTGATAAATCTGCTGTCGAGCAACAGCTTAATACATATTCGTTCATTTTGCCTCCTAGTTGGAATAATTTCCCTTGCTTCGGAGACTACTTTATCATATTTTTAATCAAATTTGAATATGTACACACAAAGTTCATAGTTTTTATTACTATAATAAAGCGTAAAAGATACTTTATTGACATTTTTTAGTTTTTGTCGTCTATCATATCGCTAATAATTCCGCCACCAAGCACAGCGCCACCTTCGTCATAGAATACAGCCGATTGTCCCGGCGCACACGCCTTAACCGGGTTGTTAAATGTTACTTTAATAATACCCTCTGATTCATATGTAATCACGGCAGGCACAGCCTTATGACGGTATCTGGGCTTGACGTTACAGGTAATACTCTCACCGCTTGATAATACATTTAACCCCATATAATTAATATCACCTACGTAAATCGTCTTGGCATACAACGCATCCTCATCAGCTAAGACAACCTCATTGGTATCGGGCCTTATCTCCTTAACAAATATGGGACGGCCAAGCGCAATGCCAAGTCCCTTGCGTTGTCCTACAGTGTAATTGATAATTCCCTTATGGTGCCCTAGCACATTGCCTTCTTCATCAACGAAGTTGCCTTCCTTAGCATCATAATCTGCGGAATAATTCATTATAAAATCAGAGTATTTGCCGGTTGTTACAAAGCATATCTCCTGTGAATCAGACTTATCTGCCACGGAAAGTCCGATATCACGAGCAATTTGCCTGACATCCTCCTTATCCATGTCACCGAGCGGCATAAGCGTCATTGCAAGCTGCTCCTGCGTTAAACGATACAGCATATATGTCTGGTCCTTATTATTCTCAGTACATTTAACGCTATATCGTCCATTGGGAAGCTTCACAATATTGGCATAATGACCTGTTGCCACATAATCAGCCCCCACCTCTTTAGCGAGGTTAATAAGCCTATCCCACTTAACCGTGCGATTACATATAACACAAGGATTAGGAGTGCGTCCTGACGTGTAGTTATCTACGAATGGTTGTACAACACACTCTTCAAATTGAGCATGGCAGTCTATGATGCGATGCTCAATTTGAAGCTTATTGGCGCAACTTATCGCATCGTTAACTTCGCTGTTTGGTGGAGCGAAAGACCTCTTTCGAAACATTGAGCTTTGCTCAGTTGAGAAAGAGGTACTTTCGTCCACAGAACCGTCAGCTTCACCTAATGTATTCAACGTAACGCCAATAACCTCATACCCGGCCTTTTTAAGAAGGTATGCCGCAACGGCGCTATCAACGCCACCCGACATACCAACAACTACTTTAGACATATTATTCCTCTTCCGCATCTTTGGCGATTTCTTCTTCGGGAACCTCTTCCTCAGGAAGCTGTGATGTACAGTGCGGACATCTCGTTGCCTTGATATCTATCTTAGACATACAGAACGGACACTCCTTTTCCGTTGCTTCTTCTTCCGCTTCTTTATCTTTGCTGAATCTGTCACTTATATGATTTATTCCCTTGATAATTAAGAATATTACAAATGAAGTAATAAGGAAATTAATTACCGCTGTGATAAATTTACCGTACATAAGTATGGGTGCATTATCACCGGAGCCCATAGCAACCTGCAGATATGAGAAATCCGTTCCTCCCACAAGCGAAATAATAGGTGATAATATATCCTCATTAAGTGATGTAACGATAGCTGTAAATGCACCACCGATGATAACACCGACAGCCATGTCCATTACATTTCCTCTTGTAATGAATTTCTTAAATTCACCTACAAATCCTCCGACCTTTTCAGTCTTGTTCTTAAGCGTTTCTTTCATTGTTATCTTCTCTCCTTTCACATCTATCCATAATAAAGCGAGCATATTTCATCTGCACACCGTACTGAGCCCATAGCATCCTTCGCATAATAATCAGCACCGATTTGATCGGCATATTCCTGCGTAAGAACTGCTCCGCCAACAATAACCTTAGCATCAACCCCACGCTCTTTTAAAAGCTTAATGGTCTCTTCCATACTGACAACCGTTGTTGTCATCAGTGCACTAAGACCTATAATCTTAACATCCTGCTTTTTAGCTTCATCAACTATCGTCTCAGGCTCAACATCTTTGCCGAGGTCAATGACATCATAGCCGTAATTCTCAAGCATAACCTTAACAATGTTCTTGCCTATATCGTGAATATCACCCTTAACGGTAGCAATAATTACCTTAGCCTTAAGCTCTCTCGGCTTATCTGCCATTGATTCCTTGACTACCTCAAATGCCGCCTTGGCAGCCTCAGCACTCATAAGCAGCTGTGGCAAGAATATCGTGCCCTTTTCAAAGCCTTGACCAACCATATCAAGTGCCGGTATCAGCTCAGCGTCGATAATATCAAGCGGATTGGTATGCTTAATGGCTTCCTTCATCTCAAGCCTTGCCGGACCCTCCATGCCACGCTCGATAGCATTCCTAAGGGCACTCTTGCCCGACTTATTGTCATCGGCATTATCACTTGCCTTATTGCCATTACCGGATGCACTCGCGTTCGTTGACACCGTTGCAACCGTGGCATTGGCATAGGTCTCAATGAATGTCTGACAATTAGGGTCCATATCGGATAACGCAACAAATGCATTATATGCCGCCATCATGCCATCATTATTGGGATTCATAATAGCAAATGTCAGCCCTTCCTCCATCGCCATAGTAAGGAAATATGAATTAACAATACCTCTCGCCGGTAGTCCGAATGATATATTAGAAACTCCTAATATTGTATTACCACCATACTCATCCCGTATTCTTCTTATTGTCTCAAGAGTAGTTACAGCGGATGATGTATCGGATGATATCGTCATACACAATCCGTCAATTACAATATCCTTACGAGGCACGCCATACTTATCGGCAGCCTTATAAATCTTGTCGGCAACCTTAATACGACCCTCGGCAGTATCCGGTATACCATCCTCATCAAGCGCAAGCCCAACAAGAACACCGCCGTATTTTTTAACAAGAGGCATAACCTCTTTAATAACCTCTTCCTTGCCGTTAACGGAATTAATCATTGGCTTACCGTTATAATAACGAAGCCCTGATTCCAGCGCCTCAGGGTCTGATGTATCAAGCTGCAACGGCAGTCCCGTAACGCCTTGTAATGCAGTAACAACATCACGCATCATCTTAGGCTCATCTATCTCCGGAAGACCCACATTGACATCTAATATATCTGCACCGGCGTCCTCCTGCTCAAGTCCCTGCGATAATATATAATCCATATCATTATCACGAAGCGCCTCTTTAAACCTCTTCTTACCCGTCGGATTAATCCTCTCTCCGATAATTACAGGCTTATTCTTAGCACCGCGACGATTAACTCCGCAGGTAACTGCGCTGCAATACGATGTTACAACCGTTGCATCCTTGTAGGTGTTAGGTATAAATGGCTTATCAATCACACCTGCTCTCATCTTACCGATATGCTTAGGCGTAGTACCGCAACAACCACCCATAACCTGTACACCCATATCAGCAATCCTAATCATCACCTCAGCAAAAGAATCAGCGTCCATATCATAGATGGTCTTGCCATTCTCACTACGCGGAAGTCCGGCATTAGGATTAACAACAATAGGTTTTGAAGCAACCTCAGTTAACCTCTTAACAATCGGAATCATCTTCTCGGGACCAAGCCCGCAATTGATACCAAGAGCATCAACACCAAGCCCTTCAAGCATTGCAACAGTGGAATCAACCGTACCTCCTGTCAGCATCTTACCCTTTTCATCATAGATATTAGTGACAATAATAGGTAAATCGCAGCACTCCTTCGCTGCAAGTACGGCTGCTTTAGCTTCATACCCGTCGCTCATGGTCTCTATAAGCACTAAATCACCGCCGGCTTTTGCACCGGACGAAATGACCTCTGAGAATAATTCTACAGCCCTATCAAAGCTAAGGTCGCCGAGAGGCTCTAGCAGCTTGCCTGTAGGTCCTACATCTATAGCAATATAAGCGTCTTCTCTATCTGTATTAACACGAGCCTTCTTAGCAATATTAATTGCTGATTCAACAAGTTCTTCCACTCTTCCGGGGAATTTAAGTGCATTAAGCCCGAATGTGTTAGTGTTGAAAATGTTAACTCCTGCTTTAAGATATTGCTCATGGAGCTCTAATATAACATCGGGATGGGTCTTGTTCCATTCTTCCGGAAGCTCTCCGCCCTTGAGGCCTCGCTCCTGCAGGAATGTGCCCATGCCACCATCACAGAAGAGCCATTCCTTGCCTAATCGCTCTCTTAAATCCTTTTTCATACGATTCTCCTACATTACTTTATAATCTCGAATCAAGTACCTCTAGTGTGCCGGGCGTTCGCCCAACGATACCGGCAACAAGGGTTACTCCCACTTCGTGGGTCCCTCCTTATTGCATATTACGGAAAGGTCTTGATTCTCAATTATTATAGCTTATACCAATAACAGCAGTTATCGACTTAGACGGCGTCATTATATTGCTGTCGGATAACGAAATACCGATATTCTTCCTCATCTGAAGCACTCGCTCAAATTCCTGCTGCAGTTCAAGCGGCAAATCTCCGTAGCCCGGTGAAAATCGTGGCTTAGTGCTACATCCCTTAGCCGCCATATCGTTCTTAATGTCAAGGTTAACCTTGTTACACCAAGCCTCGACAACCTCAGCACCGACTGCCTGCAGTATTACAGCCTTACTGACATCGGTTACCTCAGCTCTTCTAATCAACCTATCAACTGCCGGTCCGATAGTAACAGCCAACATAATCGCTTCACTGCACCCCTTAAGATTCTTAAGTAAGTCCTTGGAATGTATCTTAATCCCGGCGAATTCACACAGCTCTTCCTCCCATATTATGGGAAATGTGTGATGAATCGATTGATACTCCGCTACATCCGTAACCTCTTTAACGCATTCTTCTATTCTTGCCGCAGTGATATCATCAAGGTCTTCCGGTCGCTTATAACCCAGATGTCTTGCAATATCACGCCTGCTAATATCTAACATTTCCATTATTATTAATTATCTTCACCAATCCATCTGAAGCC
>CAJOIL010000028.1 GCA_905234525.1 uncultured Lachnospiraceae bacterium | reverse complement strand
GGTAAGGTGTTCAAGTGGATTAAGAAGATGGGCGGACTTACCGCAATGAAAGAGCATAATGAGAAGAAGGCTAAGATACTCTATGATTATCTTGATGAGAGCAAGATGTTTAAAGGAACGGTAGTTAAGGAAGATAGGTCGCTTATGAATGTACCGTTTGTAACAGGTGATGATGATCTTAATGCTAAGTTCATTAAAGAGGCAACCGATGCAGGCTTTGTTAACCTAAAGGGTCACAGAACGGTTGGCGGTATGAGAGCTTCCATCTACAATGCTATGCCGATTGAAGGTGTTGAGAAGTTGGTTGACTTTATGCAAAAGTTCGAGGAGGCTAACTCTTAATATAATACTACGGCATATGACTAGCTCATAAGCCTTATACTGGTTATTACGGAGCTATGAACTAATAGCATGAGTAATCAACAAACGTTCTTCGAGACCTTTAGGGGTCTCGGCACTTGGCGAACACGAGTCTTGACGAAGTGTGAGCTTAGTGTCCGCTAGGGGTACCCCGGCAGAGCGAGAGCGTGTCTCGAAGAATGTATTGTTGATTACGAATGCATATTTATATTATATAAGATAGAAATTAAATTAAGAAAGGAAGTAAAACTATGTACAAATACAGTTGCTTAAACCCTATCGCACAGGTGGGACTCGATAACTTTACAACAGACTATCGTCAGGTAGACGACGTTAACGACGCAGACGCTATATTGGTTCGCTCTGCCGGGATGCACGACATGGAGTTTAGCGATAAACTTCTTGCTATTGCGAGAGCAGGCGCAGGTGTTAATAATATACCTATCGATAAATGTGCTGAGCAGGGTATAGTTGCATTTAATACACCGGGAGCTAACGCTAATGCTGTTAAAGAGCTTGTATTCGCAGGTATGCTCCTTGCAAGCCGTGACATAATCGGTGGTATAAGGTGGTGCGAAGATAATGCATCTGATGAGAATATAGCTAAAGCAGCCGAGAAGGCTAAGAAGCAATTCGCAGGTACTGAGCTTGCAGGCAAGAAGCTCGGCGTTATCGGACTTGGAGCCATCGGTGTACGGGTCGCTAATGCAGCTACTAATTTTGGGATGGAAGTATATGGTTATGACCCATATATCTCTGTTAAGGCGGCATGGAATTTGTCAAGAGCAGTTAAGCATATAGGTAATGCAGAGGATATATATAGGAATTGTGATTTTATTACAATTCATGTACCTCTTATGGATGCAACTCGTAAGATGATTAACAGAGACGCAATTCATATGATGAAGCGCGGAGTCATTATTCTTAATTTTGCAAGAGACGTACTTGTTGATGAAGAGGCAGTTCTTAACGGTCTTCATTCAGGTAAGATTAGGAAATATGTTACAGACTTTGCAAACCCTACAACAGTCGGTCAAGAAGGAGTCATTTTAACACCTCACCTCGGTGCATCTACAGAAGAAGCTGAAGATAACTGTGCTGTTATGGCAGTTGATGAAATCAGGGATTACATTGAGAACGGTAACATTAAGAATTCCGTAAATTATCCTAACTGTGATCTTGGTGAATGTCATACCGCAGGTCGTATCGCTGTAATTCATAAGAATAAGAAGGGTGTGATTTCGGCTTATACCACACCTCTCGGTGATGCAGATATTAACATTGCGGACATGTCTAATAAGTCAAAAGGAGACTATGCATATGCGCTCTTAGACCTTGACTCGGCGGTTCCCGATGATGTGATTAAGAGAATAGAAGAGAACCCTAATGTAATTAAGGTTAGAGTAATCAAATAGTATTGAATTTGTTAATCCAGTTGATTGTTGCGATTAATTCCTGAACATGTTGATTAACCTTGTAGTTATCGGCTGTTTCAACATTGTCGCCACAGCGGTAGCCTACAACATCGAGATTGAATGTTGTATTGGCTTTGAACATTTCATACACCAATTGTATAAATTGTCTGTTGCAATATATGTTGTCGGTAACGGCAATAACAGTAGAATTAACGCTGATATCTGTATTGTCCATATAGAACTTCAGAGTATCGGCGGTATTAGCGCGGCGCTTGTCAGGTTCGGCTGACGGGGCCGCCATTATTCTGTATTTAGGTGTTCTTTCCGTTATAAATGTTCTTATATTTGATATGTTATTAATATTACGGTCGCCGTCAAATTCTTCATGCACATCGGCGCTTTCTAAGGAAAATGCATTAATAAATGCTTCTGTCATAGCACCGAATTCAGAATCGCAAGTAAGAGTATGGGGTAGATTCTTTCTTTCCACCGGATTAATGGGACGATAGCAGGCAAGACCATCAATATATAGCGTGGAGTCATCAATTATGTTGTGCACATAAGAGGTGCGCTGATGGCATGCACTGTAGCTGCCACCGAGAACAATGATGTGACTGTGGGTTTTTTTGATTGGTTTATTGATGTTAATAAAACCAAGCTCTGTAAAGAGTGGATATAATTCATAACGATATTTTTCGATAGCTTTATTTTTTTTGATATCATGTAGCTCTCGTACAACGCCGTTACTTTGCCTTCGTGCATCGTATTTTTCTCTTATGTTGTTAAGATCTGTGTCGAGAATTGATAGAATATCTGAGATGGCATCGCTTTTTATAAAAGAGTCAAACTGATCACGTAGTATTATAGCTTGCTCTGTTATCGGAAGCGTTGTATCGGGCATTTTGAATCGAAACATAAAAAACTCCTTGTATATTTTTCTAATACAGTATAACATATTGTTTATGATATTATCATTTATTATTCCAACATACAATTGCAGAGAGTATCTTGATGAGTGTCTTATGTCTGTTATTAACGGCATGAATGAAGATATTGAATTGATTGTGGCAGATGATGGCTCAGATGATGGTACGAGTAAGCTTTTGGCCAACTATAAGGATATTGGAAATGTTAAGGTGATAGCCTTAGAGCACAAGGGAGCTTCTCATGCAAGAAACGCCGGACTTGATGTGGCAGAGGGTAAGTATGTTACATTTATGGATTGCGATGATACTTTGTGTACTGACTTTTTTCAGGAAAGCATTCCGCTCATAGATAAGAGCCTTGACCTATATATATTCGGCTTTGTTCGTCGCTACTATGATGGTAGGAGTGTGGTACAATCGCTTGATAACATGCAATACAGGGATATCTCATCATTTGCGGATGACTTTGTGAGAAAAGGACAAATGCTTATATATTCCGCCTGCAACAAGTTCTACAGACGGGATATTTTAGATAAGCACGGCATAAGATTTAATGAGAAATATGCGTTCGGAGAGGATAGGTTATTTAACTATTCTTATCTTAAAGCGATAGATAAAGTGATGACATCTGATATAATAATGTTTAACTATAATCAGAGGAGTTTAGAATCCATGTCGACGAAGCCCGTTGACGGATATTTTGATTTGGTTAAAATGTTACATAATGAGAAGGTAAAATGTTTTCTTGAATTATCACATGGGACAACAGAGGTAGAGAGAAAAGCTTTCGTTGATTTTGATATGTTAAATGAGATTAAGATGACCATTGACAGATTTGAGGAGCATCCTGATGAAAGAACAGAGAATCTACCTAAGATTATAGATACAATATATAGGGAGAATTATATATGAGTGTATTAAATTGGTCAGTTGTAGAAGATAATGAAAATGTTACAGAAATAGAGAAGAAGTACCCGCTTAAAGGTGACCTTACGGGCAATAAGCTTATGCGTTTTCTGCCTGCATTAATTGCAACGAATATATCAACTATGCTGCTTATAACAGTTGACAGTCTTGTTGCGGGTAATATGGTGGGAGCTGATGCGCTTGCGTCAATCAGCTTCTTTAATCCGATTCTTTTGGCGATAGGTGCATTAACAGCGATAGTATCAATGGGTTCATCTACCGTTCTTTCTCTTCGAATGGGTGATACAGATACAGAGGGGCTTAATCGTGCCAAGGATGCCATCAAAAAAACATCTATCATATTTGCAATTATTATTTCGATAGTTCAGATTCCTGTAGTTTATATTATGATAAAAGCCTATGGGCTGTCGGGAGATGTGCTAAGCTATACTACCAGTTACGCAATTGGTGTAATGTGTGCCACACCATTTTCGGTGATTAATACGGTAGGAGTATATCAATTACAAGCAATCGGTAAGATGAAGGTACTTATGGGGATGGCAATACTTGAGGGAGTCTCTAATCTTGTGCTTGATCTTGTCTTTGTCGGACTTTTCGATATGGGAGTTGCCGGTACCGGCTACGGTACACTTTGTGCCAACATTATTCGTTGTGTTGCAACAGTACTATACCTTTTTAAGAAAAGTGATATGTATAATTCCGGCGGTGTTAAGTCTAAGGGAGCCGATGTTAAAGAAATAATTGTAAAGGGTCTGCCTGAAGCTGCTTATTCGGCGGTTAGTGCCATTCAGAATTATGTTTTAATAGTGGTACTCATAGAATACTTTGGAGATGCGGGTGGTGTCATCAAGGGAGTTGCGGCATTTGCATTCTCTATTGCCAATGTTATGATGACATCTGTTCAAGGCGCGGCGCGCCCTATGGTTGGACTTATGAATGGTGTGGATGAGAAAAAGAGCGTAAGAGGGCTCTTGCAACAAAGTATAATTCTTACTGTACTTCTTGCCGGTGTAATCGTTGCGGTCGTAATAATATGGCCGGAATTGTTCTATACTCTTCAAGGAGTAAAAGAGATTCCAAAGGGTGGAGAATTATCGCTTAAATTATATGCAATCTCATTTATACTATTAGGAATAAATGCCATGCTTCGCATGTATTTTACGGCACGAGAGTACCATAGGTTCTCAACCATAATAACGGCAGTGGGTAACATTGTGGTACCACTCTTTGCATATGTTATAGGGCTTTTTATGGATGCACCGTATATATGGCTTTCGTTTACGATTGCACAATTAATTATTCTTTTTGCTAATTTCATTAAATACGGAATCGTATTAAAGGAAGACAGAGCAAGTGATGTTGATATTAAGAGAATATATTTAAGTGTGGAACCTGAAGAAGCGACAGATGCATCTCGGATGATACAAGAGTATGCTTTGGAAAACAATTATTCAGAGATAAAATCCAATCGCATAGGTCTTTGTATGGAGGAAATGGTTGCATATTCCGTTAAGGCATCATCTGATGAGAAGCTTCGCAACCAGATTATGTTCTGCTTCTCCGATAAGGAGATAAGATTCGTAATGCTTGATGACGGAGAGTGTATAATTTTCGATAAGGATAGTGAGACGCAGTCACTTGTATCAGATAATTACGGGGTAATCAAGCGGATTGCCGATTCCGTATCATATAATTACGTTTTGGATCTTAATGATACTGTAGTGACTTTTGCAACTGAATGATTAGTATATAGAACAAAATCATAAAATACCTTTTCTCAATTGAACAATTAGTGTATAGAACACAATCACAAAATGTCCTTCTTCTCAACTGAACGTTCGTTCAATGTTACGAAAAAGGAATTTTGCTGATTGTGTTCTTTGTGTTATAATATGTCATAAGGTGTCGCTTGCGACGGAACCCTTACGACAAGGCGACATTTGTATGAAATACAAATGTTGGAAAACTGATTCACAGGAGAGATATGATGGCTGATATTAGACCCTTTGGGGCGATTAGACCGGCTAAGGAGTACGCTAAGGATATTGCGGCACTTCCTTATGATGTATATAACAGAGAAGAGGCTTGCGCAGAGGTTAAGGGCAAGCCATACACATTTCTTAGGATAGACAGAGCAGAGACTAACTTCGATGATACGGTTGATACGTATGATGAGAGAGTTTATGATAAAGCATCTGAGCTGCTTTCAGGTATGGTTGAGGGCGGACAATTCATCAGAGATAATAAGCCTTGCTATTATATCTATGAGCTTACAATGGATGGTCGCATTCAGACAGGTATTGTGGCTGCATCATCAGTAGATGATTATGATAACAGTATTATTAAGAAGCATGAGAATACATTAGCTGAGAAGGAGATTGACAGGATTCATCATGTTGATACCTGTAGTGCGCAGACGGGGCCGATTTTCTTGGCATATCGAGACAGAGACGTAATTGATGAAGTTGTTAATCGTGTTAAGACGGGTAGTGCTGAGTATGACTTTACCTCGGAAGACGGAGTAAGGCATAGAGTATTTGTTATAGATGATGATAATGATATTAAGATAATTCAAGATGAATTTGCTAAAACCGATAGTATCTATATCGCTGACGGTCATCATAGATGTGCAAGTGCCGTTAAGGTAAGTAAGATGCGACGCAAGGCTAAGGGTAATTACACGGGTGATGAGGAGTTTAACTATTTCCTTTCCGTGCTTTTCCCGGATGAGCAGCTTAAGATATTAGATTATAACAGAGTTCTTAAGGATATGAACGGCCATGATATTGATGAATTGCTGGATACAATGGGCGAAGTATTTACATTTATAAGAGAAGACAGCAAGCCTATTAATCCGGCTAAGAAGGGCGAAGTCAGTTTGTATGATGGTGCTACGTGGCGCCTATATGAGATTAAGACTCAGTATACATCAAACGATCCTGTTGACGGCCTTGATGTTGCACTTTTGCAGGATTTGATTTTAGAGCCGTTCTTCGGCATACATGATCCCAAAGCAGATGATAGGATTGATTTTGTGGGTGGTATCAGAGGGCTTGAGGAGTTAGAGCGTAGATGTAAGACAGATTCGAAGGTAGCATTTGCTATGTATCCTACAGATATAAGCGAATTATTTGCGGTAGCTGATGCTAATCGTCTTATGCCACCTAAGTCTACATGGTTCGAACCCAAGCTTAGAAGCGGACTGTTTATTCATGAGATTGAGAGGTAGGTTATTATGACAGACTCGCTTTCAACTACCATTATCAGCAACATTAAAGACGGTGCGCTTAAGTCTTGGCTTGAATCGTTTCTTCCTACGGCACTAAGCTTTTTTTGGTCGGTAGTACTAGCCCTTATAGTTCTTTTCATCGGACTTAAGCTTATTAAGCTATTTAATAAGATTGCTACTAAGGCACTTAACAGAAAAAAGGCTGATATCGGTGCAATACAATTCATTAACGGACTAATCAGAGGACTGGGTTATATTGTTATCGGTATAGTGATTCTTAATCTCTTTGGTATTACATCAACATCTGTTGCGGCAGCAGTCGCATCAATATTTGTTACTGCCGGACTTGCACTTCAAGGCTCTCTGTCTAACTTTGCAGGGGGTGTCCTAATATTGGTACTGCACCCATTTAAGGTGGGCGATTATATTTTGGAGGATACGAAGGGCAATGAAGGTACTGTAATAGAGATATCAATCTTCTACACTAAGCTTAGGACTATTCAGAATGAGATAGTGGTTGTTCCTAACGGCAACCTAGCCAATACTTCTCTTACCAATATCACCGGAGAGAATAAGAGAATGATTAATAAGACATTTCCTATCAGCTATGAGGATGATATTAAGACAGCCAAGGCTGTGATTCGTAAGGTTGCCGAGGATATTCCGACCAGGATTAAGGAGGATGAGCTCAAGGTATTTGTTAATGACTTAGGTGACAGTTCGGTTAATATAGGCGTTAGGGTGTTTGTGGAAATGGATACCTATTTTGATACAATGTGG
Organism: uncultured Lachnospiraceae bacterium; assembly: GCA_905234525.1. Classification (GTDB taxonomy): domain Bacteria; phylum Bacillota; class Clostridia; order Lachnospirales; family Lachnospiraceae; genus RUG191. Next base: position 17,870 of record CAJOIL010000028.1, on the reverse strand, counting down.
CAGTTTTTTGAGGATGTTAAGTATGCACTTGATGAGGCGGGAATCACCATTCCTTACAATCAAGTGGAGGTTACGATGCATAAGTAATTGCATCGACGTAAGTGTGGGATGATATTATGGTTAAGACTATTGGAAATGTTATATTCACGGACAAGCTTGCCGATGGAATATATTCTATGACAATTGAGACAGAGATTGCACTTAGCGCTAAGCCGGGACAGTTTGTTTCGCTATATACTAAGGACGAATCTAAGCTACTGCCTCGTCCGATTAGCATTTGTCAGATTAATGCTAAGGACATGACAATAAGAGTGGTATATAGAGCTGTAGGAGCGGGTACGACTGAGTTCAGTACTTATAAGGCCGGAGATAAGATTACGCTTATGGGACCGCTTGGCAACGGATATCCCATAGATGATATCAATCCTGCAAGTACCGTTATATTAGTCGGTGGCGGAGTTGGTGTGCCACCGATGGTTGCGTGCGCAGAAGAATTAAGACGTCGTTATATTAAGACTATTGCCGTAATGGGCTATCGGAGCGATGACACATTTCTCCAAGAGGAATTAAGTATCGCCAACGAATCATATATAGCAACAGATGACGGCAGTCTCGGAACTAAGGGCACGGTTGTTGATGCTATTAAGCTAAATCATGTTAAGGGCGATGTGATATTGGCATGCGGACCGAAGCCAATGCTTAGTGCTGTTAAGACACACGCCAAATATACCGATGCATTATGCTACGTATCCTTAGAGGAGCGTATGGCATGTGGTGTCGGTGCTTGCCTCGGATGTGTGTGCGAATCAACCGGTATAGACGATCATAGCGGAGTTAATAATAAGCGTGTGTGTAAAGACGGCCCGGTATTTTTGGCGGATGAGGTTAAACTATGAATACAAGAGTTAAAATTGCAGGAATAGAATTTAAGAATCCGGTGACGGTGGCGTCCGGTACCTTCGGTTCGGGTATGGAGTACTGCGAATTCGTTGACTTGGGTCGACTCGGTGCTGTTACAACCAAGGGCGTGGCTAACGTGCCGTGGACCGGCAATCCCACACCCAGAGTGGCAGAGGTTAGCTCAGGTATGCTTAATGCAATCGGACTGCAGAATCCGGGAATCGAGACATTTGTGGGAAGGGACATACCGTTCCTCAGACAATATGATACGAAAATCATTGTTAATGTCTGTGGGCATGCACCTGAAGAATATGTGGCAGTTGCAGAACGTCTTGCCGATGAAGATGTTGATATGCTTGAGATTAATGTATCGTGTCCGAATGTTAAGGCAGGCGGAATTACACTTGGTACAGAGCCTAAGAATGTGGAGAGCATTACAAAGGAGATTAAGTCTAAGGCGAAGCAACCTGTCATCATTAAGTTAAGCCCCAATGTAACCGATATTACTGAGATTGCAAAGGCAGCAGAGTCCGGCGGAGCGGATGGCGTATCGCTGATCAATACAATAACAGGCATGAAGATAGATATTAACAGAAGACAATTCGTGCTTGCCAATAAGACAGGCGGAATGAGCGGACCTGCTGTTCATCCGGTTGCTGTTAGGATGGTATACCAAGTGGCGAATGCCGTAAATGTCCCCATTATCGGAATGGGTGGTGTAAGTACTTATGAGGACGCACTTGAACTGATTATGGCAGGTGCTACGATGGTGGCAGTGGGCACAGCCAACTTCGTTAATCCGAATGTTACAATTGAAGTAATCGACGGTATAGAGAAGTATATGAGAGATAATGATATAGATGATATTAATGAATTAATTGGGTGTGTGAATTAAGAAGGAAATTAAATGCATAAACATATCAAACTAACAACATGCATATTAGCATTAATTATAACGATTGGTGTGACCGGCTGCTCTTGCTCGAAAACAACGGTTATCGACGCAGAAGGCAACTCTCCGAGCGGTGACTATAATGTCCTAATTCCCGAGACGCCGGGCACGGTAGTATATTCCGGCGATGGAGTTACGATTGATGCAAGCAACGTCAATGACGGCTACGTTGCGGTTAAGTGCGAAGGCAAGTCTAACAAGATTAAGGCGCAGGTCATGCTTGGAGACCATAGCTATAATTATGATCTTGCAAGTGACGGCGTGTATGATATTTATCCGCTACAGATGGGTAATGGCACATACAAGGTCAGAGTGTTGGAGAACGCCGGCGGTACAAGCTATACACCACTCTATCAAGCGGAATTTGATGTTAATATGAGTGATACTAATAGGGTATTTGTATATCCGAGTCAATATGTATGGTATACTAATGACACGGCTGCGGTACAGAAGTCTCAGGAGCTGTGTGCGAACCTTTCGAGTGATAGGGCAAAGGTTGATGCCATCTATGACTGGGTAGTTGATAATATGACTTATGATAAGGAGCTTGCAGCTAAAGTTGAGTCCGGATATATTCCTGACTTAGAGGAGGTTATGAAGTCTAAAAAGGGTATTTGCTTTGATTATTGTGCATTGTTCTCGGCGATGCTGAGAGCGCAGGGAATACCGACGAAGCTTGTAATCGGCAAGGTTCAACCGGAGAATATTACACATTCATGGTCGCAGGTATATGTAGACGGTAAGTGGGAATGGATGGACACAACAATGGATGGCAAAGGTCACAAAGAATCCGACTATACTATGGAGAAGGAATACTAATAGAGTATAAGGAGTGTTAAATGAGTGATAAGAAAGTAATTGCTGAAGACGAAATATCGATATTTTGTGAGCAGATTGCAATGGTTCTTAAGTCCGGAGTGCCTTTGTACGAGGGCTTGGAGGCTGTATGCGAGAATTACAAGGATACTAAGTATGAAGAATATTTTCTTGAGATTAATGCAGAGTACGGACGAGGCAGCTCCTTCTATGATGCATGTAAGAATGCAGGTATTTTTCCGGCTTATATGCTTCAGATGCTCAATGTCGGCGAGAGAAGCGGTAAATTAGAAGACGTAATGGATAATCTTTCTAAGTTTTACGATAGAGAGAGTAAGATTAGCGATATGATTCGTTCTGCTGTGCTTCAGCCTTCAATAATGATGGTTGTAATGGGAGCAGTTGTACTTCTTCTTGTTGTCAAAGTGCTTCCGATATTCCAGGAGGTATTTCGTAACCTTGGTGCGGACTTTTCCGAGACCACCAATGATGTTATCAATATATGTACAATCATCGGTATAGTTGTTCTTGTTATTCTTCTTATATTTATTATTATCGCAGTAATATTTGGCTTACTGTTAAGATCTGATAAGAAGCAGCAGGCACTTAATGCGGCAGGCAAATTGCTTAAGCCTGTTGCTAAGATAAGAGACAGAATTGCAACAGAGCGTTTTGCATCTGTTATGGCTATGATGATAAGCTCCGGCTATAATCTAACCGAGAGCTTGGAGATGTCAGCTGATATTGTAGAAGATGAAAAATACGTAGCTAAGATACATAAGTGTCTTGAGCTTGTAAATGCTGATACATCCTTCGGTAAGGCATTAGAGGAGGCAGAGCTTTTTGATAAGCTGACGCTTCGTATGATTCAAATTGGTATTACGACAGGTCAAAGCGATAGAGCATTTTCAAGGATAGCAGAGATATATGCCGATGAAGTTGATACACGTATCCACAACTTGATTTCGTGGATTGAGCCTGTTCTTGTAGCTATTATGACAGTGCTCGTAGGAGCAATTCTCTTATCGGTAATGCTTCCGCTTATTACTATAATCAGCAGTATGGGGTAAGAATTTTAATCAGCAGTATAGGGTAAGCATTTTAATCAGCAGTGTGGGGTAAGCATTTTAATCAGCAGTATGGGGTAATCGTTTATGAAGAAGAGTTTTTGGAAATCCTTTATTACTCCGATAGCTTTTATTCTTGTTATATTAGCGATAATCTTTTGGTCGGCTAATATCAGCAGCAGAGCAAGCGGGGAGCAAGCAAGCGTACAAGAGGAAGCCATTCGTAAGGCGGCTGTTAGTTGCTATGCAATAGAGGGTAGATATCCCGAGAGCCTTAAGTATATTAAGGATAACTACGGAATAATTATTAATGAAGATGATTTTACGATTAATTATGAGGTCTTTGCATCTAATATCATGCCCAGTATTGAAGTAAAGGTTAAAGGTGAATAGAATGCGTCGTCATGTAATGCAGGACATTTTAATATTTATTATTTTTAGCGTGTTCGCCGTATTATCACTTGTATTAGTTGTTGTGGGAATTTCGTTTTACACTAACATTTCAGATAAGGTTGAGAGTAATGCGAAGATAAGGTCTAGCATGTCATACTTAGAGAATAAGCTTAGAAGCAATGACTATGAAGGTGGCGTAGATGTTGTTAATATCGATGGAAAGGATGTAATTATTCTGTCTAATAATAACAATGAGACGTCTATGAAGACTGCTATCTATGTGGCAGACGGCAAATTACAGGAATATCTAACTAAGGACAATGAGCTTAAGCTTGGTATGGGTGATACGATTACAAGTCTTGATGCCATGAAGGTTGTTAAGACGGGTAACAATATTAAGATTACTCTTGATTTAAACGGTGAGAATTACGTTATAGATAAGACGATGAATTCTAAATCGATATAGTTTACAATGATTCAAAGGAACTATAGATGAAAAAAGTCAGTAAAATTAATGCAGTACTAATTGAATTAATAATAGTTGTATTGTTTTTTGCTATCGCATCAATTATTACTATACAGCTTTTTGCTAAGTCGTATACCGTTACGACTGCAAGCTCAGCCAAGACAAAGCTTACGGTTGTAGTGGAGAATCAGATGAATGAGTATAGAAGCGGAGCTATTGGTGAAGGCAGCAAGATATTATACTTTGATAGTGAACTTAAGGAGTGTGATAGGACTAAGGCTTATTACACAGAAGAGATTAGTGCGGTTAATGATGAAGCACTGCCTCTAATCAAGGTTAATGTTAAGGTTTCAGACGCGAATGGAAATGGTGTCTTAGCTTTTGATACAGCTTACGAGCGGCAGGTGTAGTTATGAAGAGAGAATTTCGAGCCAAATTCGGCACAGGCTTTACAACAGTAATAATGATGCTTGTGATAGTTGTATTTACTACACTTGGTATACTAGCTCTCACGACAGCGCGTTCTGATGCCAAATTATCCGATAAGAATCTTACGTTTGTATCGCAGTATTATGAGGCAGAAGGCAAGGCTAATGCTATAAAGGCACAGATTGTTAATATGAGACGGCAGGGCATGATACCGGCAGATATATGCGCATCTATTGATGGAGTGACACTTCATGAAGGCAATGCAGAATATGCTGTTAAGGTTAACGATTCGCAAGTAATTCGTGTTACAATAGATATGACCGGCGCAGAGCCGAGAGTTACTAATTTTGCATTATATAACACGACAGAGTGGAATCCGTCGCAACCGATTTCGGTGTGGGCAGGGTAGATTTCTCTAAAATATAATAAGGGTGATATAACAAATACAATGGGAATAGATTATAATATTTCATCATTCCAAAGATGGTCATAATCATATAGATGTTTCTGACAAATAGTCACTTGTAATTTTCTCTCTATGATGTTAATATTTAGAGGAGCAGAAGATTTCACACAGTATTCATTAGATTCTAATTCAATCTATTATTTCATAGAAATTCCTGCTTATTATCCAATAATTACAATAAGCAGGAGTTATTAATTATAGGCATTAGCTCCTGCTGTATAGAAAGGAGAAATTGCCTATGAGTAAAATTAAAGAGAGAAAACAGTGGCACAATGGCTTCTATGGTGCCATAGAGTTAGAGTTTCGGAAGGAGAAGAGCTTACTACAGTTTCTGAGAGAATATCAATTAAGTAAGAAGTCGTTATCGATGGATATGCTTATTGTTAAGAAGAATAGCAGAGATGTATTAAGTAATGATATAGGAGCCATATTTAGACAACATAATATAATAGAGTATAAGAATCCCAAGGATACATTGGGGATAGACCAATTCTATAAGGGTTTGTCTTATGCTTATCTGTACAAGAGCTTAGGTAAGTATGCTGACGAGAGGAAAGCAACAGAATTGACATTAACGTTTATCAGACAGGCTTTTCCGCGTAAGCTATTCTATCAATTAAGAGAGCTTGGTTGCGATATAAAAGAGCATTATCCCGGGATATATTATGTTACGGGTAATATGTTGATGCCCGTGCAGATAGTTGTAACTACTCAATTAGACCATGAACAGCATCGTGCACTTAAAATATTATCAGATAATGTTGATGAGAATGACGCCAGAATATTCGTGTCAGAGGCATCGAATTATGTTGATCAAGGTGATAGAGAAAATGTAGATGCATTGTTACAGATTAGTGTAGCAGCAAATCGTAGTGTATATGATAGAGTTAAGGAGGAAAGATATATGTGTGATGCATTAAGAGACTTAATGAAGGATGAGATAGAGGAAGAAAAGAGTAAGGCTGTTGCAGAGGGCTTAGCAGAGGGCTTAGCCACCGGCCGCGCAGAGGGCTTAGCCACCGGTCGCGCAGAGGGTGAGGCTGAACGCAAAAAACTGGAAGCTGAAAATAAGAGTTTAAAAGAAGAGATAGCAAGACTTAAAATGGCTATGCTATAAACAGAATAGGCTAAGTTCATTGTAAACAGAGCTGTCTTATGATATATTTTTTTAGTGTCAAAACTCTGTTTTGGATGCGATAAGGAGGCAATTATGAACATGAGAATTGAAGAGATACTTCGCAAATCTGTTGATATGGGAGGCTCGGATGTATTTATTATTCCGGCGTCTTGTGTAACAGCAAAGTGTAACGGCATAATGACTGCTTTGCCGGATGAGGAGAAGCTTAAGACAGAAGATACATTGCATCTTATTAATGAGATATATCAGATAGCTGAGCGAGATATGAATAAGCTCAAAGAAAGCGGTGATGATGATTTCTCTTTTTCAATTGAGCACGTAGGACGTTTTAGGTGTAACGCTTATAAGCAGAGGAATTCATATGCTGCAGTTCTTAGAATTGTAACATTTACACTTCCTAATCCATCAGAGCTTAATATACCTGATTCTATTATGGACTTAGCCGATATCCGCAAGGGTATGGTGCTTGTAACAGGACCGGCCGGAAGTGGTAAGTCAACTACACTTGCATGTATTATTGATAAGATTAATCACAATAGACCCGGTCATATTATCACCCTTGAGGATCCGCTTGAGTTCCTACACAGTCATGACAAATCAATAATTACTCAGAGAGAAGTAATGCAGGATACCGAGAATTATGATACAGCTCTTCGTGCGGCACTTCGTCAAGCGCCGGATGTAATTCTTCTTGGTGAAATGAGAGATTATGAGACGATTCACACGGCTCTTACGGCGGCCGAGACAGGTCAACTGCTTTTATCTTCGCTTCATACAATCGGTGCGGCCAAGACAATTGATAGAATTATAGATGTCTTCCCGGCAGGACAGCAGGCACAGATTAGAGTACAGCTTTCTATGGTTCTTAAGGCGGTTGTATCGCAACAGCTTGTTCCGACAGTTGACGGAAGCCTTGTGCCATGCTTCGAGATAATGAAGGTTACACCCGCAATCGAGACAATGATTAGGGAAGAGAAGATATATCAGATTGATAATGTCATTTATCAAGGTGCAGATGAAGGAATGTGCACAATGAACGGAAGTCTTGAGAAATTATACAGAGCCGGCAAGATTACGCTAGATACGGCAATGGTATACTCAACCAACCCAGAGCAAATGGGAAGACGTTTAATGGTATAGGTATATCATCGGCAGCTTAGGAGCATTTGCCCAACAAGCCGATTTTCGTTATGAGGCGGTTGGGACAAATGTCCGAAGTTGCACGGATATAAAGAGGAGGCACAATGGAATCATACAAAGAAGAATTCATACAATTTATGGTTGAGTCGGATGTCCTTAAATTCGGCGACTTCACATTGAAAAGCGGTCGCAAATCCCCATTTTTTATGAACGCCGGTGCATATGTAACAGGCAGTCAATTAACAAGACTCGGCGAATACTATGCGAAGGCTATTCACGCATCATATGGCGATGATTTTGATGTGTTATTCGGGCCCGCATATAAAGGCATTCCGCTTGCTGTTGTAACGGCAATGGCTTATTCTAAGCTATACGACAAGGAAGTAAAGTATTGTTCTGACAGAAAAGAGGCCAAGGATCATGGCGCCGATAAAGGCGGACTTCTCGGAGCTAAGCCCGTGGATGGCGACAAGGTTGTGATGATAGAAGATGTTACAACAAGCGGCAAATCAATGGAGGAGACAGTGCCCAAGGTTAGAGCGGCAGCTGATGTAGAGATTGTAGGGCTTATGGTAAGTCTTAATCGTATGGAGGTTGGACTTGGCGGTAAGCTAAGTGCTCTTGATGAGATTAATAAGAAGTACGGATTTGATACAAATGCCATTGTTACTATGGATGAAGTGGTAGAGTATCTGTATAATCGTGAGATTGATGGTCGAGTAGTTATTGATGATACATTGAAATCTTCAATTGATACATATTATGAGCAATATGGAGTTAAGTGATGAATAACAGACACAGACGTCGTCGGTGGGCGACAGAATCTAAGAAGAGTCCGTCTAATACAAGTATTACGGTAGCGATTATATCCGGTGTTGCGATTATATATCTTATTGTATGCATTGTTCTCGCTATTAATACAGGTGGTGATGTTCCTAATTTTGTAGGTGCGCTTGGAATGGTTTTCTTCCTTGCAACCATTCCTTGCTTTGTAATAGGGCGACGTAGATTTAAGATGAATAATTACAATTTGGTTTCGAGAATTGTTGGGCTTGTAATTCCCATTATTGCATTGGGATTACTGTATTTGTTTGGATTGATTTTTGCTTAGGAGTAAATAATGAGTGAAGACAGATTCGAGGTAGATGAGGAATACCTTTTAGAGAGATTAGAGCTTGCAGAGAATAGAATCAGAGAGATAGAGAATGAGCATATTAATAAATATGCTCCTTATTTTGAGCATGTAGCTAAGCATATACTTAGATGTATTAATATATACAGAGCGGGGTATTCGCTTGCTGACATTGAAAATACTGATATAAATAAACTGTCTGATGATAATATGTCCGTTTATTCGGACATAATTAATTATGACGATTCTTTTCTTAATCCCGACCAGTACGCATTTATCTATAATGAACTAATGGCGCTTGTTCCTTGGGCTTACGATTCACAGTTGGAATTAATTGTTGTGTATACTGAGTTGTTCTTGGAAATGTATGGTGTATATGTAGATGAGCTTGCAAGCGATACGCCTGATATTGATAAGGCACGTCACAGGAATAATGAGTGTATCTATTGGTTCTATCATGATTATTGTGAGATATTCCAATATAACAGCGTTAAAGCATTATTTGAAGATGATAATAATGTAATTCCAAGTATCGTTGCAAATGCAGATTTAACCAAGACAAATTATCTGTATGCTTATGGTGTTCCTATCAGTGATAACGAATTACGCTTGGCATCGTATATTAATTCGTTAAGCGATGATGATATCGATAATATTGCGTCTACTTATGTAGGAGGCTTTGTTAAAGGCTATGAAGCAATGGGTAAGGATTTATCGTCTAAGTCTATTGTTAAGGTAGAATTTCCGATAGGCTTGGAGCGTGTTGTAAGAAGAAGCAAAGAGATTTTTGCGAAATATAATTTGACGCCTGTATTTTCACGTGATGGTGTATTGTCATTTGCAGGAGGACCAAGAAGCAGGAATACGTACCTTAGCTCTATGAACAAGCAGTGGCTCTATGATCATAGAAATGATAAAGGCTACTACTTTGATAAGAGATTCTACAATCGCAGATTGGAATGTATGGAAGAAGCATTCAAGGAATTTGCCGATAAGGCGCATAAGTTTGCCGGACCGGCTGTTATTGAGACGTTCGGTGAAGCTGATTTTGAGCCTATTAATAAGATAAGCGCATATAAGTTTACCGATGATCAGAATAAGTGGAATGTAGAGTATATGTCCAAAGCGGGTGTTATTAATAATACGTATCTTCCAAGAGACGAATACTCATATACCATAATCGCATTTCCCATACCTGAAATCGGCGACGATGAATTCTTCAGTAAAGTCTTCGATAAGACGATGGAGCTTAATACCTTAGATTATGATAAATACCTTAAGATGCAACAGTGTATTATTGATGTGTTAGATAAGGCCGAATATGTCCATGTAATGGGACAGGGTGATAATTGTACTGATATTAAGGTTATTTTGCATACACTTACCGAGCCTGATAAGCAGACTAACTTCGAGAATTGTGTGGCTGATGTTAACATTCCTGTCGGAGAAGTCTTTACATCACCGGTTCTTACAGGGACAGAGGGTACCCTTAATGTAAGTCACGTATTTCTTAACGGACTTGCATATAAGAACCTTGTAATTGAGGTTAAGGATGGTAAGGTAGTTAATTATTCATGCGATAATTTCGAGGATGAAGCAGAGGGTAAGCGTTATATTTTTGAAAATGTGTTACATAGACATGAGACACTTCCCATAGGCGAATTTGCAATCGGGACTAATACGACAGCTTATCGTATGGCAAGAGATTTTGATATTGAGGGAAAGCTTCCTATTCTAATAGCGGAAAAGACCGGTCCGCACTTTGCGTTTGGCGATACCTGTTACTCTCATGAAGAGAATGTTACTTTATATAACCCCGATGGCAAGGAGATAATAGCTAAGGAGAATGAGTGCTCTGCGCTTAGAGATACAGACGTTAGTCAGGCGTATTTCAATTGTCACACGGATGTTACCATGCCGTTTGATGAGCTTGCACTGATAGAGGCAGTGACGCCTGAAGGAGAACATATTCCTATAATTAAGGATGGTTTATTTGTTGTGGCAGGTTGCGAAGAGTTGAATTCGCCACTTAAGTAAATATATGGTATACTAGATACGCTCGTAGGTGTGAGAACACCTAAGTCACATTCTAAGTGACGGGGTGTTGCTCACACCGTAGAGCGTGGAAGTAATCTTAATACAAAGGAGACTAATTATGCCAAGAGTAAGTATTGTTATGGGAAGTGATTCTGACATGCCTGTTATGAGTAAGGCTGCTCAGATGTTAGATAAGTTTGGGATTGAATATGAGATGAGAATTATATCAGCACATAGAGAGCCTGATATATTCTTCGATTATGCTAAGACTGCTAAGGATAGAGGTGTTAAGGTTATTATTGCCGGTGCCGGCAAGGCAGCACATTTACCGGGTATGTGTGCAGCGCTATTCGAAGGTCCCGTAATCGGTATACCAATGAAGACATCTGACTTAGGAGGTGTTGATTCGCTATACTCTATCGTTCAGATGCCATCCGGCATTCCGGTTGCAACAGTTGCCATCAACGGTGGAGCCAATGCAGGCATCCTCGCCGCTAAAATCCTGTCAACCAACGACGACGACCTAGCCGCTAAGCTCAACAGCTATTCGGAAGAGATGAAGGCCGGCGTAGTTGCAAAAGATGACAAATTGCAGAAGAATGGATATGAAGCGTTTTTATAATGTAGCATTAAGACTATATCGGCAGTGTAGAACATAATTCCCAATAAGCCGATTTTCGTCATGAGGCGGTTGGGAAATTATGTTCTATACTGCACGGATTAGTACAATATTGGTAGCTTAGGAGCATTTGCCCAACAAGCCGATTTTCGTCATGAGGCGGTTGGGACAAATGTCCTAAGCTACTCGGAATAATACTTAATGGAGGAACTTATGGACTACAAATCATCAGGAGTTGATATTGAAGCAGGCTACAAGTCTGTAGAGCTTATGAAGGAAAGCGTGAAAGGCACACTAAGACCTGAAGTGCTCGGCGGCCTCGGCGGCTTCTCCGGCGCATTTTCTATGAGCGCAATTAAGGATATGGAGGAGCCCGTATTACTTTCCGGAACTGACGGCTGCGGCACTAAGGTTAAGCTTGCATTTCTCATGGATAAGCATGATACGATAGGTATTGATGCTGTTGCCATGTGCGTTAATGATGTTGCATGCGCAGGTGGCGAACCGTTATTCTTTCTTGACTATATTGCATGCGGTAAGAATTATCCCGAAAGAATCGCAACAATTGTAAGCGGTGTTGCAGAAGGCTGCAAGCAATCAGGTTGTGCGCTTATCGGTGGCGAGACAGCAGAGCATCCGGGTCTTATGCCGGAGGATGAATATGACCTTGCAGGCTTTAGTGTTGGTGTATGCGATAAGAAGGATATTATCACAGGTGAAGCAATTAAGGACGGTGATTTGCTTATCGGTATTGCATCAAGCGGTGTTCACTCGAATGGCTTTTCGCTTGTTAGAAATGTATTTGAAATGAGTAAAGAAAGTCTTGATACGTACTATGATGAATTGGGTGAGACGCTTGGCGAAGCACTTATTCGTCCGACTATTATATATGTTAAAGCTCTTAAGGCTGTTAAGGATGCAGGTGTTACAATTCACGGTTGCTCGCATATAACGGGAGGAGGCTTCTATGAGAACATTCCTCGTATGCTTCCGGGCAGTGTTAAGGCAGTTGTTAAGAAGGATTCTTATGATATTCCACCTATATTCAAGTTGATTCAGTCTACAGGTGATATAGCAGAGGAAATGATGTATAACACATTTAACATGGGACTTGGAATGGTGATAGCTGTGGATTCCAAGGATGTTGATGCTACACTTACCGGCATTGAGTCAGCAGGGCAGAAAGCATTTGTAGTCGGTGATGTGGTGGCAGGCAACGGTGACGTGGAATTAGTATAGATATTGGAGTAGTTAATGAATATTGTAGTTTTAGTCTCAGGTGGCGGTACTAATTTACAGGCCATCATAGATGCAATCAACAATAATACAATCAGAGATACTAAGATAATTGAGGTCGTAAGTAATAATCAAAATGCTTATGCACTTGTTCGTGCTAAGGAGAATAATATTCCTGCGAAATGTATTTCGCCGAGGGAGTTTGATACAAGGGATGACTTTAACAGTGCGCTTGTGGAGGAAATGGATAGATTGTCGCCTGATTTAATTGTATTAGCGGGCTTTCTTGTTAATATTCCTGCTGAGATGGTTAAGAAGTATCCTAATAAGATTATTAATATTCATCCATCGCTTATACCGTCATTTTGCGGTAAGGGGTATTATGGGCTTAAGGTGCATGAAGGTGCGCTTGCGCGTGGTGTTAAGATTACAGGTGCGACTGTGCATTTTGTGGATGAAGGTACGGATACAGGGCCGATTATATTGCAGAAAGCAGTAGAGGTACAGCCTGATGATACGCCTGAAGTACTACAGAGGCGTGTTATGGAGGAGGCTGAGTGGGTTATACTTCCTAAGGCTATTGATATGATTGCACATGGTGACGTGTGACTTTTTAATTGACTATATATGTATACCTTTTAGTTCGAGCTTAGACTATTGATATGATAGTATATAATAGAGTATGAATTGGCAGCGTAGAACATAATTCCCAACCGCCTCATGACGAAAATCGGCTCATTGGGAATTATGTTCTACACTGCATGGTATAGTGCAATATTTGCAGTTGATTAGTATTTTCACAGAAAAGTACGTTATCGGCAGTGAAGGAGCAATTGCTATCAAGCTGGTTTTGTTATTGGCAACTGAGGAGCATTTGCCCGACAAGCCGATTTTCGTCATGAGGCGATCGGGCATAATGTCATCAGTTGCTCGGAATTAAAGGAGGCAGATTTATGAAAGTATTAGTAGTAGGCAGTGGCGGTAGGGAGCATGCTATATGCATGTCGGTAGCGAAATCAAGCAAGGTAGATAAGTTATATTGCGCACCGGGCAATGCCGGTATATCTCAGGTGGCAGAGCTTGTGCCGATTAAAGCAATGGAGTTCGATAAGCTTGCGGACTTTGCTGAGGAGAATAAGATTGACTTTACTATAATCGGTATGGACGATCCTTTAGTTGGTGGAGTCGTTGACGTATTTGAAAAGCGCGGTCTTAAGTGCTTCGGTCCTAAGGCTAATGCTGCAATCCTAGAGGGGAGTAAGGCATTTTCGAAAGACTTAATGAAGAAATATAATATCCCAACGGCAGCCTATGAGAATTTCGATAATCCTGATGATGCAATAGAATATATTAAGAAGGCTAAGATGCCAATTGTGCTTAAGGCTGACGGTCTTGCGCTTGGCAAGGGAGTTCTTATCTGCAATACACTTGAAGAGGCGCTTGATGGTGTTAAGACTATTATGCAGGATAAGAAGTTCGGCGATGCCGGAAGTACGATGGTTGTAGAGGAATTCATGACAGGTCATGAGGTATCTGTTTTAAGCTTTTGCGATGGCAAGACAATCAAGATTATGTCATCATCTCAGGATCATAAGAGAGCAGGCGATGGTGACACCGGTCTTAATACGGGTGGCATGGGTACATTTAGCCCATCGCCGTTCTATACAGATGAAGTAGATGCTTTTTGTAAGGAGCATATCTATCAGGCAACGGTTGATGCTATGGTGGCAGAAGGCAGACCGTTTAAGGGCGTAATCTTCTTTGGACTTATGCTTACAGAGGATGGTCCTAAGGTGTTGGAGTACAATGCGAGATTCGGCGACCCCGAGGCGCAGGTGGTTCTGCCTCGAATGAAGAACGATATTATTGATGTAATGGAAGCATGTGTTGACGGTACGCTTGATAAGATAGATTTGCAGTTCGAAGACAATGCAGCAGTATGCGTTGTGCTTGCATCAAACGGTTATCCCGTATCGTATGAGAAGGGCTATAAGATTAGCGGACTTGATAAGTTCGATAATGATGAGTATTATTGCTTCCACGCCGGTACTGCATTTGATAATGACGGTAACTTCATTACGAATGGTGGTAGAGTACTTGGCGTAACTGCTAAGGGTGATACACTTATTGATGCGAGAAGCAAGGCGTATGATGCAACCGGGTGGGTGCAATTTGATAATAAGTACATGCGTAATGACATTGGTAAAGCAATAGATGAAGCATAATGACAATAACAGTTATCTTGATATGTCGGCTCGTGAATGTTATTTCATGTTTTTGAAGGCCGGAATTATTGCAATATTGACACTTGGGATATTGTTTCCGTATGAGTATCATAAATGTATTAAGATTGTGGTTAGCAATACGTATATTGATGGGCAAAGATGCACATTTAAAGGCAGAATAAGAGATTTATACATAATAATTATAATAGGAGTACTTCTTATTATTGCAATAGTCGTGCTTGAGTATTATCTTTCGACGGTAATAACGGGAGAGAATTGGCTTAAGTGGTTACATAGGGGTGCGATGGTATTAGTGGCGTGTGTAATTTCGCTGATAGCCAAGTCTGAGATTAAAAAATGGCGTTACGCTAATACGCATTTTCTTGATAACGACTCTAATGAGAAGTCAATGCTCAAGTTAGATATTGTAAGATGCTGTGAGATTAGTGCATTTAGCTGGTTGATAAATGTATTTACAATATGTATTCTGTTTCCGTATATGGTCTATCTTGTGATAGATTATATTACCAATCGAGCGGTAATTGATGGCGAAGGTCTTGTTTTTACGGGTCTTCGTCGAACTACATTCAAGATTTATTTTCCTCTTTTCATAGGAAGTATACTGACATTTGGACTAATGGGACCGTATCTTGCGTATCGCATAATAGATTGGCAGGCTGAGAATACACACCTTGTATCTAACGGTGATTATAGTGGCAGGAAGAAGACTTGGTTGGAGAGATTACTTAATGACAAGGTATCTAATATCGAAGAAAGTGTTATGGGTAAGCTTGAAGAGAAGAAGCAAGCAGTAGTTGAACATAAAGAATCCAAGAAAAAGGAAAAAGAGATAAAAAAACAACAAAAAAAGGAGAGCAAAGGTAAGTAGTATTGTAGTGGGGGATAATAATATGCGAAGTCATGAAATTGTTACAAGTCATAATTTGTTAAATGAAGCAGGAGAGTTGACAGAGCCCGGTTGGTCGAAGAGTCAACTACTTAAATATCGCAGGTCAGATATTAAGGCTCCAGCTTTTAGAATCAAGGAGTGGGACTACTATATGGTAGTTCATGACGGAGGCGAAGATGATAGCTATGCAGTTTGTTTTACCATATCTGATGATGGCTATGTGGGGCTGCAATCAATATCATTGCTTAATCTAAGTAAGTCTGATCCGTGGGAGCATACTGAGACGGTGCTTAATGTTATGCCGATGGGTAAATTACATTTGCCTGAGAACTCTTCCGAGGGCGATACGTATTATAGAGATAAAAGGCTTCATATGAGATTTCGAGCAAGTGAGGGCATGCGTAAGATAGATGCGAAGTATAGAGATTTCTACGAAGGTAAGCCATTAGAAGCGCACATAAGACTTAAGCAGCCTGATATGGATACGATGGTTATTGCTACACCGTGGGATAAGAAGCATTGCTTCTATTACAATCAGAAGATTAATACGATGAAGGCAAGCGGTCGCATAATTTTTGATGGCAAGATATACACATTTAACGAAGAGACAGATTATGGTACGCTTGACTGGGGCAGAGGTGTATGGTCGTATGATAACACCTGGTACTGGGGCAGTGGAAATGCGCATATCAACGGTCATGATGTAGGATTTAATATCGGTTATGGCTTTGGTAATACAAGTACCGCTACGGAAAATGTTATATTCTACGATGGTGTTGCTCATAAGTTGGATGATGTAACCATTAATATACCTAATGATGTGGATTTGTATGACATGGATAGTCCCGATTATATGAAGCCGTGGACGATTACGGAATCAAGCGGTCGATTTGAAATGGAGTTTACACCGATATTGGATAGGTCGGCAAAGATGGATTTTAAGCTTATAATATCGGATCAGCATCAGGTGTTTGGGCGTATGAGCGGTAAGCTAATCCTAGATGATGGAACAATAGTTGATGTTAATGATATGCTATGCTTTATTGAGAAGGTGCATAATAAGTATTAGTGTAAAAGTGATAATCACCAAGCATCGGCACGCTCATGACGAAATGTCGCTTAGCCGACGCTTGGTGCTTATCACTTGCGTTAGTTCTAAGCTTAATTAACATGTAATATTTAATAATTGTTTTGGTTATAAGATTACCGAGTATAAGACACTAAAAAATAAGTATCCAATGTCGGCTAAGCGATTTTCGTCATGAGCGTGCCGATATTGGATACTTATTTTGTGGCTGCTATAAATTATGCTTGCTTAATCATTGTTCTTAGTGTTCATCTTAATTAGTATATCCTCAATTAACTTTTTAAGCATAATACCTAGAATTATACCGAGAACCCCTTGAATCGTGTTACCCGGGAGTTCTTCTATTGCCGCGGCAAATGTTATATCAGCACCTAATAATCCGACAATAAATGCATCATATATAAAATATCCTGCTACCATGATTATCTCGCACAGAGCAAAAAGCAGTGTAGTATGGATATTGTTCTTACACTTCTTATATAGTAAACCCACTAAAAGAGCCATTAATCCCTTAATTACTAACGTTCCGGGTGCAAAAACAAAAGCACCCGCAACTATATCTGAGATTACAGAGCCGAGACATGCGGCAATTGTTCCGTACACAGGTCCTAATATAACGCCTGCAGTGAGCACGGCGCAATCACCGACGTTAATATATCCGCCTGTCGGAGAGGGTACGCGTAATACAATTGTCATAACAAATGTCAGGGCGATGAAAAGCCCGGTAAATGCGAGTTTTTTGGTTGTTGTATCGATAGATTTGTTCATAATATACGCAATTGTAGCACTTACGTAAGATATAAGCAATTACAATTTAATGGATAAAATATGATTTAAGAAACGACCCGGAAACTCCG
>CAJOIL010000027.1 GCA_905234525.1 uncultured Lachnospiraceae bacterium | reverse complement strand
TTCGTTGAGGGTAGTTCGTCGATAGCTAAGAAGCTTAAGGTGCCATCACTAATTATCGGTATGACGATTGTTGCTATGGGAACAAGCTTGCCGGAGGCAGCGGTATCTGCAGCGGCTTCTATGAATAATGCGAATTCGCTTGCTGTCAGTAACGTAGTAGGCTCTAATATCTTTAATTTGATGATGGTGCTTGGAATATGTGCCATATTTAATAAGCTTACGGTAAGTAAGGAAGTGCTTAAGAGAGATTATCCGTTTTCGATATTCTGCGCAGTGCTTATGATTATCCTTGGTGTATTTGGATTTACCGAGGATGGTTACGGAATTAACTGGGAGATTGACAGGGGCGCCGGTATATTATATTTGGTGCTGTTTGTAGGGTTCATTGTTGTGTTGATAGTATCAGCAATGAAAGCCAGGAAAAAGGCGCAGGAAAGCGGAGTTCAAGCTGAGCGAAGCCTTGCCGATGAAATGGAAGAAGAAGTAGCGGACCATCCTGTATGGAAGGCAATTATTTTCATAGTGCTTGGCGGAGTAATGATTAAGTTTGGCGGAGATTGGGTTGTAGACGGAGCTACTGCAATAGCAAGCGCGCTTGGTGTATCCGATACTATTATCGGACTTACAATCTGCGCTGTCGGAACATCATTGCCGGAGCTTGTAACATCAATAGTTGCGGCGCGTAAGAATGAGCTTGATATGGCAATCGGTAATGTCGTTGGCTCTAATGTATTTAACATATTGTTTGTACTTGGAATTGCGGCAACCATCAGCCCGATACCGTTTAGTATGGTTAATATCATTGATATATGCGTACTTATCGCATTTTCAGTGCTTATATACATATTCTGTATCAGTAAGAAATCCATTAGTCGAGGCGAAGGTATATCCATGGTTGCGCTCTACTCAGTATTCATGGTATATGTGTGCCTACGTGAGACAGGAATGTTCGGATAGTAGAGACAATGCTTCAGCTATGTTAAATATATACAGCTATGCACAATAAATATTAACTAAGGAGGATAAGAAAATGGGATTTTTGGATGATGTGGCGGATACATTAGCGAGCGCCGCTTATGAAGTTAGGGATTGGGCTAATGATGTTAAAGATTCAGCTAAGCTACAGGTGGAATATAAGGAGAAAGAGCGTTTAATTAAGGAAAAATACGAGGAGCTCGGTAAGAAGTTCTATGAAGAGCACAAGGATGATGCAGATAACGAGGCGATTAACGCTATCAATGAGGCGCTAAAGCGTATGGAAGCTATCAAAGAAGAAATGGATGAAATCAAAGGAACAGTTGATTGTCCAAGCTGTGGTGCCAAGAACGCAAATGATTCGGTATATTGCTGCAAGTGTGGCAAGGAGTTAGCACCGGAAGAAAGAGCTGAGAAGGTTGATGCTGAGGTCGTAGATGATGAGACTGAACAATCTGCAGATATCAAGGAAGATTAAATAGGACCTTGATTCAAGATTACAATAATGCCGTGTAACTGAGATCCAAGTACCCCTTTCTCAACTGAGCATTCGCTCAATGTTTCGAAAGGAGTCTTGGCATCTCAGTTACCGGAATATAGCACAAAGACCTTGAATCAACATATCTAGGATGAAGGGGAAAACAATGGCTAACAAAGGAAAATATTACATAACAACAGCTATAACTTACACATCAGGTAAGCCACACATCGGCAACACTTATGAAATAGTGCTTGCTGATGCGATTGCCAGATTCAGAAGGCAGGAAGGATACGAGGTATTTTTTCAAACCGGAACAGATGAGCATGGCCAGAAAATAGAGAACAAGGCTAACGAAATCGGCGTTGAGCCGAAGGAGTTCGTAGATAATGTAGCCGGCCAGGTTAAGGATATCTGGGATATGATGAATACAAGCTATGATAAATTCATCAGAACAACGGATGCAAACCACGAAGCTCAGGTTCAGAAGATATTTGATAAATTGTTTGAGCAGGGCGACATATATAAGGGCGCATATGAGGGCATGTATTGTACACCGTGCGAATCGTTCTGGACGACTTCGCAGCTCAAGGACGGCAAATGCCCCGATT
Source organism: uncultured Lachnospiraceae bacterium (assembly GCA_905234525.1). Taxonomy (GTDB): domain Bacteria; phylum Bacillota; class Clostridia; order Lachnospirales; family Lachnospiraceae; genus RUG191. The sequence continues at coordinate 15,172 of CAJOIL010000027.1, read as the reverse complement.
GTGGCAGAGAAGTACAGCCTGCTAAGGAAGAAGCGTATTTCTTCAAGATGAGTAAATATGCGGATAGATTGATAGAGCATATTAATACGCACCCTGAATTTATTCAGCCTGTTGCCCGCAAGAATGAGATGATGAATAACTTTTTGCTTCCGGGACTTCAGGATTTGTGCGTCAGCCGTACCTCATTTAAGTGGGGAATTCCGGTTGATTTTGATGAGGATCATGTAGTGTACGTGTGGCTTGATGCGCTTACTAACTATATTACGGGAATCGGTTATGATGCAGAGGGTAACAGCACGGCGCAATACAAGAAGTTTTGGCCGGCGGACCTTCACTTAATAGGTAAGGATATTATAAGATTTCATACTATTTATTGGCCGATATTCTTAATGGCGCTCGGTGAGCCGCTTCCGAAGCAGGTATTCGGCCATCCGTGGTTGATTTTAGCAGACGGTAAGATGTCTAAGTCTGCGGGAAATGTTATATATGCGGATGAGCTCGTAGATATATTCGGAGTTGATGCGGTGCGCTATTTCGTGCTTCACGAGATGCCGTTTGAAAATGATGGTGCCATTTCATGGGAATTAATGGTTGAGCGCGTTAATTCGGACCTCGCCAATGTACTCGGTAACCTGGTTAACCGTACAATTTCAATGAGTAATAAGTATTTTGACGGTGTAATATTTGATAAAGAGGAAAATGAGCCTGTAGATGACGACCTCAAAGAGGTAATAACAAGTACAAAAGCCAAGGTTGAGGCTAAGATGGCTGATTTGCGCGTTGCTGATGCGATTTCCGTTATATTTGACTTGTTCAGAAGATGTAATAAGTACATTGATGAGACGGAGCCATGGATACTTGCTAAGGATGATAATAAGAATGACCGTCTTGCAACGGTACTTTACAATTTAGCGGAGGGCATTACGACAGGAGCTACATTGCTTCATAGCTTCATGCCTGCGACAGCTGATAAGATATTAGAGCAATTTAACTGCGAGCCGGTGCCATATGATGATCTTGATAAGACAGGCAATTATCCGACGGGTACATGTATTACACAGGAGCCTGAGATATTATTTAAGCGACTTGATATAGTTGAAGTAATGGCTAAGGTAGAAGAGCTTCACGCTGATGAACACTCAAGCGAGGTGGAGCCGGGTATTGATATAGAGCCTAAGGATGAAATAACATTTGATGACTTTACTAAGATGCAATTTCAGGTAGGCGAAATTATTAGCTGTGAGGAAGTGCCTAAGTCAAAGAAGCTCTTATGTTCACAGGTTCAGATAGGTAGCGAAGTTAAGCAGATAGTATCAGGTATTAAGAAGTATTATTCCGCTGAGGAAATGGTTGGTAAGAAGGTAATGGTGCTTGTTAATTTGAAGCCGGCGAAGCTTGCCGGGGTGGTGTCCGAGGGTATGCTACTATGTGCCGAAGATGACAAGGGTAACCTGGCACTGTTAACGCCAGAGAAGGATATGCCGAATGGAGCCGAAATTAGTTAAGTATTTATCAGCGTGAGCAATTTACGAGTACGACCCCTTCGCGACTGTACTGAATGGTAATCTGCGGGTACGACCCCTTCGCGACTTCCGCTGACGAAGGGGTGTCCCGCCAGATTACCTGACGGAAGTATTCTACAGAGAGGTGTCTCGCTGAATTGCTCCACGAGTAAGAAGGCTTAGACTAACGTAACGAGGTAGACACGATGATATTCGACACACATACGCATTATGAGGATGAGAGCTTTGATGAGGACAGAGGAACGCTTCTTGCCGGTATGAGGGAGAATAATGTCGGGCGGATTGTGAATGTGGGCTCGACGCTTAAGACTTCAGAGGCATCTATTGAGTTGGCGAAGCAATATGACGATATCTACGCGAGTGTGGGGATACATCCGTCAGAAGTCACATTTCCCATAAAAGGGGCTGATGAGGGCGCTATGACAATGGATGAGTCCCGAAGAATGATACCCGATATCATCTCTAAGCTGGAGGATATGTCTTCATATGATAAATGTGTGGCAATAGGCGAAATCGGACTTGATTATTACTGGGATAAGGAGCCGGAGAATCACGCACTACAACGTGAATGGTTCTTAGCACAATTAGAACTTGCGAATAAGGTCAAAAAGCCTGTAATAGTTCATTCACGAGAAGCGTCGCAAGAAACATTTGATATATTAAAGGATGCTAAGAAGCGCCTGAATACAAGTGCTGTAGTGCATTGTTACTCAGGTAGCGCCGAGATGGCGATAGAATACGTGAAGCTGGGCTTTTACATAGGAGTTGGCGGTGTTATCACATTTAAAAACGGGAGAAAGCTTCGCGAGACGGTAGAGGTCATACCCCTTGAAAGCATTTTGCTTGAGACGGATGCACCTTATATGGCACCGACACCCTTCAGGGGGAAGCGCAATGACTCAACGCTGATACGCTATATGGTAGAAAGAATAGCTGAGCTTAAGGGTGTGTCAGAGGATAAAGTAGAGGATATTACGTGGGCTAATGCCTGCGATTTATATGGGCTGTAATCATGGGTAATTTATCTAATCCAACATATATATCTGCAATACTTAAGCGACATGATTATCGCGCACAGAAGAAGTACGGACAGAATTTTCTGATAGATGATCATATATTATCCGAGATAATCGATGCAGCGGATATTACTAAGGAAGATACGGTTCTTGAGATTGGTCCCGGGATAGGAACGCTTACAGAAGAGCTTGCAAAAGCGGCCGGACAAGTCATTGCTGTGGAGATTGATTCAAATCTCATACCGATATTGGAAGAGTCGTTATTTAATTTCAGTAATATTACGATAATTAATAAGGACATACTTAAGACCGATATTAAGGCGATAGCCGAGGAATACAATGATGAGAAGCCACTTAAGGTTGTGGCGAATTTGCCTTACTATATAACAAGTCCGATTATAATGGAGCTACTTGAAAGAAGGCTTCCGATTGAGTCGATAACCGTTATGGTGCAAAAGGAAGTGGCTAATCGTATGGTAACGGGTCCGGGAAGCAAGGATTACGGTGCATTGTCACTTGCTGTGCAGTATTATACGACACCTAAGATAATATGCGACGTATCCGCAAATTGCTTTATGCCGAGGCCTAACGTAGATTCGACGGTTATTAAGCTTACGGTAAATGAAGAGCCGAGCGTACAGGTTAAGGACGAAGAGCTGTTATTCAAGTGCATTAGGGCTTCATTTAATCAGAGGCGTAAGACGCTTGTTAACGGACTTAGGAATTATCAACCGCTTAATGTAGAAAGAGAGCAGGCGGCAGAGGCGATTGAGAAATCGGGATTCAGTAAGGACGTAAGAGGAGAGACGTTATCACTTAAGGAATTTGCCATATTGGCAGATAACCTATTATAAGGATATTTTATGAATAATATTAAGAGACTTATCAAAGATGACGTTTATAAGGTCACACATAATTTATTTGCGCTGGTAATAGCAATCGGAATTTGCATATTGCCGGCTCTTTATGCATGGCTAAATATATATTCCAACTGGGATCCTTACGCTAATACGGGCAATCTCGACCTTGCTGTTATTTCACTTGATAAGGGCTGTATTGATGAAGAAGAATACAAAAATGTCGGCAATGAGGTAATCGAGGATCTTAAAGGAAGCGACAGTGTAAAATGGCATTTTGTTGATACGGCAGATGAGGCAAGAGAAGGCGTCGAAAGCGGAGAATATTACGCCGCTGTGGTTATCGGCGAAGATTTTACATATAATATGTATAATGTCTTTACGAAAAAGGTGGATAAGCCGCAGATTATTTTCTATCAGAATCAAAAGAAAAATCCTGTCGCAAATAAAATATCCGATACGGTTGTAGAAAAAATCCAGACAAAAATCAATCAAAAATTCGTAAAGGTTATAACAACGCAGGTGTTTGGCGATGTCAATGAGATATCGGACGACATTGAAAAAGAAGGCGGCGTAGACGGACTTATCGATAAGATGAAAAAGGTTAGTGATGACCTTAACGATTATCAGAACCTTATAAATACAATAATTAACGGTAATGCAGTTCTTAAGGCTGCTATTGACTCTGCGCAGTCGGAATCGGGAGTTATAACGGATAAGATTAATTCAAGTGCCAATGCTTTGCAGGAGAGTCACGATAGCTTAGTAACGACACAGGATACGCTTAATACATATAAATATCAAGTAGACTTAGTCATTGCCACGGTACAGGGGTGTCTTAATGATATTTCAAACAGGCTTAGTGACCCTACAATTCTTAATGACACAAAAACCCTTAATAATACGGTTAAGACTACTCAGAATGACATTAAGATTATCAGAACTGATTTAACTGCATTAGAGGATGCATTGACAGAGGCTATTATTAATCAGAAAATGACATTAGAGCAACGAATTGAGGCGCAGGTTACGATTAAAACAATCAGGGAGCTTAATAGCAGAGTTGACAGGCTTGAAAGCATTATCGGCAGTATGGACGCTAAATATACAGGCGATACCGCAATTAACATTCTTGAAGATGAGGAGGCAGACCTTAAGGCTAAAATAGACGAGGTTCAAGGTGATATTACTTCAAGTCAGATAACGATTAACTCTACATTGATACCTCAGGTCAATGATACCCTTAATAATTTGGAATTGGTATTAGCCGATGCAACAACGCTTATGCGTCAGATGGGCTCTACCATGTCAGGCATGAACAAGGTATACGATTCGTTAAATGTTGCCGTTAATGCAGGTAATATCTCGCTTGAGAAAACCAATGATGCCATAGCAGAGATTAATAAACGATTATCTAAGGTTATAGATAAGGTTGAGAAAGCAACGCAAAATGAAAAGGTTCAGGTAATGATGGATACGCTTTCGGGTGACCCGGAATTGTACGGAGAATTTTTCTCGGAGCCTGTAGTTATTGAAACCACAGCAGTGTACCCTGTTGAGAATTACGGCTCGGCAGTTGCGCCATTCTATACGGTATTGGCGATATGGGTTGGTGCCATAGTATTAGCGGCAATTGTTAATATTAAGCCGGATAGAAGCAAGTATTTCTATATGAGGGACCATGAGCTGTTCTTCGGAAGGTACTTTATGTATTTTATATTGGGTCAGCTGCAGGCATTGATTACGGTAGTCGGAGACATTGCTATTTTCAAGGTTCAATGCTTATATCCTATATTGTTCTATTTGGCAAGTGCATTTACAAGTCTTGTATTTACAATGCTTATATATGCGTTGGTTGTAGCATTTTCAGATGTGGGAAAGGCAATTGCGGTTGTAATATTGGTGCTACAGGTTGCGGGCTCAAGCGGTACATATCCGATAGAGCTTTTACCTGAATTTTTCAAAAATGTGTATTTGTTCTTCCCGTTCCCATACGCCATAAATGCGCTTAGGGAATGCGTAGCCGGATTATATGAGATGCATTATATAGTATATCTGCTGGAGCTGTCACTGTTTTTAGTGGTGGGACTTGTAATAGGCTTGTGGATAAGGAAGCCGTTTAAATCACTTAAGAATTATTTTGAGAAGCGTATGGAAGATACGGAGATGCTGTAATGAGCAAACGATACGAGAAGTTCTATGAGAAAATCATAGATTATGAGTCAAAACTTCATAAGCGCAATCAGCAAAAGATAAGAATAGGGCTTAAAATTAACATTTTTTTGCCGTTAGTTTTCTTGTTGCTATGCTTTCTTGTGCCCGGCAGTAATTTCTTATTCCTTATGCTGTGGATAATTTCGCTGTTCGGAATAGCATTTTATCTGATATACATAGAGTATACAGATTATAAAATGATTAATATGATGCATGAATTCGGCATAGTGGATGAAGAACAACAAAGAAGCCTGATGAGCGAAAACGAACAGGCCATAGAGCAGATGGAAAAGGCTGTTGATGACAGAATAGACGCAATTGAAGCCAGAATTGATACGGAAAAGGAGCGTCTTGAAAAAGAGCTTAAACGACTTAATCAAGAAAGAGATGCAGCAGAAAAAGAGAGAAAAGACAGAATACAAGAGCTTCGCGATAAAAGGGGAGGTAAGAAGTAATGAGAAATATCTTCAAAATCTTCCTAACAGATGCTAAGCGACTATCTACTAATGTTGTAGCGGTTGTGGTTATTATGGGACTATCGGTTATACCATGTCTGTATGCTTGGTTTAACATTTTCTCTAATTGGGACCCATATTCCGAAAGCGCAACAAGTAACCTAACAGTTGCGGTTGCATCCGATGATATGGGCATAGCGCTTGATGATACAAAATTAAATATAGGCGATCTTATTATTTCCAATCTTAAGGAGAATAAGTCAATTAACTGGGTGTTTACAGATACATCGGAAGAAGCAATTAACGGTGTATATGCCGGAGATTATTATGCGGCACTTGTAGTAAATGAGCGATTTTCCGAGGATATGATAAGCTTCCTCGGCGGAGATATCAATCATCCGGTTATTGATTATTATGAAAATGATAAGAAGAATGCCATAGCACCTAAGATTACGGGTAAGGTTAAGACTACGGTTCAATCGGAGGTAGATAAGGCTTTTGTAAGCACAATAGCAAAGGTTCTTTTAGAAGTCAGCCAATATGTCGTTGCAGATAATAAGAGTGAGGGCTTAACCGATACGGCAATCAGCAAATTGCAAGACATGGATGCGGACCTTACTACCGTAATTACTATAATTGATTCATATATAAGCTTGATGGATACAGCAAGTGCTGTTATGGATGCAGCTAAAGAGATCACGAATGAGTTAGATTCGCTTAAGAGTACGGGCAGTACAATGATTAATGCAGCAGAGGCTTCTACTGATGCAGCAGAGTCAGCTGTCGATACCGCTTCAGACCTTACTACAGAGACGCTTAACCAGACAATAGGTAAATTATCGCTCCTAGAAGACATGGTTAATTCCCTTGGTGATGCCAAGGAGATGGATATGACAGCAGTTAATTCACAGATTGACTCTCTTATTCAGACAAATGAAGCTCTTAAGAGTGCGTTTGATATTGGTACTCGTAATGTAAAAGATATTAATGAAACAGTTAGAAGTGATGTAGATAAGGTTGATGATGACTTTAATAATGTTACGGCAGACTTAAACGCCATTAAGGTAGAAGCCAATAAGACGAATACAGATATTCCGGCTACGTTAAATAGTGTAAGTGAAGAAATCAGAAATTGTAAAAAGAATGTGGAAGCTTTGTCAAATACATATAAGCTGAGCGTAAAGCCACAGCTGAAGGATACAGTTAACAGTGTGGAAAAATCACTGCTTGAGGTACAAAGTCTTCTTAACTATTCATCTCATTCGATAACCAATTTGGCCAATATATTGCACAGCTATCCGCAGATGATGGGGCAAGGCAAGGGAAGTCTTATATCAACGAGAGCGGAAGTTGTACAGATGCAGAATTCCCTCAGGGATTTGATAAATGATTTACAGGACCTTGAGGATAATGAGCAGTATCAATTACTTGTTAAGCTTATAGAGACAGACCCCGAGATATTAGCTGACTTCTTGGTAGAACCGGTAGAAATTAACAAGCAGGAGATTTTCCCGATGATTACCAACGGTGATGCTACGACACCATTCTATGTAGTATTGTCGATATGGTTCGGTGCGCTGATTCTTGTGGCAATTATTAAGACTAAGGTTAAGCCGATTGTAGGCATTGCAAATGTTAAGCCGTATCAGGAATTCTTTGGCAGATATGTGGTATTCTTCTTAGTAGGGCAGGTACAGACAATTATTACTGTATTAGGATGTCTTCTGTATGTGGGAATACATTGTGTGCATCCGATATTGTTCTACATCGGTGCGGCGTTAACAAGCTTTGCATACACATTTCTCCTATATTCTCTTACATATGCTTTCGGGGCTGTCGGAGAAGCGATATGCGTAATACTAATGGTAATTCAGGTGGCCGGCGCAGGTGGAACCTTCCCGGTTGAAGTGTTGCCTAAGGTATTCCAAGTGATATATCAGTATATGCCGTTTGCTTACGGACTCGGAGCCTTAAGAGAAGCGGTTGCAGGTATATATGAGAATGATTATTTATTATATCTGTTGGGATTATTGGTATATGTCGTTATCGGCTTCTTAGTAGGATTAATCGGTATGAAGGGTAAGAGATTGCAGGAATTCGTGGAGGAGCAGGTAGAGAAGCAGGATGTAATTGGGTAGATACAGGGATTTATTGTAATAAGAACTAAAGCCAATTATATTCTCATCACCGGTAGTCTTCGCTGAGTATATGTAAGCAATTGATTGTAGATAATATCAATAGTTGGGCGGAAACCGTCGGTAAACTCGCGCTCAGCGCTCAAACAGTTACACTCCTACGCCTGCCATCCGGGCAGGCGTTTTCCTTACTTATCAATTGCTAACATATACTAACGCTTGACTAATGCTTCTGAGAACATAATTGGCTTTAGTTCTTGTAGCGTAAATTACTTAATATTCTATCTATCCAAAGTATCTATCAAGTAATCCCTTGAATGCTTTGCCGTGACGTGCCTCGTCTCTTGCCATCTCGTGTACCGTATCATGGATGGCATCAAGGTTAGCAGCCTTAGCGCGCTTAGCAAGGTCTGTCTTACCGGCTGTTGCGCCGTTCTCAGCGTCTACACGCATCTGTAAATTCTTCTTGGTAGAATCAGTAACTACTTCACCAAGTAATTCAGCAAACTTAGCGGCATGCTCTGCTTCTTCCCAGGCAGCCTTCTCATAATATAAGCCAACCTCAGGATATCCTTCTCTGTGAGCAACTCTTGCCATTGCAAGATACATACCTACTTCTGAGCACTCGCCCTCGAAATTAGAACGAAGGTCTGCTAAGATGTCTTCACTAACACCCTGTGCTACGCCTACTACGTGCTCTGCAGCCCATGTCATATCGCCCTCTTGCTTATTGAACTTCTCAGCCGGTGCGTGACATACCGGACACTCTGCAGGTGGCTCGTCGCCTTCGTGTACATAACCGCATACTGAACATACATATTTTGCCATAGTTTTTTCCTCCAATACATTAAATATTATTTACGCACTTAATACGTTAAGTAGTTTTATTATAACGAAACAAAAGATAAATTAAAACCCATAAATTAATATTTTTGTGTCAGGGACACGTCCCCTTGACACACTTTAGCAAATATAATAGGATATATTGGATTAAATGTATGTTAAAAAGGAGTAAAAGATTATGAATTTATCACCATTACAAGAAGCAAGATATGTATATCAGCCTAAGCTTCCGGGCATGTTAAGAAACGGTATTAGCGAGATTAGCGTTAAAATCGGTTCTGAAACGAGCAGTGTTGCCGACCAGGATAAGATTAAGGAGCTTTTCCCTAATACATATGGCAAATGCGAGATAACATTTGAGAAGGGTAAGAATACGTCAGAACACAAGAAGCAAGTGGTTGGCGTAATTCTTTCAGGTGGTCAGGCACCCGGCGGACATAACGTTATTTGCGGATTATATGATGCGCTTAAGGCTACAGATCCCGATAACGTATTGCTTGGCTTTAAGGGTGGTCCGAGTGGATTAATAGATGATGACTTTATTGAATTTGACGATGAATTCATTAATATGTATCGTAATACAGGCGGATTCGATATTATCGGTTCAGGTCGTACTAAGCTTGAGACAGTTCAGCAGTTTGAGCAAGTAACAAGGGTTGCAAAAAAGCATGACCTTAACGCTATTGTAATTATCGGCGGTGACGACTCTAACACTAATGCAGCCGTTCTCGCAGAGTACATGGCAGCGCAAGGCACAGGTATTCAGGTAATCGGTTGTCCTAAAACAATTGACGGCGACCTTAAGAATGAGGATATTGAAGCATCATTTGGATTTGATACGGCAACTAAGACATATGCAGAGGTTATCGGTAATATCGAAAGAGATGCTAATTCAGCCAAGAAATATTGGCATTTTGTTAAGGTTATGGGAAGAAGTGCCTCACACGTAGCTTTAGAGTGTGCACTTCAGACACAGCCAAATGTCTGTCTTATCGGTGAAGAGGTTGCAGATATGAAATGGTCCCTTGCGGAAATAGCCGATCATGTGGCAGATTCTGTAGCGAAGAGAGCTGCTAAGGGTGATAATTTCGGTGTTGTTATTGTTCCCGAAGGAATCGTAGAGTTCGTTCCCGAGTTCTCGGTGCTTATAGCTGAAATCAACGAACTTCTTGCCGGAGAAAGCGGTGAGGAATTTAATAAATTGGTTGACTGGGCTTCAAAGGAGCATTTCTTAGAGGACGGTCTGAGCCAGAATTCGATGAAATTATTTGCACTGCTTCCTGAGTTTGTACAAAAGCAGCTATTCCTAGAGCGTGATCCTCACGGCAATGTACAGGTGTCACTTATTGAATCAGAGAAGCTGTTATCGGCAATGGTAGCGGATAATCTCAGAAAGAGAAAGAAACGTGGCGCATACAACGGTAAATTCTCACCGCTCCATCATTTCTTCGGATATGAAGGAAGATGTGCATTCCCTTCTAATTTCGATGCAGATTACTGCTATTCGCTCGGATATAACGCATTTATGCTTATTCAGTACGGTTACACGGGTTACTTATCTAAGGTATCTAATCTTGCGGCTCCGGCTGAAGAGTGGATTGCGGGCGGTATGCCGATTACTAAGATGATGAATATTGAAAGACGTAACGGTGAAGATAAGCCTGTTATTCGTAAGGCGCTGGTAGAGTTAGACGGTGCGCCGTTCAAGTACTTTGCGGAGCATCGTAAGAAATGGGCTACCGATACATGCTATACATATCCGGGTGCTATTCAATACTACGGACCGTCATCAGTGTGCGATGTAACGACGAAGACGCTTGCGTTAGAGCAAGGGTAAGAAGATATAGTCTAAATTAGTTCTACAGAGCAAAAAACCTCTTTCGAAACGTTGGGCGAATGCCCGGTTGAGAAAGAGGTGTTTTTGTCTGTAGAACCAATATAGTTTTTTGCTCTGTAGAACCTTTATTAACGTAATTACATGTCATTCCCTTGCCTAACTTCTTCGAAGAAATCCCGCATAATCTGCGAGCATTCGTCTTCCATTATGCCTCGCTCTATCTCAACCTTATGGTTGAAGCCCTCCATTCTAAGCAGATTAATAACGCTTCCTGCGCAGCCAGCCTTAGAATTCATTGTTCCGATAAAGACCTTGTGCATACGAGCCTGCAAAATGGCACCGGCACACATAGGGCATGGCTCTAGGGTTACGTACATATCACATTCCTCTAATCTCCAGTCGCCTTCCTTCTTGCAGGCCTGCTGAATGGCCAAAATCTCGGCATGACTTGTTGTGGAGCCGTCGCGATTGCGCCTGTTATATGCCTTAGCAACAACCTTACCCTCGTCGTTAACTATTACGCAACCGATTGGTACATCACCCTCCTCGTATGCCTTTTCAGCTTCCTTGTATGCCATGCGCATATATTTTAGCTTATTTTCCTCGCTTTTTGCGTTTTCGCGCTCTATTTTACTGTTTTCATAGCTTTCTTTAATGCCATCAAATAATGCCATGTGGATTTTCCTCCTGTCTTTTGGTATAATCTCAATTGTGGGTTTTTCGAATTAAGTTCGGATTAGTCATTGTTTTATATATAATATATTATATATAGGATTACACATTTTACATATAAAATCAAGGAAGTAATTACCATGAGAATCGTAGGCTTAATGAAGACAACTCTGCTTGACTATCCCGGCAAGGTGGCATCAACAGTGTTCACCGGCGGGTGTAATTTCCGTTGTCCGTATTGTCACAATGGCGATTTAGTGCTGAATTCTGCCGAAATGGAAGAATATACGCATGATGAGATATTTGACCATTTACGTAAGCGTAAGGGAACGCTGGGCGGAGTTGCAATAACGGGCGGAGAGCCGACGCTCATGCAGGATTTGCCGGAATTTATTAAGGAAGTTAAGGACCTTGGCCTTAATGTTAAGCTTGATACTAACGGCACTAACCCTTCGATGCTTAAGGGGTTAATAGATGAGAAGCTTGTTGATTACGTAGCAATGGATATTAAGCAATCAAGGCTTAAGTATAACGAGGTTGCGTGCATGAAGAGCTTTGATATTAAGCCGATTGAACAGTCTGTAGAAATTCTTAAGACGAGCAATATAGACTACGAATTTCGAACGACAGTTGCTAAGGAGCTCATCAGTATAGATGATTTCAAGGACATCGGTGAATGGATTAGAGGCGCTAAAGCCTACTATTTACAGCCCTACAAGGAGTCGGAGCAGGTAATCACGAAGGGCTTTAGCACATACTCTGCTTCGGAGTTTGACGATATTAAGAGGCTTCTTGGTAATTATGATATAGGAAATGTATCGTTAAGAGCAATGGATTAAGCTACATTTAGGAAGGACTTAAAGGCTTTGAATTTTGTATATGAGACAGACAGATTAATACTGAAAATATGCGGTGAAGAGATAGCGGAGGATGCTCTTGTCTTTAACATACGTAATGCGAAGGAATTTGAGGCTGTTGAGCCGATAGATGTTGATAATTTCTATAATGTGGAGCATCACCGTAATATCTTGAATTACGAATATAAGAAAATGCTGCAATTGTCCGTTGTCAGATTTTGGCTGTTCCTTAAGCAGGATCCGCGAACAATCATCGGTACGATAAGCTTTCGCAATATAGCTAAGCCGATATATTCGTCATGTCAGCTAGGCTATAAGATGGATAAGGCATATACGGGGCAAGGATACTGCACAGAAGCCATCAGAGCAGGCATAAACATAATGTTTGGCGACTTAGGGCTGCATAGGATAGAAGCAATGGTACTTCCCGATAATGCGGCTTCTATTGCGATATTAGAGCATCTTGGATTTAAGCAAGAGGGCGTTCTTCGTGATAAGCTTATGATACAGGGAGTGTGGAGAGACCATTATTTATATGGTCTGTTATCTAATGAATATTATGCGCGACAGGGGGACGGGTCCCGTGTCGCGCAGTACATAGGAGAGTAAGCGTGTTATGGTAAAGCGCGACACGGAACCCGTCCCCCTGTCGCGCAGGAGAGGTAAATGGATAAGCTATATGTAAGAGAGCGATATTTAAGTAAGCTACGTTCATATTATGACAGCACCGATATGGTTAAGATTCTTACGGGAGTCAGGGGCTCGGGAAAGTCAACAATTCTTGAACTAATTATTGACGAACTTACAAAAGGTTCGGTTAAAGAGGAAAATATCATCAAAATTGCGCTTGATAAGAGACCATATAAGGGTATCAGAAGCGCCGGAGAGCTGATAGAGTTATTACGTGAGCAGATTGAAGGTGTCTCGGGCATCAAATACGTATTTATCGATGAGATACACTATATCCCCGGGTACGAGACAGCGCTTAATGTAATTACTCAGAATGAAGAGCTATCAATATTCATTACATCAAGCAACGGCTATATATTACACCCAAAGCATTTGGGCATGCTTAATTTAAGGTATGCAATATTTGAGATATTTACGCTTAATTTCGATGAATACCTTGAAATGAAGGAGCTGTACGGTATTGTAATATCCGAGAATCTTGACGAAGAATTCAATAATTATCTTATGGAGGGCGCCTTTCCGTATATTGTGGCGAATGACATTCATGACGCTACGAAGAAATACTCAAAGGATGTACTTAATGAAATATTTGAACAAGACATAAGACACCATAAGAGAATTAAGAATCCTGATGAATTCAATGCAATTAAAAGCTATATTATCAATAGCTTCGGTAACCCCGTAGTAATTAACGACATGCAAGAGGCTCTTGCTAAGAAGCTCGGTAAATCAGTCAGAAAAGAGACCTTATATAATTATCTCGGAATATTGGAGGATGCACGCATTGTATATAAGTGCTCCCGCTTCGACATGAACAGCAAGAGAATAATGAAGGGCAAAGAGAAGTATTATTTAGCGGATCTTAGCTTCTATTTTGCAAACGATATGTATAATACACTGGCTTTGGAACGCTCTTTGGAAAATGTAATACATAATTATTCCAAGAGCTATGATTACGGAGTGGCTGTCGGTAAGATAGGTCGAATGGGCGTTGATTTTATATTGGAAGATATCGAGATGGATTATGCATATATACAAGTAACGGATTATATGGATGATGGCGAGGTATTAGAGAACGGAAGAATAGAAAAAGAGGATGATGAATATTTCCCTCTTGAGAAGATTAGGGATTTTTATCCTAAGTATGTACTCTCGCTTGATAAAATTATACGTAAAAGAAATGGCATAAAACAACGTAATATCGTCGATTGTCTTAAAAACTGTAAATTATTCTAACGGAAATGTAAATACAAGTGGCAGATATACACGGAAAATGTGTGAATGATAACACTTATGTACGGATTAATTGTGAATAACTTAATTTTAACTACGATTTTATGCAAAAACAAAAAAATAACACCTACGAAAAGGTGCAATTATTAGATGTCTTATATCCGATTGTTAACAGTTGAGGTAATTATTAGCTACAAAACCTCATAAAACTGTGTATATACTACATCAATTAGCAGCAAATGTCAATAGGGAAGTCAAATGAAGCTTAACGAAATTAAAGTAGGTCAAAGTGTCAAAATTGAAGAGGTAGGAGGCGAGGGAGCGCTAAGACAGCATTTTCTCGATATGGGAGTAATACCCGGAGCTGAGGTTACGCTTATCAAGCTTGCGCCAATGGGAGATCCGTTAGAGCTACGGATTCATGGTTATGAACTTACTCTTCGCTTAGCAGAGGCGGAGCAGATAGAAGTATCATTAATTGAGAAGGAGCCTGAGAAGGAAGCAGAAGCTGCGAAAAAAGCCGTTACAGAGCACCCGGGCCTTGGTGAAGGCGGAAGGTTTCACAAGGAAGGAGAAAGAAATGCACTTCCCGAGGATGAAATACTTACATTTGCGCTGGTAGGCAATCATTAATATTGTTGATGCAACAAATATTGAGCGTAATCTGTATCTAACCATGCAGCTATTGGAGTTTAATATCCCTATGGTTGTGGCGGTAAATATGATGGATGAGCTTGTCGGTAACGGGGGCTCCATTGATGTCAATGTGATGGAGGATATGCTCGGTACGCCTGTTGTACCAATTTCCGCAGCCAAGAACGAAGGTGTTGATGAGTTGGT
>CAJOIL010000026.1 GCA_905234525.1 uncultured Lachnospiraceae bacterium | reverse complement strand
GCTACATATCGTTAACTTCACCGATATACAGCTTGCCATATATGAGAAATGTCCGCATGATGAGCTTACGATTATTATGCGCCGTTATATGATGATGATAGCAGAGCACTATGCACTGCAGGATAATTGTCTCGGACTTATTACGGGCGAGAGTATAGGACAAGTTGCTTCTCAGACAATGCAGTCATTACTTACAACTAATGAGGTATGTACACTTCCTGTTTACAGACCGCTTATAGGATTCGATAAGCAGGAGATTATTAAAGTGTCGGAGCAGATAGATACATATGAGACATCGATACTGCCGTATGAGGATTGCTGCACAATATTCGTAGCCAAGCATCCTGATAGAATCAAGAAGTCTGAGACACATCTTGAGGACGTAATAGATGGTTTGCTGGAAGAAGCATATAAGACGACAGAGGTTATTGTTGTTGATGGGAATTGATAGTAAACATATATTAGAATATTTTGGTATTCCCTATCGTACCTTGCAGGATTGGGAGCTGGGCAACAATAAAAGCCGGTTCCATAGGGAACCGGCTTATGTAATGTTAGATAGTATACGGCTCTAATGCCTTAAGGATTGCATCAACATCATCCTCAGAATGTATTGCTAACTCGATTGGCTTAGATAAGTCTAATGAGAAGATACCCATGATAGACTTAGCATCGATTACATATCTGCCTGATACAAGATCGAAGTCTGTATCGAATGTAGCAATTGTATTAACAAAAGCTTTAACCTTGTCAATTGAGTTAAGTGATATTTGTATTTTAGTCATATCTAAAACCTCCCACAAATTATAATAATGTACTTATATGAATATCCTAAATGTTATTAATAAAAAAGTCAACATAAAAGGGGAAAATTATGAAGCGTGTAGCATATCATAATCTGGGCTGTAAAGTGAATTATTATGAACTTGAAGCCGTAAAGGAGATAATGCAAGAAGACGGATATGTGACGGTAGATTTTGAAACGCAAGCGGATGTCTATATTATTAATACATGCTCTGTGACTAATACAGCAGATCAGAAGTCCAGACAAATGATTAACAGGGCCAGGCAACATGGCGGTGAAGCTGCCGTGGTTGTTGCAATGGGTTGCTTTGCTCAAGAGTTAGAGGAGGGCAATGCAACAGACATCAACGCGGACATTATCATTGGCAACAACAGGAAGCACAATATTATTAATGACATTGCGCAGTTTGTAAGAGATAGACGTAAGATAACAGATGTTACAGACATTAACGACAGTAATATCTGCTACGAAGACTTATTACTTGATAATATGTCGGACCATACAAGAGCATTTATCAAGATTCAGGATGGTTGCAATGAATTCTGCAGTTATTGTATTATTCCTTACTTAAGAGGGCGTATCAGGTCAAGAGCAGTCCCCGATATTCTTAAGGAAATATCCGAACTAACTAAGGTAGGTGTTAGGGAGGTTGTCTTAACAGGCATACATATATCCTCGTATTGCGATGAAGACACATATCATCTGATTGACCTTATTGAAGCAATTAACAAGCTGGAAGGTGTTAAGCGCATAAGGCTTGGTTCTTTAGAGCCACGTATTATAACTAAGGAATTTGTTGAACGTCTTGTAAATGTTGATAAAATATGTCCTCATTTCCACCTATCTCTTCAAAGCGGAAGCGACAGTGTCCTAAAGCGTATGAATAGGAAGTATACGACTGATGAGTTTTATCAAAGCCTAATACTCCTAAGGGAGTACTTTGATATGCCGGCAATTACCACTGATGTAATAGTTGGCTTCCCCGGAGAGACAGATGAGGAGTTCGAAGAGACATATAATTTCCTTAAGAAATGTTCATTTTATGAAATGCATGTATTCAAGTATAGCAGGAGACATGGAACAAGAGCCGATAAGATGACAGACCAGATAGATGAGAGTATTAAGAAGGAGAGAAGCAATCGTCTTTTATCGCTTAATCATAAGATATCCGATGAATTTAGAGCGCTTCACATCAATCGCGAGGTAGAAGTATTGTTCGAGGAGCCGGTCATTATAGATGGGATAACACATTTCACAGGATATACGAGAGAGTATATTAAGGCTATGATGATACCCGAAGAAGGAGAGGACCTTAATAACAAGATAATAAGATGCAGAGGAATTATACTTAAGAATAATGCTCTATTGGTTGAAAAAATAACGTAATTGATATACAATACTATTTAAGTATTTTGGGATTTTTACTAAAGAAGGTGAGAATAATGCAGGATTTAGGTAACACACAATTTTTCAGAGTTAAGAATGAACCGCAAGCTTCCGTTAAGGACATCATAAGAGAAGTGTATGAAGCGTTGTCGGAGAAGGGATATAACCCAATCAATCAGATTGTGGGATATATCATGTCAGGCGACCCTACATTTATCACTTCTCATAAGAATGCCAGAAGCCTTATAATGAAGGTTGAGAAGGATGAGCTTGTAGAGGAATTACTAAGAGAATACATTAATTCTGAGGCCTGGAATCAATAATGAGTAAGGCACTTCGTTACTTAGGACTTGACTATGGCGCTAAGACAGTAGGGGTCGCTGTAAGTGACCCTTTACTTATGGGTAAAGCATCGCCTGTTGAGATAATAAGACGTGACAGAGAGAGCAAGATTCGTAAGACGCTTTCTCGTATCGAAGAATTAATAGCGGAGTACAATGTTGATGAGATAGTGCTCGGTCTTCCGCTTAATATGGATGGAACTAAGGGCGAGCGTGCAATTAAGACGGAGGAATTTGGTGACGCATTAAGTAAGCGATGTGGTCTTAAGATTAATTATTTTGATGAGCGCTTATCGAGTGTGGAGGCACATGAGCGACTTGAATTAATGGGAATTAAGCCGGCAGAGCACGATGAATATATAGACAAAGTGGCGGCAATGGTGATATTGGAAGGTTTTCTTGATGGACAAGATTAGTTTTTTAGATACGGATACTAACGAAGTAGTAGAACTATTTGTAATTGAACAGACCACTATAGGTGGCTCTAAGTATTTGCTTGTGGCAGAATCAGACACAGATGAATCAGATGCTTACATCTTCAAGGAGATAAGTGAGAGTAATACGGATATTACATATGCTCCCGTAGAAGATGATGATGAATATAAAGCAATTATTAAAGTATTTGCGGAGCTATTGGAGGACGCAGATATTATAGGCTAGTTTTATTGGATGTAATTCTTTCGGGCGATAGGAGGAAGATATCAATCTAAGAATGGAGGTAACAATTGGAAGGTAACGGCAAACTTAAGATTATTCCGCTTGGTGGCTTAGAATCAATCGGCATGAATATTACTGCCTTCGAGTACGATGACAGTATTATTGTTGTGGATTGCGGCTTGGCTTTCCCGGAGATAGATATGTTAGGTGTTGATTTGGTAATACCGGATATAACATATCTTAAGGAGAATGAAGATAAGATTAAGGGCTTCTTCATTACTCACGGACATGAGGATCATATAGGAGCGATTCCTTATGTGTTTAAGGAGATTAGTGCTCCGATATATGCAACTAAGCTTACAATCGGTCTTATTGATAACAAGCTTAGAGAGCACAATATGATGAGTCAGATCAGACGTAAGGTGGTTTCGTACGGACAGCATATTAATGCCGGATGTTTTCGTGTGGAATTCATTAAGACTAATCACAGCATTCAGGATGCGGCTGCATTTGCCATATATTCACCGGCCGGCACTGTAGTTCATACGGGAGACTTTAAGGTGGATTATACACCGGTGTATGGCGATGCCATTGATTTGGCAAGATTTTCCGAGATTGGTAAGAAGGGCGTCATTGCGATGATGGCTGACAGTACCAATGCGGAGCGCCCCGGATTTACACCGTCGGAGAAGACGGTCGGTAAGACATTTGATGATATATTTGAAGACCATAAGAGCACTCGAATCATCATAGCAACATTTGCATCTAATGTTGACAGAGTGCAGCAGATAATTAACTCCGCTCACAAATACGGTCGTAAGGTTGTGGTTGAAGGACGAAGCATGGTTAATATCATTGCAACAGCTTCGGAGCTCGGATACCTTAAGGTGCCTGAATATACGCTTGTGGACATTGACAGTATTAAGGACTATTCTGATGAGCAGACCTGTCTTATTACAACGGGTAGTCAAGGTGAATCGATGGCGGCACTGTCTCGTATGGCCAATGGTACACATCGCAAGGTTAGCATTAAGCCTAATGATACAATAATATTTTCTTCTCATCCGATACCGGGTAATGAGAAAGCGGTATCTAAGGTTATTAATGAGCTTGTCAGACGTGGCGCTGAAGTGATTTTCCAGGATACTCATGTATCGGGACATGCTTGTGAAGAGGAGCTTAAGCTAATCTATACACTTGTTAATCCTAAGTATGTTATTCCTGTTCACGGTGAGTATAAGCATCTTAAGGCTCATGCTAAGATTGCCAAGACTCTTGGCTACAAATCAGAAGATATATTCATATTGTCGTCCGGTGACGTGCTGGAGCTGGATGAAGAGAGTGCCAAGGTTACCGGCCATGTTCATACAGGCGCAATTATGGTTGACGGACTTGGTGTAGGTGATGTCGGTAATATTGTTCTTCGCGACAGACAGCACTTATCGGAGGATGGAATTATTATTGTGGTAATGACATTGGAGAGTGGCACCGGAAGGGTTTTGGCCGGTCCGGATACGGTCTCACGTGGATTCGTATACGTCAAGGGTGCAGAGGATTTGATAGATGAAGCAAGAGATCTTCTGAATGATGTAATGGAAGAATGTGAAGCACAAGGTGTTAGTGATTGGAATAAGATTAAGGCAAGAATAAGAGATGCGCTTGGCGATTTCGTATGGAAGGAGACGAAGCGTCGCCCGATGATTATGCCGATTATTATGGAGATCTAGTTCGTGATTGATAATGACAGACTTGAGATTTATCTTAATTCAATTGAACGTCGGGACAGCGACATTCTTAATGTGATTGAAGAGGAAGCACTAGCAGACTATGTTCCGATTATTCGCAAGGATATGCAATATCTTATGCGCACATTACTTGTCATGAATAAGCCTTCTAAGATATTGGAGGTTGGTACAGGCGTTGGGTTTTCTGCCTGTCTTATGGCAGAGGTGTTAGATGGTAAATGTATCATCGATACGATAGAGAATTATGAGCCGAGAATTCCCATTGCAAGGAAGAATTTTGAACGCATCGGATATGAAGATATAATAACACTTCATGAAGGTGATGCTAAGGATATCCTGCCTACTTTTAATGATACATATGACTTTGTATTTATGGATGCAGCTAAGGGGCAATATATTAATTTTTGGCCGGATGTTAAGAGACTTACGCACCAAGGCTCTGTTATTGTAACAGATAATGTTATGCAGGATGGCGATATTTTAGAGTCGCATTTTATAGTTGAGAGACGTAATCGCACGATACATAAGCGGATACGTGAGTATCTGTATGAGCTGTGTCAGGATGAGGATTATGAGACGACCATTCTATCTGTCGGAGATGGGGTGGCGTTGACAGTAGTTAAGTGACGCTTACTCTTATTCTTGCAGGCGTCAAGTTATATAGTATATGACCGAAGCCTTCGGTCGAGCTTAGAATATATTAGCGATTAAGTTAGCGAAACAGACCTTAATCGCTTATATATTCTTAGTGAAGAACGACCAGCGAGGGCATATATTATATGACTTGACGCACACTTCACGTATTAAGTAAAGGAGAGGTAACATGAGACCGGTAGAATTATTAGTTCCGGCAAGTTCATTAGAGGTACTTAAGGTCGCCGTTACCTTCGGCGCTGACGCCGTATATATCGGTGGAGATGTATTCAGTCTTCGTGCGAAGGCTAAGAATTTCTCTCTTGAGGAAATTGCCGAGGGTGTTAAGTTCGCGCATGAGCGAGATGTCAGGGTATATGTTACAGCTAATATTTTGGCGCATAATGATGACTTAGCTGTTGCTAAGGAGTATTTTGAAGAGCTTAAGGCTACCGGCGTAGATGCGTTAATTATATCGGACCCCGGAGTATTTGAGATTGCAAGAAATGTATGGCCCGAGGTTGAGATTCATATCAGTACTCAAGCTAATAATACTAATTACGGTACATATAATTTCTGGCATAAGCTGGGGGCTAAGAGAGTTGTATCTGCGAGAGAATTGTCGCTTGAGGAGCTTAAAGAGCTTAGAGCCAATATACCTGATGATTTAGAGATTGAGACTTTTATTCACGGTGCGATGTGCATTTCTTATTCGGGCAGATGCTTACTTAGCAATTACTTTACCGGAAGAGATGCGAATCAGGGCGAGTGCACACATCCTTGCAGATGGAAATACGCTGTTGTAGAAGAAGAGCGTCCCGGCGAGTACCTGCCTGTATATGAGAATGAGCGAGGTACATTCATATTTAACTCTAAGGATTTATGTATGATTGAACACATACCCAAGCTTATGGAGGCGGGAATTGATTCGTTCAAGATAGAAGGGCGTATGAAGACAGCGTTGTATGTTGCAACCGTTGCCAGAACATATCGCAAGGCAATTGATGATTATCTTGAAGATTCTGCTTTGTATGATAAGAATATGCCATGGTATCTAGATCAGATATCTAATTGCACGTACAGACAATTTACAACGGGATTCTTCTTCGGTAAGCCTTCCAATGAAGCGCAGATATATGATAATAATACGTATCTTAAGGAATACACATATCTTGGGCTTGTAGGCGAATGTAAGGATGGGTTATATCATATCGAGCAAAGGAATAAATTCTTGGTAGGAGAGACGATAGAAGTCATGAAGCCTAACGGAGATAATATCGAAGTAGAGGTTAAGCGTATTACAGATGATAAGGGCAATGATATGGATTCTTGTCCGCATCCGAAGCAGAGCTTATGGATTGATTTGGGAATAGAGCTTGACGAATATGACATTTTAAGGAGAAAGGAAGAATAATATGGCTAAATATGTAGCATATCTTGGAAGCTATACTAATGAGAACAGCGATGGAATTCATATATTCGATGTTGATACCGAGAAGGGTACTTTTACACATCGTGATGAGGTAACGGTTAATAATCCATCGTATCTTACTGCGTCAAAGGATAAGAGATTCCTTTATTCCATCGTTGATGAGGGAATAAGCGCATTTGAAATTGAAAAGGAAGGCTACTTAAGTCTTCTTAATACCAAGTGGATAGGGGGATTAAGAGGCTGCTACGTGACAGTTGATTCTCAGAACAGATACCTATTCATAGGTGGCTATCATGACGGTAGAGTTACTATGATGAGTCTTAATGAGGATGGTAGCGTTAATGATGTAGCATGTGGTATCTTTCATGAAGGCTATGGTATCAGTGCTGTAGATCAGCGATTAGAGCCTAAGGTTACATGCGTTGAGCTGTCTCCTGATGAGAAGTATCTTTATACTGTTGACTATGGTATTGACCAAGTGATTGTATACGAGATTGATTACTTAAGAGGTAAGCTGGAGGAAAGGACTATAATAAGACTTCCGCTTGGCTCTAATCCGAGGATGGTTCGCATCTCTAAGGATAACAAGTTTGCATATGTATTGTCAGAGAAGCGCAATAAGATAGAAGTATATAAGATAATTAATGAGGGTGGTAAGCTTGATCATGAGAACATCCAGACAGTATCTGTTATTAAGGAAGCTTATATGACGGCAGCGGCATCCGCTCTTGAGATGTCAGGCGATGAAGAGTATATGTTTGCAAGTGTTGATGCTGTTAATTCCTTGGCATGTCTTAAGAGAGATGTCAGAAAAGGTACGCTTAACTTCGAATTTGATTTTCGTGTATCAGGCGATTATCCGAAGTTTATAAGCATTATGCCGGGCAAGAGGTTTGTGGTGTCGCTTAATCATGATTCCGATGAGATGGTAGCATTTGAGCTTAACTATAAGCATAAGCATGCACTTATGAGAACGGCGCCCATTAAGGTTAATCAGCCAAATTGTCTTAAGATTGTCAAATTACCGGAGAGTGATAATAATGACAAATAATTCATACGGAAATAATTATACAATTACAACATGGGGTGAATCACATGGTAAGGCGTTAGGAGTAGTTATTGACGGATGCCCGGCGGGACTTAAGCTTACCGAGGAAGATATACAGGTGTTCTTAGATAGGAGAAGACCCGGCAGATCTAAATTCGCAACTCCGAGAGCGGAAGAGGATAAGGCTGAGATTCTAAGTGGTACACTTGACGGTACTACCACGGGTTGCCCTATTTCTGTTATTGTGAGAAATGCTAATCAGAGAAGTCAGGATTATTCCAATATAGCAAGCGTATTTCGACCCGGACATGCTGATTATACATATGAAGAGAAATTCGGCATAAGAGATTATCGTGGCGGAGGCAGAAGCTCCGGCAGAGAGACAATCGGTCGCGTGGCAGGCGGAGCGGTTGCATCTAAGATACTTGCAGAGCTTGGTGTTACAATAGATTGCTATACGAAGTCAATCGGTAAGTATGCAATAACAGATTTATCTGATGTACATATGGATGAGATAGATAATCCTCTTGTAATGCCTAATGATATGGTGGCTTTTCAGGCAATGGATTATATTGAGAAATGTATGAAGAATAATGACTCTGTTGGTGGAACGATTGAGTGTGTTATTCACAATGCGCCTGTGGGAGTAGGAGAGCCTGTATTTAATAAATTAGATGCATTGCTCGCTAAGGCTATGCTGTCAATAGGTGCTGTTAAAGGCTTTGAGATGGGTGACGGCTTTTTAGTTGCTCGTGCAAACGGTAGCGATAATAATGATGAGATGTCATATGACAGAGATATAGTATTTCATTCCAATCATGCCGGAGGAGTACTCGGCGGAATCAGTACGGGGCAGGATATTGTATTTCGAGTTGCGATTAAACCGACACCTTCAATAGGTAGGGCGCAACACACAATTGATGTTAATAATGATGAGGTTGATATTAACATTACCGGGCGTCATGACCCTGTCATTGTTCCGAGAGCAGTGGTCGTTGTGGAGAGTATGGCGGCAATTACGTTACTTGATCTTATGATGGATAATATGACGTCAAGAATGGAATATCTGAAGAAAGTATATTGATGAAGTATTTGAAGAGGATTTATTAATGTACAAACTAATCAACAAGGACGGTAAAGCAAAAAGGGGTGTATTATCAACAGTTCATGGTGATATTCAAACCCCTGTTTTTATGAATGTAGGTACGGCGGCAGCCATTAAGGGTGCTGTATCAACAGAGGATCTTAAGACTATCGGTACACAGGTGCAGCTGTCTAATACATATCATTTGCACGTACGTCCGGGTGATGATCTTATTAAGGAATTTGGCGGTCTTCATAAATTTATGGTATGGGATAAGCCTATACTTACCGATTCCGGAGGATTTCAAGTCTATTCACTATCTAAGCTTCGCAAGATTAAGGAAGAAGGAGTAACCTTTAACTCACATATAGATGGCAGGAAGCTATTCATGGGACCTGAGGAAAGCATGACTATTCAATCTAACTTAGGCTCGACTATTGCGATGGCATTTGATGAATGTCCGAGCAGTAAGGCTGATTATGATTATGTCAGGGATTCTGTTGATAGAACGACAAGATGGCTGAAGCGTTGTAAGGTTAAGCTGGATGAGCTTAATAGCAGGGAAGATACCATTAATAAGGCTCAGCTGCTGTTTGGAATTAATCAAGGTGCTATCTATGAAGATATAAGAATAGAGCATGCTGAGGAGATTGCGGCTATGGACTTAGATGGTTACGCAATCGGCGGTCTTGCCGTTGGTGAGACACATGAGGAGATGTATAGGATACTTGACGTTACGATACCACATTTGCCGGAGGACAAGCCTGTATATCTAATGGGAGTAGGCACACCGAATAATATCCTAGAGGCTGTTGAGCGTGGCGTTGACTTCTTTGATTGCGTGTATCCATCGCGTAATGCTCGTCACGGTCAGCTATATACCAATGCCGGTAAGGTTAACATCCGTAATGAGAAATACAAGCTGGATGAGCGGCCGATAGAAGAAGGCTGTGGGTGTCCGGCTTGCAGGCATTATTCAAGAGCATATTTAAGACATCTTGTAATGAGCAAGGAAATGCTTGGTATGAGACTGTGTGTTCTTCATAATCTTTACTTTTATAATCATATGATGGAAGAGATTAGAGAGGCTATTTCCGATAATAGATTTGACGAGTATAAGAAGCAGAAGTCTGAAAAACTTGATATTATTACTTGATTATTACAAATATTTTTTGTACAATGTCACTTGATGCGTTTTAATGAATGAGATTTAGGAGGATTTATCCATGTTACAAGGATTATTATTAGAGGCTACAGCAGAAGCTGAGCAGACAGGACTTGCCGGATTCTTTTCTAAGTATGGCATGATTGTTATGATTATCGGACTTTTTGTACTTATGTATTTCTTCATGATTCGTCCGTCTAATAAGGAGAATAAGCGTAAGCAGGCCATGATGAGCAGTATGGCAGTTGGCGATACGGTACTTACATCAAGCGGATTCTACGGCGTTGTTATTGATATAGGTGATGAAGTTGTTATCGTTGAATTCGGAAGCAATAAGAACTGTCGTATTCCTATGCAAAAGTCGGCAATAACAAGCGTCGAGAAGCCTGAGGATGCAGAAGCTAATGCTAAGGCAGCGCAAGAGCGTAAAGAGGCTCAACAGGCTAAGGAAGAGGCTAAGCGTAAGAAGAAGGAAGAGCGTGAGGCTAAGAAGGCCGATAAATAATGCTGGAGAAAATATTTAAACTCAAAGAGAATAATACTGATGTCAAGACGGAATTAATCGCCGGATTAACAACATTTGTTACAATGGCTTATATCCTTGCGGTTAATCCTGCGATGCTCAGTGAGGGTGGAATGGATTCAAGTGCTGTATTTGTTGCTACAGCACTTTCTGCTTTTTTTGCGACAATTCTAATGTCGCTGACTGCCAATTTGCCCTTTGCTTTAGCACCCGGACTCGGTCTTAATGCTTACATTGCTTATGAAGTCTGCGGTACTATGGGCATTCCATGGCAAGTCGGCTTATTATGTGTATTTATAGAAGCAATTATATTTCTTATATTAACACTGACCAATGTCACAACATTTCTGTTCAATGCAATACCCAAGGACTTGGTCAAAGGACTTACCGTCGGTATAGGTCTTTTCATTGCATTTATCGGATTCCAAAAGGGTAATGTAGTAGTTGCATCGGAGGATACTCTCGTTAAGATAGTAGACTTCAACGGTGAATTTCATACTGCCGGAATCTCGGCTGTACTGTGTCTTATCGGAATAATCGTAATCGGAATATTATATGTAAGAAAGGTCAAAGGGTCGATTCTTATAGGTGTTGCTGTCTCTTGGGTGCTTGGTATGATTGCGCAAGCTACAGGTCTGTATCAGGTCAAAGAAGGCTATTCTTCCGTTATCCCTTCACAATTTATTTTCAGTGATTTTGATTCGTTTGCGGATTCATTTGCTGCATGCTTTTCGGCAGATTTAAGCGGTGTTAAGATATTAGATATTATTGCAATTGTATTCTCACTGTTGTTTGTGGACCTTTTCAATGTTATGGGTTCGTTACTCGGTTGTACGGCAGGAACGAACATGGTTGATGAAAAAGGCAATGTACGTAACATGAAGCGTGCACTTGCTGCTGATTCAATCGGTAATGCCTTCGGTGCTGTATGCGGCACTTCAACTCTTACAATTTACGTTGAAAGCTCAGCAGGAATTAATGAAGGTGCAAGGACAGGTCTTTCGACCTGTGTTACAGGCTTTATGTTCTTGTTGTCACTTATTATCGGTCCGATATTTATTGCAATTCCGGGCTTTGCGGTGGCACCGGCTCTTATATTCGTAGGCTTCTTAATGGCTATGAATGTTGTTGATATTAATTTTAAGAATCCGGCAGAATCGATTCCGGCATATCTGTGCTTTATATGTATGCCGATTTTATACAGCATATCCGATGGCATCGGAGTCGGCATTATGTCATATGTTGTAATTAATATGATTGCCGGTAATGCGAAGAAGATTAAGCCTCTTATGTATATCTTAGCTATTGTCTTCGTATTGAAATTTGCTTTGTTCTGATGTATTTTTATTATTGTAAATGTGTTAATATATTTATAGCCCATTATTGACGGAGGTTGAATTAATGTATGCAATTATAACAGGTGCATCCAACGGTATAGGTAAGGAACTTGCCAGATGCTTATTGTCGCGTCTTGATATCATTCTTGTAGCAAGAAGCGAAGATAAGCTGATAAAGCTTACTAAGGAATACAATAATCTGTCGAAACGTTTTATGTACAATCATAAGGTGAGCTATGAGGTGTGTGATGTATCTGATGCCAAAGAGTGTATCAGATTATATAACAAGTACAAAGGCTTAGACATTCAGGTACTTATTAATAACGCAGGCTCCGGTACGTTTGGAGAGTTTTCCGATATAGATTTGGACAAGGAGCTTAACAGTATTAACACCAACATTATAGGCGTTCATGTATTAACGAAGCTATTTCTTCGAGATATGCTTAAGAAGAACAGAGGCTACATTATGAATGTTGCAAGCTCTGCCGGTTATATGCCGGGCTCTCCTTATATGGCATCATATTATGCATCTAAAGCATACGTGCTTAATTTGACAAGAGCCATACTTAGAGAAGATTCTGTTATTAATTCTAATGTATATGTGAGTGCGTTATGTCCGGGGCCCGTAGACACGGGATTTAATGAAGCTGCCGGAATACACTCAAGCGCTAAGGGTTGGACTGCGCGTAGGCTTGCAAAGTATGCTGTCAAGAAAATGTATGAAGGAGATGAAATTATTCTTCCTGGTATAGTGGTTAAGGCGACATATGTAGGACGCAAGATTATTCCTGACGGATTGCTTCTTAAGATTGCGGGGAGATGGCAAGAGAAGAAGCTTTAATAAGGTGTCCCAATAAACGTACACTCCATAATATATACTTGTTCTTGAAAATAATTAAGAAGAGGTGTATATTATGGAGAATTTTATTTTTGATAAGGATCATAAGGGAATCGGCAAGAAGGATATTTTGTATGCGGGGGCATATGCTGTTCTTATTTCAATTGTTTTGGTGTTTGGCTATGTGTTGCTTTTCGGAGTAGATGTAGCAAATTGCAACCTTATCAGGCTTTGTGTTTCATATTTCGTAATTCTTATTGCGTCTTGGATTATTCTCTTGATTAGAAAGTGTTGATTTTTGTATTAACATCTCCTATAATCTATATGTAGTTGCATTATTCTATGTAATAGAATAAATTATACTAGTTATTGTAGTATATTAGTTGTGTATAAGAGACTTCTTTTGATATATTAGGTATTAATGGGAGAGGTGTTCAGATGAAGAAATATTATGCGATTTTTTGTGCGATTCTAATTACGATGTTTTTGATGACGCCGGTAGGTGTATTGGCTGCCGGAACAACAGCGCTTAGCGTATCAACCAATAATCCCGCGCAGGGAGAGACATTTACGGTAACGGCAACAGCTACTGAGTCAGGTAATATGGCTGTTAAGTATAACGGTAATGTCTTGTCTGTTGTTGGTTGTGATGTTAATGGATTTACACAAAGTAACGGTGAGGTTCATTTTACCGGCTCAAGAGGTACGATTACCTTCAAAGCCGATAATGTCGGTGGCTCGGCTATATCGGTAAGCTCGTCTAATGCAAGTGCATCATCTGTTGTGATAACAGTCGGAGCAGGTGCTGCAACAGCGGGTGCATCTGAGGATTTTGAACTGGATGGAGTTAAGTACACGGTATCTGAAAAGTATTCCCCCGAAGAAGTGCCGGAGGGCTTTACTCAGACATTATTCCAGATTGGTGATAAGAATCTTAAGGGTGTTACCAACGGTACTATGAATCTTATATATCTTAAGCCTGTTGATAATGTGAACGGTCCGGGTAAGTTCTATATATATGACCAGAACTCTCACAGCGTATCTAATTATTTCTTCTTGGGCAGAGCCGATTATTATTTGATACCATCGGAGCCATCGGAATTAATTAACAGTGCACTTCGTAAGGGACAGATTACAGTACAGGGACAGACAGCTACGGTATATACATTACAGGGTATTGATGATTTTGTATATGTGTATGGTCGTTGCTCGGATAATACTACAGGCTGGTTTGAATATGATGTATCCGGTAATACAATACAGAGGATTAATGAAGCAATATTTAATAATGTCAGTGAAGGCTCTGCTGAAGGAAGCGGTTTGGCGTCGATATTAGAGGCGCTTAAGTCGATTAATATCAGATATATCATAGCGGGAGCGGCATTTATTGTAATTGTAATCATTGCAATTATTGTTAACATTGTTCTTAAGAAGCGTGATGACAAGGCAGACCTTATTGATGGCGACGAAGAATTTGTTGAAGGTAATGACAAGAAGCTTTCAAGAGAGGAGAAGAAGCGCGCTAAGGAAGAAGCTAAGCAGGCTAAGGCGGAGGCTAAGGAAGCAGAGAAGGATGCTAAGCGAGCCGAGAAGGAAGCTAAGAAGGCCGCCAAGCTTGGCATTGTATCTGAAGAAGAATACATGGACGCAATCTACGATGAATACGGGGATTTTGACATTGATGGCAACAAGGATAAGCCGGAGCCTGCCACAGAAGAGGCTGTAGAATCTAAGAATGAAGATTATAAAGTTGAGCCCGTGATTGAAGATGATAAAGCAAAGTCCAAGAGTGAAGATGATAAAGCAAAGTTCAAGAGTGAAGATTATACAGCAGAGTCTAAGAGTGTGGATGATAATGATGATGCACCGAAGAAGAATATTTTCGGTGATGATGAATTAGACTTAACCAAAGAGCGCCCGAGAGGCAAGAAGAAGGGATTTACACCTAAGACAGGCAAGACGGGAATTATTGATTTGAATGATCTGTAATTGTGTGTCAGATAGTTAATGAAGATAAGAGGGTATTATAATGGATTTTACACCACAAGGTAAGAAGGCAATGGAAGCGGCCAAGCGCTTCTCCAAAAGGCAGGGGCATCACTACGTTGGTACAGAGCATTTGCTATATGGCTTGACTAAGGCCGGTGACGGTCTCGCGTCATTGGTACTTGCGAATAACGGAATTGATTCGGCTAAGCTGTCTAATTTGATAGAAGAATTAATATCGCCGGAAGGAGATGTTGCTGTTCAGAGCAGGAGCGGCAATACTCCTAAGCTTGATGCAGTAATCAGGCTAGCTGAAGAGGATGCCGTGAAATGCAATAATAATCATATCGGTACAGAGCATCTTCTTATGGCTCTTCTTAAGGAGAGTGAATGTGCAGGTGCAAGACTTATCACGTCTCTTAATGTAGATCCGGGCAAGGTTGCCAATGACATCATGAATGCAATGGGACCTGAAGCGGCACACTACAGAGAAGAGTACAGACCGTTTCAGAAGAAGAATAAGAATACACTCGACAAATACGCAAGAGATTTAACGAAGCTGGCTGAGCAGGCGAAGCTTGATCCCATTATAGGTCGCGAGACAGAGATTAAGAGGCTTGTACAGATTATCAGTAGGCGTACTAAGAATAATCCTTGTCTTATAGGTGAGCCCGGAGTCGGCAAGACAGCTATTGTTGAGGGCTTGGCTGAGCGTATTACCTTAGGAACTGTGCCGGATGCAATTAAGGATAAGAGAGTTTGCAGCTTAGACTTGTCTGCTATGGTTGCCGGTTCTAAGTATAGAGGTGAATTTGAAGAACGAATTAAGAATGTTATCGCTGAAGTGGCTGCAGCCGGTAATGTTATACTCTTTATAGATGAGATGCATACACTTATAGGTGCCGGCGGAGCGGAGGGTTCGCTTGATGCTTCTAATATCCTTAAGCCTGCTATGGCTCGCGGCGAGATACAGGTTATAGGTGCAACCACAATTGATGAATATCGTAAGCATATCGAGAAGGATGCTGCGCTTGAGAGACGTTTTCAACCGATTATGGTTGAGGAGCCATCTACTTTAGAAGCACTTGACATTATCAAAGGTATAGCACACTTATACGAAGAGCATCATAATGTAACATATACTGAGGATGCACTTAATGCATGTGTTGAATTGTCGGAACGATATGTGTCAGATAGGTTTTTGCCGGACAAAGCAATTGACCTGCTTGACGAAGCAGGCTCTAAGATAAGACTTGGAATTGTTAAGTCGCCTGAGAAGTTGTACGATCTCGAGATTAAGGTTAGAGAATACGAAGAGGCATTAGAGGAAGCGCTTATTAACAATGATATCGAAGGAGCCTCTGAGATTAAGAATAAGCGTGATGCCGCAAGAGAGAAGCTTGGTAAGCTTAAGAAGAAATACTCCAGAGACAGTAAGCGTAAGAAGCTTGTAGTAACGGATGAGGATATTGCAGTTGTTGTTGCGGAGTGGACTAAGATTCCCGCAGCTCGTCTTAATGAATCCGAAGCTATTAGGCTCAGTAAGCTGGAAAAGACACTTCATAAGAGAGTTATCGGACAAGATGAGGCGGTTTCTGCCGTATCTAAGGCCGTTCGACGAGGAAGAGTGGGACTTAAGGCTAAGAACAGACCGATTGGTTCATTCCTTTTCTTGGGACCTACGGGTGTTGGTAAGACAGAAGTAAGTAAAGCTCTTGCAGAGGCAGTCTTTGGCAAAGAAGATGCCATGATTCGTGTTGATATGACGGAGTATATGGAGAAGCATAGCGTATCTAAGCTTATCGGCTCACCTCCGGGATATGTGGGATATGATGAGGGCGGTCAGCTTAGTGAGCAGGTTAGAAGACATCCATACTCTGTATTGCTTTTTGATGAGATTGAGAAGGCACATCCGGATGTGTTTAACATTTTACTTCAAGTGTTAGATGATGGTCGTATTACTGATTCGCAGGGACGCAGAGTGGACTTTAAGAATACAATTATTATCATGACAAGTAATGCCGGAGCGCAATCTATTATAGAGCCGAAGAAGCTGGGCTTTGCATCGGGTAATAATGAGAAAGCCGATTATGAGCATATGAAGGATTCTGTTATGGAAGAGGTTAGGAGGATATTTAAGCCGGAGTTCCTTAACAGAATTGACGAGACAATTGTATTCCGTCAGCTTAGTAAGCAGGATATGAAGAAGATAGTCATGATTATGATGAACGAGCTCATTGACAGATGTAAGGAGCAGATGGGAATTACGCTTGCGATTAAGGATTCGCTTAAGAGCTATATCGTTGATAGCGCATATGAGCCCAAATACGGTGCAAGACCTCTTCGTCGTAAGATTCAGACAGCTGTAGAGGATGCTTTGGCAGAAGAGATAATAGGAGGCAAGTATAAAGAAGGCTATACAATTGAGATTTCCGCAAAAAAGGGTGAAGTTGTATTTGAGAAGAAATAGCATATATGATATTATGTAATTGTTAAGGATGTTTGTGAATAATTCTGAACATATACATTATGACTGGAGGATAAAATATGGCTGTTGTAAGCGAATTGATTCGTAGAGAGTCTGATAAGACATTAAGTTTTGGTGATTATACACTTGATACTAAGTCTAAGGTTAATGATTTTGATTTTAACGGAGATAAGTACAAGGTCAAGACATTCAATGAAGTTACTAAGTTAGAGAGGAATGGATTGTTCGTATATGAATCTATTCCGGGTACTGCGGTAGAGCACTTTGATGCAACTGAGGCGGAGGTCAAGTTCAGGGTAGAGGGTGCTAATGATGCGCAGATAACATTAGAGCTTGAACCGGAGACAGAATATGATATAGTGGTTAACGATGCTGAGGCCGGAGTAATGAAGACGAACTTGGGTGGTAAGCTTAGCCTGAGTGTAGAGCTTGATGAGGGCAAGGCGGTAGATGTTAAGATAGCTAAGAAGTAATTTGGTACCCTGCTTGTATGAGCAGGGTATTAATTATTATATTGTACCGGATAAGTTGTATCGTTTTACATTATGTTTTTTGGTACCTTTTTGGGTCTCGGCGCTTAGCGATTAATGAGCGAAGCGAAATTAGAGCTTAGCGTCCGCTAGGGGTACCCAATCAGAGCGAGAGCGTGTCCAAAAAATATAATGTAAACGGTACAAATATAAGTACAATATGCTTATATAAGAGGAGTACCATATGGCGAAGGGTAAGGTTAGCGTATACTTCTGTAATGAGTGCGGGTATGAGTCTACTAAATGGATGGGACAATGCCCTGCCTGTAAGGAATGGAACACCTTTGTTGAAGAGAAGGTTGAGAAGAAGTCCGCTAAGACAACGAGAGAGATAAGCGAAGTTAAGACATATTCGATATCAGAGATAGAGGATGCTGATGATGAGAGAATGACGGGAATCTTAGAATTTGATAGGGTTCTCGGCGGTGGAATCGTTAAGGGCTCTTTAATTCTTGTCGGTGGTGATCCGGGAATAGGTAAGTCAACACTTCTGTTACAGATGTGTAGGGAAATGTCACACGCTGACTTGAAATTATTATATGTATCGGGTGAGGAATCCTTAAGACAGATTAAGATAAGAGCTAACAGAATAGGACAATTCACGGATAAGCTATCACTTCTCAGTGAGACTAATCTTACGCTTATAAGGGGTGTTATTGAGAAGGCAAAGCCTGATGTTGTTGTAGTTGATTCCATACAGACAATGATGTGCGAGGATGTAAGCTCTGCACCCGGAAGTGTATCGCAGGTAAGAGAGACTACCAATATCCTAATGCAGCTTGCTAAGGGGCTGGGGATTACAATATTCGTAGTGGGGCATGTGACTAAGGAAGGCACTGTTGCGGGACCGCGTGTGCTTGAGCATATGGTTGATACGGTTCTTTACATAGAAGGTGATAGATATGCTTCCTACAGAATTCTAAGAAGCGTTAAGAATAGGTTTGGCTCAACCAATGAGATGGGTGTATTCGAGATGAAGGGTGATGGTCTTAGAGAAGTGCTTAATCCTTCAGAATATATGTTGGCAGGGCGCGCAAGGGATGCAAGCGGCTCTATTGTTACATGTTCCGTTGAAGGCACAAGACCTATGCTTTTAGAATTGCAGGCTCTTGTTACTAAGAGCAATTTCGGCATGCCGAGGCGAACGGCTGTCGGTATTGATTATAACAGGGTTAATCTTATAATGGCTGTTTTGGAAAAGAGACTTGGCATGCCTCTTAGTGATTATGATGCATACGTCAATATCACCGGAGGTATCAAGATTAATGAGCCGGCTATTGACTTAGGGCTTGTACTTGCAATAATATCAAGCTTTAAGAATGAGCCTATTGATGATAAGACGATTTGCTTCGGAGAAGTCGGACTTAGCGGAGAGGTTCGCTCGGTTAACATGGCTTTACAAAGAGTGAATGAAGCAGTTAAGCTTGGCTTTAGGCGTTGCATTTTGCCTAAGGTATCAGTAGAGGAATTGGATAAAGTCTCAGGCATAGAGATAGTAGGGGTTGATAATCTGACGAACCTACCTAATATACTATAATATTTCGTTATACTGTGATATAATGTTAAACAAAGTTGTATATGACAAAATGCCATTCAAAGTATCAATAGGCATTTTGTCAACGTAATATATATCAGCTTATGGGAGGGAATAATGAATAAGAAATCAACAAGAATAATAGCCATTATTATAATTGCTGCTCTTGTAATTACGGGAATCGGAGCATCAGTTGCAGTTGCTTTGGCAGATAAGGATGAGACGGTTGAGATTGTATTTACAAGTGACATGCACTCTAATCTGAATAGCTTCGTTACACCGTATCATGGTGAGAATGGCGTTGATATCGGTGGCTTTGCGCGAGTTGCAACAATTATTAATAATATTAGAGAGAAGAATCCTGATGTGTTGTATCTTGACGGAGGCGATTTCTCTATGGGTACCTTGTTCCATACGCTGTACGAGACAGAAGCGACTGAGCTTCGCTTACTCGGTGATATGGGATGTGATGTTACAACTTGGGGTAATCATGAATTTAATTTCGGTTCGGAAGGTGTTA
>CAJOIL010000025.1 GCA_905234525.1 uncultured Lachnospiraceae bacterium | reverse complement strand
AAAGGAATGGAGTCGTTTGCTTCTTACGCATTTAACAAATCACACGCTGCGGCTTATGCGGTAGTGGCGTATCAGACAGCATACCTAAAGTGTTATTATCCGAATGAATTCATGGCCTCTCTTATGAGCTCCGTAATTGAGAATACAACCAAGGTATCTGAATATATTTATAATTGTAAGGGAATGGGTATTGAAGTTTTGCCGCCCAATGTTAATTATGGTGAAGGAAGATTCTTCGCAGAGGCCGGCAAGATCAGATACGGAATGTACGCAATCAAGAGTGTCGGCCGCAATGTAATAGACAGGATTGTAAATGAACGATTAAGAGGCGGACAATACACTACAATAGAAGACTTCCTAAAAAGAGTTAACAACTTAGATGTTAATAAGAGAGCAATCGAGAATCTAATTAAAGCGGGTGCACTTGACGGACTTGACTGTAACAGACGTCAGATGCTTGCTGTGTATAACACGATACTTGATAATCTGAATAATGATAAGAAGAAATCCATAGAAGGACAGATGAGCTTCTTTGATATTGCCGGAGAGGATGAGAAGAGTCAATTTGAAGTGACGATTCCCGATATGCCGGAATATGATAAGGAGACCTTACTGCAATTCGAAAAGGAAGCGCTCAATATATATGTAAGCGGTCATCCCTTAGAGGGATATATGGACATCATTAATGCCAATGTTACCAATCAGACAATCGATCTTGCGCTAGATGATGCTACCGGTGAATGTAATGTGGATGATGAATCATTAATTACAATCGGCGGAATGATTGTTGATAAGGTTATTAAGTATACTAAGAATAATCAGCCCATGGCATTTGTTACAATAGAGGATCTTGTCGGTCAAGCAGAGGTTATTGTATTTCCCAATATGTACGGTCAATATGCTGATTATCTTAACGAGGATGCTAAGGTTTTGGTGTATGGGCGAGTTAATGCAAGTGATGATAAGGATGCGAAGATTATTTGCGAAGGCATGAGGCTCTTTGAGGATGTTAATGATGTAGTGTGGCTGCTCTTTGATACGAGAGAAGAATACAGTGAAGCAGAAGCTGAGCTCATGGAAATGCTGGAGCCCATGCAGGGTAGTGACAGGGTATGGATATTCATTAAGAAGGAGCGACTCACAAAGGGACTTGATACAAAGTATAATGTGACAGCCGATGCAGGCTTAATAAATACTCTTAAGAATAAGTACGGAGAGGATGCTGTAAAGGTTCAAAAAGAAAAAGTGAAATTTGAAAGAATAAAAAGATATAAAAAATAATACACTTAGTGTATAATATTAAAGTGTGGGTAGAACATTTCCCATATTAACAGGATAATTGTTATAGGTAATATAGATTATGGAGGGGTACTATGGCTACAGAAGTTAACACAATCGGAGTACTTACAAGTGGTGGTGATGCACCGGGTATGAATGCAGCGATAAGAGCTGTTGTTAGGCAATCTATTAACAAGGGCAAGAAGGTTATGGGGATAAGAAGAGGATATGCCGGACTTCTTGCAGGAGAGATAATTGAGATGACTTCTCATGATGTCTCTGATACCATCGGTAAGGGTGGTACCTTGCTGCAGACAGCCAGATGTCCTGAATTCAAGAAGGAAGAGGTTGTAAGAGAAGCAGCTAAGATATGTGCTAAGCATGGTATTGAGGGTCTTGTAGTAATCGGAGGAGACGGTTCATTTCGCGGAGCGACAGAGTTAGCAAAGCACGGTGTTAATACAATAGGTGTGCCGGGTACAATCGATTTGGATATAGGCTGTACAGAATATACTATTGGTTTTGATACGGCTGTTAATACAGCGATTGAAGCAATTGATAAGATAAGAGACACATCAACATCACATGAGAGATGCTCTATCGTAGAGGTTATGGGTCGTGGTGCGGGATATATTGCGCTATGGTGTGGTATAGCCAATGGTGCTGAGGATGTGTTGCTTCCGGAGGCATATGATTATGATGAGCAGAAGATAGTAGATCATATCATAGAAGGTCGTAAGAAGGGTAAGCAGCATCATATTATTATTAATGCCGAGGGTATAGGACATTCTACTTCTATGGCTAAGAGAATTGAAGCGGCTACCGGTATTGAGACGAGAGCGACAATATTAGGATATATGCAAAGAGGTGGTTCGCCTACAGCTAAGGATAGAGTGTATGCTTCCATTATGGGTGCTTATGCTGTTGATTTGTTATGCGAAGGCAAGAGTAATCGTGTTGTTGGTTATCATAATGGTGAGTTTGTTGACTTTGATATTATCGAGGCGCTTAAGATGAGCAAGGGAATAAGTCAACAATACGTGGATGTGTGTCTTTCACTTAATTTTAGATAGTATTTGCAGTGCATTTGTTACGTTGGGTAGGTAGATGTCACAAGAGATAATTACAAGTTCTTCTAATCCCTATATTAAGTATGTTAAGTCGCTTATTAAGAAGCCCGGCTTAAGGAAGCGAGACAATGTATATCTGGTTGAGGGAATGCGTATGATTAAGGATGCACCCGAAGATGATATACATACTTTAATTGTAAGCAGTGAGCTTATGACCGAATCAGAAGCCTTAGAATTAGTGCTGGGACCATCTGCAAGACACTTTAGTGAAGAAGCCATTGGCGAGGATGTCAATGCTATGTTTCTTAACATTGTTATGGTATCGCCCGAGGTTATTAAGTCTGTATCCGAGACGGTAACACCACAGGGAATTGTTGCTGTAATGAAGCGTAAGGAATACACTGATTATAAGGGCAAGAGCAGTTACTTGTTGTTAGAGGACATACAAGACCCCGGTAATCTGGGGACACTTATGCGTACAGCGGAAGCGGCAGGCATTGATGTTGTTATTATGAGCAGAGGCTGTGTGGATATATATAATCCCAAGACGATTCGTTCGACCATGGGTACAATATATCGACAACCGTTTATTACATGTTATGATATGAATGAATGGGATACGATTGTCGATGACTTAATAAGAGACGGTGTTAAGCTGTATGGGGGTTATCTTGATGATAGCTCGTATTATGCTGATGTTGACTTTACCGCAAGATGTGGTATTGTAATAGGTAATGAAGGTAATGGCATCTCAGATGAGATGATTGCTAAGATAGATAAGGTTAATATACCAATGAACGGCGAGATAGAGTCACTGAATGCTTCTGTTGCGGGAAGCATTCTTATGTATGAGATGAATCGCCAGAGATATACCAGATAAAGGAGAAAGGTTACAATGGCAAGCAAGGAGTTTAGAGAAGGTTCCGATGGATGGAATTCTTCTATGCTTTTATATAATTCTGCGCTTAAGGAGATTTCAACTAAGGTAGATATTTTAAGTGAAGAGTTCCAACATATTCACAAATACAATCCAATCGAATATGTTAAGACAAGAATCAAGTCAGCGGACAGTATAGTTAAGAAGCTAATCAGATATGGATATGAACCGACAACCGCTAATATGGTTATGTATTGTAATGATGTTGCGGGAGTTAGGATTGTATGTTCATTTACATCAGATATATACAGATTATCTCAGATGCTTGGTAAGCAGAATGATATAACGGTACTTTCCGTGAAGGACTATATTAAGAACCCCAAGGAGAGCGGATATAAGAGCTATCATATGATAGTAGAGGTTCCGATTTATTTATCAAGCGGACCGGTGCCTACTAAGGTAGAGATTCAGATAAGAACGATTGCAATGGACTTTTGGGCATCGCTTGAGCATAAGATTTTCTACAAGTTCGAAGGCAGTGCACCTGATTATATCAGTCAGGATCTTAGAGAATGTTCGGAGATTGTATCAATGCTTGATGCTAAGATGTTGGAGCTTAATGATACTATCAGTGCAGCAGTTGAAGAACAAGAGAGGCTTAAGGCAGAAGAGAGAGAGAAGAGAATTGCTGAGAAGCTTCATAATGAGACGGTAGAGAAGTCTCGAGAGAATAACGGCAAAAGTGAATAACAATAGTAAAAGCGACTCTTATGAGTCGCTTTTGTTAGTAGTGTAGGTTCCGTTCTTCCAAGCATCAAACTTGCTTAGTACGGCATCGTATGTCTTTTGACTGATGTCAGGTAATTCCTTGCCCCAAGCTTTGGTTGCCTCGTCGAAGCCCTTCTTGAAGGCATCAAGTAGCTCCTCTGCCTTGGATGGGTCGTTGCCTGATAGGGCGATGGCGAAATCCACTATTCTGTCTGATGTCTGGTTCACACCCCAGTATCCATCTTCTGAAATTGCCTCTTGGGCATTCTTCTTGGTCTCTTCATCAACCGTAAAATCACCGCTTGCTAAGAATTTCCACATGTCATCGGCATTGGCAATAGCATTGCCTTGACCTGAGATTGTCTTCCTAACAATATCGAGAAGCTGACTCTTCTGCTTCTCTAAGTCTGCTTGAAGCTGACTAACGAGTGCACTTCTGTCGGTCTTAGAATATCCGGCAGTAGTCTTGACACTATCGTCTGACTTCTCATATACAGCGGCTTCAGAACTAAATCCTGATTGTGATGCTTTCTCTGTGTCCTTGGAATTAGCGGTACTTTTGGTACTGCTATAAGTATTAGCTGTTAAATTGCTTATTGCATTAATATCCATATGCTAACCCTCCTTGGTAATGTTGATATTTACAGGATTCCGTTCCCATCTATCAGTCAGTGCACGAAAAAAACATACACCTACCCTTATAATACATATCGACAGATGGAATAGTTATCTTTATCTTATTCTACACAAAAAAATGATTTTTGTGTATATTTTATTGAAAACTATTTGCTTTTTTGTTATATTCTTGTATAGAAATAAATACAATATAGTGATGCGTGATTAAAGCGAGGGTTAGCGTATGGAATTTAGCGGTTACTGTAAAATCAATCTGGGGCTTGATGTAGTCGGTAAGAGAGAGGATGGATATCATAATCTGAGAATGGTTATGCAGACGCTGCAACTTCGTGACGTTTTAGACATTGACGCACAGGTGGCAGACGAGACAATAATTAACATGACTTGTTCTGTTGATAAGCTCTCATGTGGAGAGGATAATCTATGCGTCAAGGCTGCCAGACTGATTCTTGATGAGAATAATGTTAACGCTACTGTTAATATCCACCTACTTAAGCATATTCCGATTGCGGCCGGCTTGGCCGGAGGAAGTGCGGATGCGGCAGCTGTACTTATAGGAATTAATGAGCTTCTTGAACTTAAGATGACTATGGAAGAGCTTATGGCACTTGGTGTCAAGATTGGCGCGGATGTACCGTATTGTATTATGAAGGGAACAGCACTTGCAGAAGGTATCGGAGATGAGTTAACACCTCTCAGAGCAATGGTTAATTATCCTATACTATTAGCGAAGCCAAGCGAGGGAATATCGACTGCTGAGGTATACGGTAATCTGGAGCTTGATCGAATTAAGCATCCCAACATAGATGGGCTGGTGAAGGCACTTGATAATGATGATATTATCGGAATTGCAACTAATATGGGAAATGTCCTTGAGACAGTAACTATTCCGAGATTGCCGGTAGTCAGAGATATTAAGAGGATAATGATGGATAATAAAGCGTTAGGAGCAATGATGTCGGGCTCGGGACCAAGCGTATTCGGCATATTTTCCAATGAGCATCAAGCTTCCAAAGCATTAAGCTCGCTTAAGAGGGCCGGTATATGTGAGACAGCGCTTATTACATACGTATATAATCCATAGACTTGATAGGAGACACAATGGAACTTACATTACAACAAGACGATTTTTTGCCACTTAGGAATGTTGTTTTTAATACACTTCGAGATGCAATTCTTCGTGGCGAGCTAACACCGGGAGAGAGGCTGATGGAGATTCCCTTAGCACAGAAGCTGGGGGTATCAAGGACACCTGTCAGAGAAGCAATAAGCATGCTTGAGCGAGAGGGTCTTGCGGTTACATACCCCAGACGCGGAGCCAGGGTTGCCAAGATGTCCGAGAAGGACCTTGATGATGTGCTAGAGATTCGAGAGGTTCTTGATACATTAGCGGTATCTCTTGCTTGTGATAATATGACCGATGAGGACTTGGATAGATTAGAGCAGGCTGTTGATTCTTTTGAAGAATCTACCAAGAGCAAGGATGTTAGGGCTATAGTAAAGCAGGATGAGAACTTTCATAATATTATATATGAATGCTCCAATAATCCGCGACTTAGAATGATTCTTACTAATCTTAAAGAGCAGATGTACAGATTCAGATTTGAATATGTTAAGGATCCTTCTACGTACCCTACTCTTATTACAGAACACAAAGAGATACTGTTAGGACTCAGAGCAAGGGATAAGGAGCAGTTAGTGAAGCTTACTAAGACACATCTTAACAATCAGATGAATAAGGTAAGAGAGATTATTAAGACTCAGAATGATGAGGATAATGGCTGATTATGCAGGATGAAGTTACAATTGAGATTGAGTCTAAGTCATTAATTGACGGTGAGAGTATGGTTAGCTATACTAAGTCTTATGGGAAATGTTATTTCAAAAATCAAAAGATATACATAAGCTATAGTGAGAGGCTTGAGGGAGTAGCATCCGAGATACCGTCACTTCTTACATTGGATGAGAATCATATACAGATTTCACGAAGAGGCGAAGTAAGAAGCACGATGAAGTTTTTGCAGAATCAAGCCACATCCTGTGAATATGTTACAAGTGTCGGTACTATAGGATTAGAGATACATACCATAAGATATGCTACGATACTTGGCGAAGAGAGTATCGAGGTGTTTCTTGATTATTCAGTGAAGATGAATGGAGCTGATGGTGGCATTAATAGTTTGCATATAATGATTTCATAGCATGATTAACTATTCAAATTGCCTTGGTTCTGAATAGTTACAGATTGATAAATATCTGTAATAATGGTATACTCTTTTAGGTTAAATTAAGGAGGAAAGAATATGCCTACAGTAACAATAGTATTAATAGTAGTTGCGGTTGTCCTTCTCGGTGGATTAATCGCATTTTATTTTCTTGGTAAGAGAGCAGACAAGAAGCGTGACGAGCAGCAGGCGCAGTTAGATGCAATGGCGCAGACTGTATCAATGCTTGTAATTGATAAGAAGAGAATGCATCTTAAGGATGCGGGCCTTCCGCAGGCTGTTATGGAAGCCAAATTACCTTGGTACGCGAAGGCAACCAAAGTGCCCGTTGCTAAGGTTAAGCTTAACGGACCGGGTGGTTCTCAGATAATGACAATGATTGTTGAGGCTGAGATATTTGATGATTTACCGGTTAAGAAGGAGATTAAGGCAACAGTAAGCGGTCTTTATATTACTGGCTTTAGAGGTAATCATGGTCAGCTTAAGGTAGAGCAGCAGAAGAAGAAGAGAGGAATCAGAGCTTGGGCGCTTCGTAAGCAGAAGGAGCTTAAGGGTCAGCAGTAGTAGTCATTTAAGGAGAATTGATATGAAAGCAAGAAGAGTAATAGCTATTGCACTAATTACTGTATTAGCATTTATAATGGTTGGTTGTAGCTGTTCTAAGAATAATAATAGTAGTAATAACGAATCAAGTGATAGCAAGGATTACAAAGCTCTTGATTATGTTACGTTAGGCCGGTATGAAGGCGTTGTGATAGAGCTTAACAAGGCAGATTATGAAGTGACCGATGATAAGGTTAATGAGAAGATGAAGGAAATGTGTGGCTCTGATAACACATTTGAAGCAGATCCTTCTAAGACGGTAGTTAAGAGTGACAGTATCGTCAATGTTGACTATGTAGGTAAGCTTAACGGCACACCATTCAGCGGTGGTACTGCTAAGGATGTATGGATTGATGTAAAGAATAACAGCGATGCTGAAAAAGGCACTAAGTATATAGAAGGTTTTACTAACGGAATATCAGGTGCCAGAGTCGGCACAAAGGCTGAATACGAGGTTACATTCCCGGAGAATTACAGCTCTAAAGACTTAGCAGGCAAGACAGTAATATTTGAATTTACAATTAATTCCATTGCTAAGGATAAGACAGATGAATTAACAGATGCTTATGTTAAGGAGCATAGCAGCTATAATACGGTTGCAGAGCTTAAAGCAGCCGCTACAAGTCAGCTAACGTCTGAGCTTGCAGAGCAGAAGCAGAAGGATATTAAGAATAAAGTATCTGAGGCAGTAATGGCCAATTGTACCGTTAAGTCGCTTCCTGAGTCAATGGTCAATAAGCGACTTGATGAATATATGAAATATTACGAGAAGAGATATGCAAGTGGTAATACTTCTTTATCAAGCGTAATCCAGAATAATTACGGTTTGTCTCTTGACGAATTCAAACAACAGGTTAAGTCCGAGATTGAAGCAGAACTTAAGAAGCAAATTGTATTTGAAGCTATTGCTGAAGATCAGGGCATGACTGTTGATCAAGCAGGCTTTGATGAGTATGTTAATAAGCTTATGTCAAGTAACGGATTTGAGTCTAAAGAGACAATGTATAAATACTATGGTGATGGCTCTGATCCTAAGACCGGTGAGGAGAATCTTAAGACAACATATCTTTCCGATAAAGCATTGGATTATTGCGTAAGTAAAGCTGTTATCAACGAGAAATAGTTATAATTAATAATAGGAATTGATATTAAAGCCTCGATTTGTAGAAAAATATGCTTTACAAATCGAGGTTTTCGTTGTATTATAATAAAGTAATGAAAACCACGACATGAATTTTGTAAAACCTTTTGTTTGTTATTGAAGAGGTGATTTAGATGGGTGAATATGTACTTAGTTGCTGTTCTACAGCTGATTTAAGTAAAGAAGATTTTATTAGCAGAGATATTCATTATATAAGCAATTTCTACCAGATAGACGGTGTAAGATATAAGGATGACTTAGGAGAGACAGTGTCATATCCTGAATTTTATCAGGCCATCAGAGAAGGAGCTGTTACTAAGACA
Organism: uncultured Lachnospiraceae bacterium; assembly: GCA_905234525.1. Lineage (GTDB taxonomy): Bacteria > Bacillota > Clostridia > Lachnospirales > Lachnospiraceae > RUG191. Next base: position 8,964 of record CAJOIL010000025.1, on the reverse strand, counting down.
AGTCATATCAATGTTGAGTCTTATGTATCATATTTTGATGAGTTTTTAGCTGACGGTAAGGATATTCTTCATGTTACATTAAGCAGTGGATTGTCTGATACTTATAAGAATGCAACCAAGGCGAAGAAGATACTTGATAAGAAGTATCCCGAGCGTAATATATATATTGTTGATTCCATGGCGGCATCCTCAGGTTACGGATTAATAATGGAAACCCTTGCTGATAAACGTGACGAGGGTGTCGGTATTAAGGAATTATACAGATGGATTATCGATCATAGAATGAATATGAATCACATTTTGTTCTCTACCAATATATCGACATATCTTAGAGGCGGTAGATTGTCTAAGAAGTCTAATATTGTGAAGAGTGCTGTTAACTACTGTCAGTTCCTCTATATGAACTATCTCGGTGAGCTGGTTGTAAGAGGCAGAATCAGAGGCAAGAAGAATGCATATAAGCTTGTGGTTGATAAGGCTGTTGAGTCAGCCGGTGATGATTACAAGGGCAGAGTATTTATCAGCAACTCAGATTGTAAGGAAGATGCTATTAAGGTTGCAGATATGATTAAGAAGAGACTTCCTAAGATCAGAGGCGATGTCGAGATTCGTGATATAGGCAATACTGTTGGCTCACATGCAGGCCCCGGAACGGTGGCAATTTACTTGTGGGGAACGCCAAGAGTAAGTTAGTAATTTGATAGCTATTCTTAAGCCAAGTAAATTTTTGCATAAATATACCCTCAAATGCTTGCATTTGTGGGTGTTTTTATGTAAAAATTTATTTGGTGAGAGATGGCTTAAGAATAGCTATATTTTTTGTGTTGGGAGAGAATATGAGTATTTCTTATGAAAAATTTGTAGATAATATAATGAATATGCGTCGCTTCGGTAAGAAGAAGGGTGTGGAAGTGTCAGGTGAATTGTTAGATGCACTTAATCATCCCGAGCGAGGCATGAGAATAATACATGTGGCGGGAACTAACGGCAAGGGCTCTACTTGTGTATTTATTGCTGATATGCTGATGAAAATGGGCTTTAAGGTTGGCCTTTTTACCTCGCCTCATCTGATTGACTATAATGAGAGAATACAGATAGGAGAGAATAACACATTTACAAGGATAAGTCATGAGGATGTAATCAGATTGGGACAGGTTATATTGGAGCATGGTGCTGACCTTACTATGTTCGATGTATGCTTCGTTATGGCATGCCTTAAGTTCAAGGAAGAGAGCTGTGATTATGTAATACTTGAGACGGGACTTGGCGGTAAATATGATTCGACGACTGCAATCTCAGAGGTGCCGAAGGCTTGTGCTATTACAAGTATAGGCTTGGACCACACTAAGTATCTGGGCGATACGATTGAGGAGATTGCCGACAATAAAGCAGGAATTATTGTTGGCGGAACGAAGGTAGTATTATCTGAGCTGCCTGATGAAGCAATGAAGGTTATGTATGATAGATGTAATAAACTAAGGATTGCCGATAGAGATATCATTGTAACAACCAATCAAGAGTATTTGCCATATACTTATCTTAAGACATTAAAGGGCTATCAGAAGATAAATGCAAAGACCGCAATATCCACAGTGCAAGCGCTTATTGAAGCTGATAAGGATTTATATATTACTAAGTATATGGACTTTTGTCACAGCAGTGAGGAGCATTGCAGTAATGATTGCGCTAAGTGTGCCGATGCTGATAAGAGCTGCTTGGTCGGCTTCGATGAGTGGGTTGATTTATGTATTAATATGGGACTTAATAGCTTTAAATGGTCAGGAAGATTAGAGTGGCTATCGGATAATATACTAATTGACGGAGCGCATAACGAAGAGGCATTTACAGCACTTAGTGAGTACCTTCGAAGTGAGTATTCTTCTTACGAGGTGTATTTTATTGTGGCAGTGTTGAATGATAAGGATTATTTTAAAGAATTTAAGATAATAGAGCCGATTGCAGATACGTATTTGACAGCAGATATAGATGATAAGCGCTCTAAATCGGGAAGAGAGCTGATGTATGAATTGCAAAATGAAGGCTATAATGCGAAGTATATCGGCAGTGAGGAGGATGTAGCCAATTATATACATAATTTAATTCAAAAAAATAATGCAAATTCAGACGCAAAATTATATAATAGGCTATATGTGATTACAGGTTCACTGTATTTCGTCGGTAATGTTAAGAGGTACTTATGTCAGTTACAACAAGAGTAGATGCGCTTAGGATATTAGGTCTTAATGCCAATGCCTCAATGGATGATATCAAAAATGCATACAAGTCATTATCTAAGAAGTACCATCCGGATGTGATGGGCGAGAATTATACGGATATGTTTGCAAGAATTAACGAGGCATATGATTTTCTTAATAATAATCCCATAAGCTCAGGTCGTAAGGTCTTAGGCAATGATGAGAAGGCAATGGTTAGGTATGCAAGCAGGCGTACTAATCGAGATACACTTAAGAGGCGCGAATTTAAAGAAAAGCAAAGAAAGCGTGAGAAGGAAGAGGAGCTTCGTAAGGCTGCAATAGAGGCAAGGCGCAAGAAGGAAGAGGAGAAGCGCATTAGAGAGGAAGCCGAAGCAGAAGCCCAAAGGCAGATTAAGGCTATGGAGATGGCTATCGTCATATCTAAGATGTTAGGCAACGAATAACATTTACAATATTAATAAGATAGGAGTAATAAGATGAGTAGAGCTAAGGTAGAAGCGAATAACGAACGTAAGAAGAATTATAAGGAGTATAATAAGAAGGCTAAGATGAAGAAGGTAACAAGGTTTATTCCTGTTATTGCGGTAGTTCTTGTACTTGTGGCATTCTTGGGCTTTGGCGGATATGCCATGTATTCTTCATACAAGGCGAAGAATCCGGATTATACTGCTGTTAATCTTGAACCGATTTCTGATTATGTATCTACACTGCCGTCTGTGGAATAAAGGGGGATATTAATGGCATTAAGAGCGATAATAACGGGTGGTGAATCAGGTATAGGAAGAGGCATAGCCATAGCATTGGCCAAGGAAGGCTATGATATAGCCTTTTCTTATTGTCCGACTGCCATTAATGTAGATTATTTTGTTAAGAAGACAACAGCTGATGTTAAGGCGCACGGTCAGCGTTGTTTTAGTTTTGCAGGTGATTTTTCTGATAAGGATGCCTGTAAGGCGTTCTTTGATTATGCGGTAAATGCGTTAGGAGGAGTTGACCTACTTATTAATAATGCAGGAGTTAATAAGCCAAAGGCTATTCAGGACATTGACGAAGAGAATCTTGACTTCTTGCTTACGCTTGATTTTCGCACGTATATTATGATGATGCATTTAGCATCGCGCTATATGGTAGACCATGATATTAAGGGTAATATTATTAATATTACTTCATCAAGGGGTGAGCGTGTATATCCCAACTGCGGACTTTACTGCGGCATGAAGGCGGGACTTAATCATATGATAGGAGCATTTGCACTTGATTTGGCGCCATATGGTATTCGTGTTAATAATGTTGCGCCCGGCGCAGTGCGCATTCGAACAAAGGAAGAGATTGCCGATATCAAGGAACCGACAGATATGGAGTATTATTGGGACCCGCGCTTTACCGATGGAAGCGACCTTCCGGACAAGGATTTTTGGGATAATCTTAATGATATAATTCCTCTTGGCAGAGCGGGACTTCCTGAGGATGTAGCTAATGCTGTTGTGTTTTTGTCATCTGATAAAGCATCCTATATTACAGGTATTACACTTCGAATTGATGGCGGATTAATTCTTCCGGGCACACCGGAAGGCTCGGCAAGAACAGATGAAGGGTGGAGCTAATGGGAAGTAAGAGAGCCTTTGTATTTGCTGCAATTGCATTTGCAAGCTTCTATGTAATAATGCTTTGTGCAATAGGCTATGCTACAGTGTTCCTTCGCGCTGCAGGCGCAAGTAAAGCCGGCTCCGGAACAATTGTGGCTATAGCGTGCATTGTTGCAGCAGTATTTCAGCCTGTCTTGGGGCGCGTATGTGACAGATTAAAAAGTGTGGATTGGAAGAGGCTTAGTCTCATTCTTTCAGTCTTTCTGCTTATTGTATTTCTGGGTGTTTTCTTTGCTGAAAATACCTTACTTATAGTTCTGTTTTTTATAGCAATAATTCTTGCTTATTGTATTAATCCGTTTTTAAATGAATGTAGCTTTTACTACGAGAGGAACGGAATCCACGTTAATTTCGGAATTGTAAGGGGCGTGGGTTCATTTTCTTATGCGCTTATATCTTATTTGTTTAGATTTGCCAATCTGGAAGAGAATACCAGAGCTCTTGTTTCGACGGGAATTGTTGCGACTGTTATTCTTATTGTTTCAATAATAGTTCTTCCGAGGGTAAAGGGTGCGGTTTCGAGTACGCATAAAGAGAAAAAGAGCGAGATTAAAGAGATTGGCACGTTTTTCAAGAGATATAAGGTGTTCATGCTGTTTTGGTTTGCTCTTATATTCGTAATGACATTTCAGAATCTCTTCAGTGCGAATCTAATAGATATAGTTGAAAAAGCGGGCGGAGATGTGTCTACGATGGGAGTAGCGCTTTCCCTTGCCGCTGTTGTGGAGCTTCCGGTGATGTTCTTATTCTCAAGAATTATGAAAAAGCTGTCGCCGGAGAGACTTCTTCTTATCGGAGCGTTTTTCTATATTGTAAGATGTGTGCTGTTCTTGGTTGCAAATTCAATGGCTTTAATCTATGTCGCTCAAGCATTCCAGATGCTTACGTATGCGGTGGTTACACCCGCAAGCGTATACTTGTCCGATAAGCTGATTGATAAAGAGTTTTCCAATACCGGCCAGGCGCTTGTAGCATTTACGGTGACGGCGGGAACGGTGCTCGGATTTTTCATCGGAGGACTTACGGCGGAACGCGGTGGTGCAACGAGGGTCCTCATCGCAGGATTAATAATTACTATCGTAGGATTCATACTTATGTTAATCGCAAATATAATCAGTAAAAGATCTAAGAATGTGTCAGGGTGACGTTCCCCTGACATATTTTTAATTTCCTATTGACATTTCTAAGGACGTAGGAGCAATTGGCGCGGCAATGCTTGTAGCTCTCGGCGAGGGCATTGCTGATGATTTAACTGAGATGAGAGATTATGTTGAAATAAAGAAAACCTACGAGCCTAATCCTAAGAATAAAGGGATATACGATAAGCAGTATCGCGTATTCAAGCAATTATATAAATCTAACGCAAAGAATTTTAAGTTGTTAAATAGTTAAGGAGGCGTCATATGGAATCAGAATTGAGACAGCAGGTAGTTGATACAGGATTACTTTTACTGGAGAAGAAATTAGTGGCACGCACCTGGGGCAATGTAAGTGCAAGAGTTGACGGTACGCATTTTCTGATTACGCCCAGTGGCCTTAGCTACACTAAGACTACGCCGGAGAATTTGGCACTCTTCGATATGGAGACGGGAACATACGAGGGTGAATACAAGCCTTCAAGTGAGAAGGGAATTCACAGTGCAGCGTATAAGGCATTTCCTGATGCTGAATTCGTCATTCATACGCACCAGACTTATGCAACAGCATTTTCGTTAACAGGGGCAGATGACATAATAATGACAAGAGATGAGGAAGAGAAGCTTGGCGGAATAATGGTTGCCGAATATGGTTTGCCCGGCACAAAGAAGCTGAAGAACGAAGTTGCAACGTGTTTCAACAATGGCGCACATTGCGTTCTTATGAAGCATCACGGAGCAGTTGTTGTGGGAAACAGTAAGGAGGATGCAATCGAGCGGATTGAGCTTTTAGAGGATGTTTGCAAAAGAAGCTATGAAGGTCACAAGATAGGTGAGAAGGCAACCGTAACATTTTCAAAATTGGGCATTCCTATGTACGCACAGCTTGATGATATGGCACAGATGATAGGTGCAAAGATTGATGTAATAGATGGCGATGCCAAGAAATATCTTATTAAGAATAAGAAGAATGCGGTTATCGTCAGGAATAAGGGAATCGCAGTTCTCGGACAGGACAAGGATGACACAGAGGCTCTTAGAATTCTCGTTGAGAAAGCAGCCGTAAGCGCTCTTCATACTCGCCTTTATGATGAAGATATGAGACTATCTCGATTCGATACAGGGTTGATGCATTTTGTATATGTTAAGAAATACTCCAAGAAAAAGGAGGCGAAGTGATGGAAACAGATGAAAAAAAAGAAAAAGAGATTACTTTGGAGAATGAGACTACGACAGAAGAGAAGACAGGTAAGAAAGGCAAGCTGAAAGAATTTATACGAGTGCTTAAGTTCATTGGGTTTTCAATAAACATGGCACTTAATCTGTCGACGGAATACTTGTTTGACAGATTCGTAGTATTCAGAGGAACAATTGATGCCAACAATGTAAGAAGTCATATGCCGTATTCGAAGAATCGCAGAAATATATTCCGGGCGGAGTACAGCATAACCTGGCTTTTAATAAGCCATTTCCTATGTGCATGACTAAGGCGAAGGGTGCCTATCTCTATGATAAGGATGGCAATGAATATATTGATTTCCTACAGGCCGGCGGACCTACAATTCTCGGCAGTAACTATGAGCCGGTTAGAAAGAAGGTTTTAGAGCTTCTTGAAGATTGCGGTCCCGTAACAGGTCTTCTTCACGAGTCGGAGATGCTTATTGCGAAGGAGATTAATAAGCATATGCCAAATGTTGAGATGTTTAGAATGCTTGGTTCCGGAACGGAGTCCGTTATGGCATCTCTTCGTATTGCAAGAATTGCAACGGGTAACAAGCATGTAATTAAGATTGGCGGAGCATATCACGGCTGGTCAGATCAGATGGTATACGGTCTTAAGATTCCGGGAAGCAGGGCACTACTCGAGTCACACGGCATACCCGGTAAATGTTTTAAATATACAGACGAAGTTAAACCCAACAGCCTAAGTATGCTTGAAGCTATGCTTAAGAGGAATCGTTTAAGAGGTGGTACGGCAGCAGTTCTCTTAGAGCCTGTAGGACCTGAGAGCGGTACAAGACCTGTATCCAAGAAATATAATGAGGGCGTAAGAGAATTATGTGACCGCTATGGTGCGCTTCTCATATTCGATGAAGTTGTAACGGGATTCAGAGTTGCTATGGGTTGTGCTCAAGAATATTTCGGCGTTGTTCCGGATCTTACAATCTTCGGTAAAATCGTTGCCGGCGGATATCCGGCAGCAGGCGGTGTCGGCGGCAAGAAGGAATATGCACAGCTTATGGCAGCAGGTCTTGAGACAGGTAAGCATAGGGCATATGTAGGAGGAACACTTGCAGCCAATCCGTTAAGTTGTATTGCAGGATATACCGCTATTCAAGAGATTGATAAGCAAAATGCTTGTGAGAAGGCAGGTAAGATGGGTGACAGATTATGTGACGGACTTAAGGAGCTTATTGATAGATATGGTCTTCCTTACGTTGCATATAATCAGGGCTCTATCGTTCACCTTGAATGTACCGGTGCAATGAGCTTTGACTTCTCATCTATGTCATTTGTGAAGTCAGCACTCGGACTTCTTAAGAACAAGGATATGATGTATGTAAGGAAGGACTCTATGGAGAGAATGGGAGCCGCTTATATGGCAAACGGAATAGTAACCCTTGCCGGAAGTCGTCTATATACATCAATGGCTGACACACCGGAGATCATAGACGAAGCACTTAACCGCTTTGAGAACGTATTCAAGCACGTCAAGAAGACTGATAAGGGGCTTGTGAAATAGGTGTAAAGCAAGCGACTGAGCAACCAAGACCTGCTAAGTTACCGGCACACCCCATTCGGGGTGCGCATACAACATTTCGTCATGAGCGTGCAGGTTCTTGGTGCGAAGGCGCTTGACAGGGGGACAGATCACTGAAGCTTGGTGAGATTAAATCTGTTGAAGAGATACACGCCCAACACAGCATTATAACCTACCGCAGCGAACACGCTGAATCTCTCAACAATTCCAAAATAGTCTGTCGGAACAATGGCTGTTCCTATAGAACCTACAAACATCATAAGAAGTGCAACGACGGCCCATATTCCGATTCCGCGCACTTCTTTATTTTTTATGCCTGCTATAATCAGTATAACAAGAGAAACTATAGACAGAAGCACTACCATAGCCGTAACAACGATATGCATTATTTCTTGAAAGGATGCAATTTCTTTGCCGCTGTCTGAAAGAGGGAATGCCTTATATCCGATATTAGATACAAAGTTCATAATAGCAAATAGGTATATTCCGACTCGGAACAATTTCGTGGAAATGTTATTTTGAGACACAAACAATGCAACACAAACAACACTTATTATTCCGCACGTGCCATAGGGAGCCGATAGCTGTGTCCAAAGTGTCAGTGAAGGAGCACTGTATGCTGACAAATCGCTTACAGCTTGAGACATCCAATCGTAACCGGGATAAGCGAGAGGCGAAAGAAAAACAGCTAAAGCATATGATATTAGTGAAACAATTCCAAGTAATCCGAGATAATTAATTAATGTTCTTTTCATTTCACTTGCCCTCCTTTACTTCATATAATTTACAGAATTCATCTATATAATCCTTAATCATATTGTTGTTACTATTAAGACCTGCAGAGTCTAAGTCGAATCCATAGTCTATAATTGAATGTATTGTCATTGCAAATGAAAATGCCGCCATATCTAAATTGCTAAAACCGGCTTTGCCCTTTGCATAAAGAACACAAAACAAGGTCTTCGTTTCATTAATCATAGTCTCAGTCTCTCTAACCATAATCTCAGCAGCAGACTTGTTAATAGTTCGCTCTGACATAATGATTCTGTAAAATGTATTAAGCTTCGGGTCGCTGACCATGTCATGATATGAGCCTACTGCAATATTAAGAACTTCTTTAAGGGAGTGATTCTCAACCAGCTTCTGGTAATCTATATTTTTTGTCTTGGCTTGGTTAGAGGTTGAACTCCTAAGTGTCTCATACA
>CAJOIL010000024.1 GCA_905234525.1 uncultured Lachnospiraceae bacterium | reverse complement strand
AATTACACATTTGTAAGAGCTGATATATGTGATAAGGAAGCAATTGCCAAGATATTCGATGAGAACGACATCGACAGAGTAGTTCACTTTGCTGCGGAGTCACATGTAGACAGAAGTATCAAGAACCCTGAAGTGTTTGTACAGACAAATGTTTTAGGAACAGCTGTTATGCTTAATTGTGCTAAGGCAGCATGGGAGCTACCTGATGGCACATTTAAAGAAGGCAAGAAGTTCCTTCATGTATCAACTGATGAAGTGTACGGAACACTTGATGACGATCCGAATGCTTACTTCTATGAGACAACTCCATATGATCCGCATAGTCCTTATTCGGCAAGTAAGGCCGGCTCTGACATGCTCGTTAAAGCATATATGGACACATATAAGTTCCCGGCTAACATTACTAATTGTTCTAACAATTATGGTCCTTATCAGTTCCCGGAGAAGCTTATTCCTCTTATTATTAATAACGCTTTACAGGGCAAGAAGCTTCCTGTATACGGAGATGGTAAGAACGTCAGAGACTGGTTATATGTAGATGACCATGCTAAGGGAATCGATATGGTGCAAGAGAAGGGTAAGCTTTTCGAGACATATAATATCGGCGGACACAATGAGAAGCAGAATATAGAGATTATTAATATTATTATTGAGACACTCTTAGAGATGCTTCCCGAAGACGATCCAAGACGTGCCAATGTCAGCACGGATCTTATTACTTATGTAGAGGATCGCAAGGGCCATGACAGACGTTATGCTATCGCGCCTGATAAGATTAAGGCGGAGATTGGTTGGGAGCCGGAGACCATGTTCAAGGAAGGAATTAAGAAGACAATTGCTTGGTTCTTTGAGCATGAAGAATGGATGGCAAATGTTACTTCCGGGGATTATCAGAATTATTATAATGACATGTATAGCAACAGGTAATAACATTTATCGGTCTCGGACCAAGTACCTCTCCTCCAACTGACGAAAGTTTCCGGAGAGGTCTTGGTCCTCGACCTTAAAGCATTATATGAGAATAGCCACAGTTATAGTTACATATAATCGAATAGAACTTTTAAAGGAGTGTATCGGCCGCGTGCTTAACCAAAGCATGCCGGTCGACACGTGTTTTGTTGTCAATAATAACAGTAATGATGGTACACGCGAGTACTTAGACAGCATTGATGATGATAGAGTGCGCGCCTATCATGAAGAGACTAACCTAGGCGGTGCCGGAGGCTTTAGTCGAGCACTTACGCTTGCTTCGCGCGAGGATTTCGATTTCGTGCTTATCATTGATGATGATGCAATGATTGAACGAAGCTATATGGCCAAGATTACAGATTTTGCCAAGAAGAATCCTAAGTACAATGCTTACGCCGGTACTGTTATAACTGAAGGCAAGATTGACATTTACCATAGGAGAAGGTTCGGCTCTAAGCTAATCTTCTGGGAGCGCATGCTTGAGCCAAGTGAGTATGACAGACCACGCAAGATTGATTTTGCTACATTTTGCGGACTTGTCATAAGAGGTGAAGAGCTAAAGCGAATCGGTGCTCCCAATGCTGATTACTTCATCTGGTATGATGATACGGAGTTTTGTCTTAGAATTAATGGTGGCATAGCGCTTGTGCCCAAGGCAAAGCTTAATCATAAGACATCACTTAATTACGAGAATAAGGGTATTCTCAGTCGTATAACCTGGAAGCATTATTACGGCTATCGCAACAGATACGATTGCGCCAAGAGACATATCGGATTAATTACCTGCCTTCATATCTTAGGAGAATATGCTGTCTTCTATGTGGGAAGTCTTGGCATGATGCTAATACGACCTGACAACATGTCGCAATGGCAATACAACGAGCGCATGCTACGACAGGTATTCCTCGACTGCCTAACCGGCAAGTTGGGAATTAATGATAACTACCTGCCTTGAGAGGTGCTCGAACCGAGGTCATAGAATGGGAGTAGAACATGAACGAAGTCGCAACAGTAGTAGTAACATATAATCGTAAGGAGCTACTTAGAGAGTGCATCGAGGCACTACTTAAGTCCGGCGCACCCTCAGACATTTTCATTATTGACAACAACAGCACCGATGGCACTAAGGAATACATCGCAGACATCGTCAAGGAGAATGACAATGTAATCTATAAGCATCTTAAGAGAAATGTCGGTGGCGCCGGAGGCTTCTCGGCAGGCATGAACTATGTAGTGAAGCGAGGCTATAAGTATGTCTGGATTATGGATGATGATACAATTGTTAAGCCGGATACACTAAGTAAGCTTCTTGATGCAGCAGCAATGCTTCATGACAATTTCGGATTCCTATCATCTACGGTTGCTTGGACTAACGGTAATGACTGTAAGATGAATATACAGACATATAATAAGAATATCAATGACATACAGCGTTATTACAAGAAGAATGGTTTATGGCCGGTGAGAGCCGCTACATTTGTATCACTTCTCTTTACTGCTAATGCTATTAAGGGAGTAGGTCTTCCCAAGAGAGAATATTTCATATGGGGAGATGATAAGGAATACACACGCCGAATGTCTAAGAATAAGAATTGTTATAATGTCATTGACTCGAAGGTGGTACATAAGACAGTAGGTAATGAAGGAAGCAATATCACTAAGGATGATATATCAAGAATAGACAGATATGTATATGCATATCGCAATGATCTTGCAACAGCTAGAGATGAAGGAATTGGAGAGGTTGCAGTTTATTCGGCAGGCTTTTGTCTTAATATGGTAAGAGTAGTATTATTTGCCAAGGATAACAAAGCAAAAAGACTAAAAGCCATGCTTGCCGGATTAAAGTATGGGCTTAAGTTTGCACCGAAGGTCAGACATATAAAGGTGTCCGATTAATAGGACATACTCGGATGTGGCCGATTATTAGAAAGGATACGATATGATTTTACAACCGATAATTTTTCCAAGAGAAGACATATGTAAAGAATGGAAGATGTACTTTCGAAGCGCTATTCCCAAGGGCTACGAAGGAGAGATTGACGACCGTAATGATGACGAGGTTGTTTTAAGGGCGATGAGGCGCAACAATAATCTGTCTAAGGGAGAGATAACATATAATAATAAAGAATCAATTAAGATAAAGGCTCATCATAAGCTTAGCTTAGAGACGTATTTTAATGCCTTTTCAATTGGTAAATGGTCAAAATACACTACAGTAGATAATGTCTCAATTGTACTTAACATCAAGGGAGATGCGACGGTTAAGATGTACCGTGTTGTGGGTGCGGTTGATGATATTGTTAACGATCCGAAGTGTAACGGTGGCTTTATGAATGCTCAAAAGTACAACGGACTGCATGTTAATCGCAGCTGTATTGATGATGAATGCGAGATTGTCAGAGAGAAGGATAAGTATATTGTACATGTTAATAAAATGTACAATGAAGGAGTTATATATTCTGTAATTATGGCAGAATCAGATATTGAATTTACAGGCGGAAGATATGAGACAACAGCGTTGCCTGCACAGGAAGTAGATATCGCGCTTGGAATATGTACATTTAAAAGAGAAGCGTTTGTTAAGAGTAATGTCGGTAAAATAATTAATGAGATAATTAACAATGATAAGTGTGAGCTGCAGAAGCATCTTGAGGTGTATATTTCCGATAATGGTCAGACATTGACTAATGAGGATTTTGCTTCCAATAGTAAGGTTCATCTGTTCCCGAATATGAATGCCGGTGGCGCAGGCGGATTCACGCGAGCAATGATTGAGGCAATGATGAGACGTGAGAACAGTAAGTTTACTCATATGATACTTATGGATGATGATATTGTATTAGATTGCAGAGTAATAGTAAGGACATATTATCTCTTAAGATATCTTAAAGGTGAGTATAAGAAAGCAATGATTGGCGGCTCTATGTTTGAGCTTGATTACAGATTCCTTCAATTTGAGGCGGGCGCAACCTTCGGAGGAATTGAAGTCAAATTCTATAATAAGAATTGGGATATGAGATTTAGAAATACAGTCGCATGTAACGAGGTAGAGCAGCCTATTAATTACAGTGGATGGTGGTATAATGTTATTCCCGCGACAGTAATAAGAGAGGATAATCTGCCGATACCGTTATTTATACATTATGATGATATAGAATATGGAATCAGGAATGATAAGAACGGAACAATTCTTATTAACGGTATATGTGTATGGCATCCGCAGGGAGCCAACAAAGCACCTATTAGTATGAATTACTATGATGTTAGGAATATGCTGATAGCTAATGTTGGTAGGCCGGATGAGATGAGTGCCGCAGAGCTTATCTATCATATGAAGAATCGAGTTATCGGAGATGTAATAAGATATAGATATAGCGGAGCAGAACGTGTCTTTGAGGCGATAGATGATTTTTATAAGGGTCCCGAATATTTTATGACACTTAATCCCGTTGAGAATCATAAGCGACTAATGGCCGGCAATTATCAATTCTATACACCTGAAGAGTTAGATATGAATATGGACAAAATATCCAATGTCAAGGATGATGATATTCCGAGATGGTGGTATGTGTGGGATGCATTTTGTTGGGCACTTCCTGCCAGAGATAAGGTGAGAATATCAACAATAAGAGATCATGGATTACCGTTCATGGCTAAGAGTATATATTTCTATGACGATGCTAAGGGAGCAGGTTATTTCGTTACAAGAGATTATAAGAAGGCATTAGAGCTCTTTTTCAGATTCTTTAAGACAACCGTGAAGATTATTTTCAGACATTATCTAACCATGAGAGGATGGAGCTATGCTAAGAAGAGCTATACATCAAGGGAGTATTGGGAGCGATATCTTGATATTTGATTGTTAGGAGCAAAATGCGTTGAGGACTAAGAATTCATTTTTTAATTTCCTTGCCAATACAGGAAGTCATATTATCAATGTTATCCTTTCGTTTATAGTACGAACTATTTTTGTGTATGTTTTATCACAAGAATATCTGGGCGTTAACGGTTTATTTGGCAACATACTAACGGTATTGTCGCTTGCGGAGTTGGGAATCGGTGGAGCCATGACATTTCACCTATACAAACCAATTGCCGAGGGTAACGAGGAATCTATAAGACAATTAATGAATTTATACAAGAGGCTTTATACTATTGTAGCAATTGTTGTTGCTGCAATGGGTTTGGCGCTTGTTCCTTTTTTGGATATATTTGTTAACGGCGAGACATCCATGGGTATGCAAACGTTAACAATTATCTATTTGTTATATCTGGCCAATACTGTGTGCAGCTATCTGTGGGGCTATAAGAGGGCTATCATCGATGGTCATCAGAAAGCATATATCGGAACAATATATAACACGGTTTTTACGATGACACAGTTTGTGCTTCAGATAATTGTTCTCCTTGCGTTTAAGAATTTCCTGTTATATCTTATCATTCAGATTGCATGTAGCATTGCAACCAATATTGTGGTGGCGCGCAAGGCAGATAAGATGTTTCCGTATCTTAAGGAGGACACGAAGTCGCTTCCGTCTAAGGAAGAGAAGAAGAAGATCGGTAAAAGTGTTGGTGCAATGAGTCTTCATAAATTGGGCGACGTAGTTGTTAACAATACTGACAATCTTATTATGTCTGCCTTTGTCGGACTAATCAGCACAGGTATTTATTCCAATTATCAGATGATACAGGCAACGGTTAATACAGCGCTTAACGGTGTATTTGGTGCGTTTACGGCGAGTATCGGTAATCTGGGTGCAATGGAGGACAAGGACCGAATATATGAAGTGTATAAATCGCTTTTGTTCTTGGGATTCTGGTTATACGGCTTTTCGACGGCGGCATTTATTATTCTGTACAATCCGTTTATTGCCACATGGACAAGTGGCGCAGAGGGAATATTTATTTTCTCAATGCCGGTTGTGCTTTTGATAGTTGCCAATTATTATGTCGCAGGCATGAGAAAGGTTACACTGATTTTCAGAGATGCACTGGGGCTATACTGGTATGATAGATATAAGCCTATTGCAGAAGTGATTATTAATTTGGTATTCTCTTTGCTATTAGTTGTCAAAATCGGTATTGAAGGTATCTTTATCGGAACATTGATTTCAACAATGACAACATGCTTTTGGATTGAGCCGCTTGTTACATACAAATACGGCTTTAAGAAAAAGGTTCGTTCGTATTTTGCGTACTTCGCACTTTATACAGCAATTGTTACGGTAGTTACGGCATTTAATTATTGGTTGTGTGATTATGTGTGTAGTGCGTTGGGTGTAAGCGGATGGTTAGATGTTGCTGTAAGAGCAGTTGTATTAACTGTTGTATATAACGCAATTATTTTGCTGATGTTCTTTAAGACCAAAGAATTCAGATTTATCTGGGGTAAGGCGATGGGATTGCTTAAAGGATATATTAATCGCAAGAAGAATATTGATGGAGAATAAATATGGTATCTGTAATTGTTCCGATATACAATGCCGGTAAATACATTTCTGCAACTATAGATAGTTTGCTTGCCCAGACCTACCAAGAATATGAGATTATCCTTGTTAACAATAATTCTACAGATGATTCTCGCTTGATTTGTGAATCATATTTAGAGCGCTATCCCAATGTATCATTGATAGATGAGAATAAGCAAGGTGTTGCCGCGGCGCGCAATGCAGGGATTAATAATGCACGAGGCGAATATATAATTTTTGTTGATGCAGATGATATATCTGAAGACAATTATATTAAGGTGCTTGTTGATGAAATGAACAAGGGATATGATATGGTTGTCAGTGGATATAAGGTGTATCGCAATGATGAATTTTTGTATGAAGTGAGTGTTGATGAGGAGCGCCACTTTGATGCGGAGAATTATTTAGTTTCGATTTTTGACAATGATACAGTTGATTATCAAGGCTTCATTTGGGATAAAATGTTTCGCACAGATATTATTAAGAATCGGAATATAAGATTTGCAGAGGATGTTCATTATAACGAGGATAGATTGTTTGTAACACAATATGTATCTAATGTACAGAAAATATGTTATATAACGAATAGTCCGTATAGATATATTATCAGAGATGATTCAGCTACAGGCTCATCCGAAGACCATTATGTAAGAGAAATAGAATTTGATGAATTGAAAGCATTTGATTTAATACTTAAGTCTTTACATGATTATCCCAAGGCCTATTCGTTTGCAAGAAAAAATATGGCTGAGGCTGAGATAAGGTTGTTTAGAAGAATGTTAAGCAAGAAGGATGTTTTCAGATACAGGAAAAGTGTGTTCAGGAAATTTGCAAAAAGATTCGATGAGCTGAAGTATGAACCCAAGACCGAAATGGAAGGAATACTCATTAAAAAGCTATCGTTATATTCGAAGCTTGGAATTACATATAGTAGTGTTGATGTGACTGAAGAGATTTATAAATAAAGGTTAAGAGGAATGAAGAAAAAGACTGTTATAATAATTGCCGTAATAATTGTTCTCGGAATATGTACTGCGGCAGTATTCTACATTTTCAGAAACAATAAAGGCTATGAGCAATCTCAGGTTAAGGACAGAATAGAAAAATTGGGCTACAGTGCCAAGGATTTCGAGAATTCTGAGACAAAATGGAATGACATTTACAACACCGTTAAGAACGATAATGATAACGAGCAGAATAATATTGTCAATTGTGATTTGAATAAAGCCTCAGAGATTAACGGATTTCTAAAGGGTGTTTTAGGTAGCGCTTATATTAAGTTTACAAAGGCGGTAATTGAGCTTGATGAACCGATAATGCCGGAGAGTAATCAGGTTCTTGATTTTGAAAATGTGAAGATTAACAATGTAATACCGGAGGCTGATTTTACTGCTGTTGTTCTTATAGATGCAAAAAGCAATGTTGTGATAAGTGCGCTTACGGTAGAAGATGCACCGAAGTACGGCATATATGTTATTGACTCGAAGGATATTGATGTTGTTAATTCTTCCGTTAGGGAGGCTGATATAAAGGGCCTCGCTGTTATGGGAGATAATGATAATCTCCTCATTGAAAATGTTAAGATAGAAGGTAACGGTGATGGCGGAGCATATTTTGGCGGAGATTTGAAGAACGGTGTAATAGAGAATTCGTCATTCAGTAATAACAGAGGCTCCCATAATCATTCGGCAGGCTTAGTGTTGTCATCCCTTGAAATACTTGACAAAAAAACAGTATATAATCCATGGAAAGACGAATTGCTGGTTGAAAAAACAAAAGCACCTAACCATATTGTATTTAAAGGTAATAATATTTGCGGAAACAATTCATCGGGCTTATATTCGGAGGCCGGATATTGTAACTACTATATCGAGAATAACATATCCGATAACGACAAAGAAGGAATGTGTCTTGACTATGCATCGTTCGGTAATTACCTTACCTTGAATAGCTTTAAGAATGACGGCTGGCGCGGTCGACAAACGGATCAGGATTTAAAGGATGATTTTATATATGAGCATGGACGATTGGAGGATGGTAGCTCTCCGTGCAAGGTTCCGGGATTATCGCTTGATAATGCAGCATACAATACGATAGACAATAATGAATTTTCAGGGAACTACGGAAGCGGATTTAAGACGGTAAGAAGTGCTTTTAGGAATACGATATCCAATAATCGCATACTTAATAATAATAAGGGGCAGAATGCAGAGTACCATTTCTACGGAGTTGAACTCGGATTTGCCGCACAGCCGGATGAGCCTGTTAAGGGACTTGATTTCTTCCCGTCTAATGAGAACAAGGTACTTAATAATTATATTGACGGCAGTCATTATGCCGGTATATTCCTTGCAGTGGACTGCAAGAATAATACAATAACCGGTAATACTATATTGAACAGTCTCAATATGGCAATAGAGGATATAAGTAGGGCTAAGAACACAATAGAGAATAATATATAAGCTGAAATTACACTTTTTTGGTAATATTTTGCGGGTTAAGGTTATGACACTTCAGACATTAATACTACCTGACAATTTAATAGAGCCTTTGTATATTAAGGAATTAGATGAGCTAAGACGCGAAGTCGAGATTAAGCGCGACGGAGGGACGGCTTCCTTGTCGCGCGGAACAGTCTATTCCTTCGGCACATTTTATAATGCATTTGTTCCGTCGAAGTGGCTTAGGCTAACTCCGGTTAAGGACATTACTGTGGTAATCAGAGCAACAGGCAAGCTGCGTATACAGATATTCAATGCTACGGGTGTATATGATGTTGCCGGCGGAGTTCGCCATTCTGCCAAATGTGAAATTGATGCGAAGGTAATTGTCCGCAAGAAGAAGGATTATATCGAATATATAGCTGAGCTTACAAAGGCGGACTATGATGGAATAATATATCCCGTAATAGAGGCATTGGAGGATTGTACAATAATCGGTGGAGCATACATAACGCCTACGCCCGTAGACGCACGTAAAGTGAGACCTGTTGCAGTGCTTAACTATAATAAGGATGCTAAGGTTACACAGCGTAATATTGATACAATTCGTAGCTTCGATGGGATGGACATACCTGTAGTTGTATGTGACATGACAGGCAATTTGGCTGAGAATACATTTTCCGCGACAGGGGGACGGGTTCCTTGTCGCGCCGGTGTGAATGAAGTGAATATTGTAAAGAAGGACGCGACAAGGAACCCGTCCCCCTGTCGCGGAGCATGTGCTAATATGGCATTTGACTTTATTAAGGAGAATTACGGTGATAGAACACATGCTGTAATGATTGATAACAATGTTGAACTATCAGCGCACTCTATTGAGAGATTGCTTCGCTTTTTAATGGCTGTTGATAACTTTAGAGAAGATATAATTGTTCAGGGCGATGTGCTTGGCGCGACAGGGGGACGGGTTCCTCGTCGCGCTGGCTTAGATGAATTGAATGTTGTAAAGAAGGGCGCGACAAGGAACCCGTCCCCCTGTCGCATTATAGATGGAAGCGGTTACGTTGACAGACCGACTAAGCAGATTAAGCGCTTTAGTGACTTTGATATGAATGAGACAGATGATGTGGTTGCATTGCTATCCGATGAAGAGATTGATTATTTTAAATGGGGCCTTATATGTATGCCACTTGATGACAGTCGATTTAACCGCATGATAAGAAGCAGCGTAGAGCTTAATTATTATCTTAAGTATAAGCCGCTTGATATGATTAATCTAAATGGATTTGCCGGTGATAAGGTAGGTAAAGCGGAAGAGCCGATTGTAGAGAGGTATTATTATAAATATCGTGATGATGCCATTGCAAGTATTGATACGGACCTTGAGCTTGGCAAGATTCCGTTCCGCAATTATATCGATGGCGAATTCAAAAGAGAAGTCAGCGCAGGCAATATTGAATTGGCATGGACTATAATTGATGCGATTAATGATTTTCTGTGGGGACCGGAGATATTGGAAGCTACGGCTCGCACAGAGCAAAGAATCAGTGATTTATCTAAGAAGCTTAATGAAAGTATATTCAAGAGGAAGGGAGCTGTTAAGGACAGAATTAGGCTCGAGCAAGAATATAGTAAATTATATCAGCGAATTGACGCCAAATATGATATGATAGTAGAAAAGTGGAGAGAGACAATTAATGAACGACAATAACCAGAAACCACAAAAGAATAACAACAACAATAATAACGGTAACGGCGGTGGCAATAACAGGACGCCCATATACGCATTTATTGTATTTGCATTGATTGCGCTATTCGTAACCAGCCTGATATATACGCGTACAGGCTCGTCTTCCAAGGAGGAGATGAAGTATTCTAAGCTTGTTGAGCTTGTTAATCAAGACCAAGTCGAGTCGGTTGAATTCGATAGTGACAAGATTAATATTACGCTTAAGGAGGATGCGACATATCAAGGTAGCGAAGAGATGCAGAAGACGCAGTCTGTCTATGAAGAGAAGACAGGTCAGAAGCTTGATGTGCAATACTATGCCGTATATGTTAAGGATGATAATTTTGTGCCATTGTTGGAACAGCATGGTGTCGAGATTAGCGCCAAGGCAGAGAGCTCAACAGCAAGTATAATTCTTAACGTCTTAAGCTGGATACTTCCGATAGTGCTTATCTGGATACTCATGAGCTATGCCATGAAGAAGATGGGCGGTGGCGGAGCCTTCGGTGTCGGCAAGAGCAATGCCAAGGTTTATGTTGAGAAGTCAACAGGTGTTACATTTAAGGATGTAGCGGGACAGGATGAAGCTAAGGAGTCGCTCGAGGAGGTTGTAGACTTCCTTCACAATCCCAAGAAATACACGGAGATTGGTGCGAAGCTTCCGAAGGGTGCGCTTCTTGTCGGACCTCCCGGAACAGGTAAGACGCTGTTGGCTAAGGCGGTTGCCGGCGAAGCGGGTGTACCATTCTTCTCACTTGCCGGTTCTGATTTCGTGGAAATGTTTGTCGGTGTAGGAGCTTCCCGTGTAAGGGACTTATTCAAGGATGCCAATAAGTCGGCGCCTTGTATTATATTTATTGATGAGATTGATGCGATTGGTAAGAGTCGTGATTCAAGGTTCGGTGGCGGTAATGATGAGCGTGAGCAGACACTTAATCAATTGCTCGCTGAGATGGATGGATTTGATTCGTCTAAGGGTCTTCTTATCTTAGCTGCAACCAATAGACCTGAGGTATTGGATAAGGCGCTCTTAAGACCGGGACGATTCGATAGAAGAATTATTGTAGACAGACCTGACCTTAAGGGAAGATTAGAGACACTTAAGGTGCATTCGCATGATGTTAATCTTGATGAGACGGTTGACCTTGATGCAATTGCACTTGCATCAGCGGGACTTGTAGGTTCTGACCTTGCCAATATCATTAATGAAGCAGCAATCATTGCTGTTAAGAACGGAAGACAATGCGTTAACCAGCAGGACTTATTCGAAGCGTTTGAGCTTGTTGCAGTCGGCGGCAAGGAGAAGAAGGATAGAGTAATGTCTGATAAGGAGCGCAAGATTGTATCGTACCACGAGGTCGGACATGCACTTATATCGGCATTGCAGAAGGACTCTGAGCCGGTACAGAAGATTACGATTGTTCCGCGTACAATGGGTGCGCTCGGATATACATTGCAGACACCTGAGGAGGAGAAATTCCTTCAGACCAAGGATGAGCTTGTTGCCAAGATTAGGACATTCATGGGTGGTCGTGCAGCAGAGGAGCTGGTATTTAATACAGTAACAAGCGGCGCAGCTAACGATATCGAGCAGGCAACAGCGATTGCAAGGAATATGGTTATGCGCTTCGGTATGTCTGATACATTTGGTATGATGGGTCTGGCAACTGTTGAGAGTCAGTACTTAGAGGGCAGAGCATCTCTTAATTGCGGTGATAAGACAGCAAGCGAGATTGACGAAGAGGTTAACATTTTGATTAACGGTTTGTATAAGGAAGCAATGGATATGCTAACCGATAATCGCGAGGTGTTAGACGGCATATCGGATTATCTGTATGAGAACGAGACAATTACAGGTAAGGAATTCATGAAGAAATTCCGCATGCTTAAGGGCATCGAAGATACCGATGATAATGACGAGATATTTGACGAAGATGACTTCTTCTTAGATGAGGATGAAGATGTTAAGGCGTGACTTTAGTGAAGATTTAAGTAAGCTCCCGGATCAGCCGGGAGTTTATATTATGCGAGATGAGCGTGATGAAATTATCTATGTGGGTAAGGCGGTATCGCTTAATAACCGCGTGCGTCAGTATTTTCGGCCGAGTCATAATGAAGGCATTAGGAAGGATAGACTTGTTGAGAATATCGAGCGCTTCGAATACATCGTAACCGATTCGGAGCTTGAGGCATTGGTGCTTGAGTGTAACTTAATTAAGGAGCATCGTCCGAAGTATAATACGCTGCTTCGAGATGATAAGACATACCCGTTCATTAAGGTGACGCTTGGCGAGAAGTATCCGCGCATATTGTTTACTCGCGAGCTTAAGAATGATAAGTCAAAATACTTTGGACCATTTACGTCAGCGCATGATGTCAGAACGACTATTACATTTCTGCAGAAGGTCTATAAGATTAGAACATGTAACAGTCTTAATGTCGACAGAGAATGTCTGAATTACCATATCAATCAATGCCCCGGGGTTTGCATGCATGATGGGCTTGAGGATGAGTATATGGCAAATGTTAACTTAGCCATTGAGTTCCTTAAGGGCAACCACAAGGCAACGATGGATATGTTGACTTCGAAGATGAATGAGGCAGCCGAAGGCTTGGACTTCGAGCGCGCTGCGGAATATCGAGACCTCATGGAGTCGATAAGAAGCTGTATTGAGACGCAGAAGATTACGAATGTAGATAACAGCGATGACACTGATGTTATTGCAAAGTATACTGTAGAAGATGAGACGGTAATATATATAATGTTTATCCGCTCCGGTAAGCTTTTAGGGCGCGACCATTTTTATTTTGCTGAGGGAAATGTTGATTCAACCGAGGATATACTGACTACATTTATCAAGCAATTTTATGATGGAGCTCTTACGATTCCGCATGAGATATATGTTGACGAGGAGATTCAGGATGCAGAATTGTTAGAGGGCTACCTTAATGAAACAGCAGATAAAGCGAAGGCTTTTGATACGCCCCTAGACGCAGAAGGAGCTATATCTCGCAACAGACGAATTCATATTATTACGCCGAAGATTGGCAAGAAGCGTCATTTAATTGATATGGCGCGGAATAACGCCAAGGAGATATTAGAGAAGAATCGCGAGCAAATGAAGCGCGAGCGAGGCAGGACAATCGGCGCACTCCGTGAGCTGGAAGACTTACTTGGTGTTGAACATATTGATAGGATGGAGGCATACGATATCTCCAATATCAGCGGATATAATGCGGTAGGCTCAATGGTTGTCTTCGAGGGTGGCAGACCTAAGAAGAATGATTATCGCAAGTTTCGAATCAAGACGATTGACGGACCGAATGATTACGGCTCTATGCGAGAGGTCTTAACGAGACGATTTACAAGAGCAATTGATGAATCGTCAGCAGGGAATACGACAAGCGGATTCGGTAAGCTGCCGGATGTCATTATGATGGACGGTGGACTTGGTCAGGTTAATATCGCACTTGAAGTGCTTAGCGAATTAGAGCTTAACATACCGGTAGCCGGTATGGTTAAGGATGACCATCATAATACGCGAGGACTTATATACAATGGGGAGGAGATAGCGATTGATACCTCTTCAGAGGGATTTAAGCTGATTACCAGGCTACAGGACGAGGCGCATCGATTCGCAGTGACATATCATAAGAATTTGCGTGGCAAGCAGCAGGTGCATTCAATACTTGATGATATTGACGGCATTGGCGTGAAGAGACGAAAAGCTTTGATGCGACATTTTCCCGATATCGAAGCCATACGAGAAGCTACGGTTGAGGAGCTATCGTCAGTAGACGGCATCGACAAGCGAAGTGCTAGGAGCGTGTACCAATTCTTTCACTAGTTGCGACAGGGGGACGGGTTCCTTGTCGCGAGAATTACACTAAATAAAATAAGCGCGACAAGGAACCCGTCCCCCTGTCGCAACTAAATAAGGAGGCAACCCCATGACAGTAGGCGCAGAGATTAAAACCATCGTTGAAAAGCTTAAGCTTAAGAACTTTACAGAAGACATCAATTTAGAGACGAAGCTTGTATATGTGTCGGACGTTAACAGACCGGGACTTCAGCTTAACGGATTCTACGAGCATTTTGATGCGAACCGTATACAGATTCTCGGAAATGTTGAGCATGCGTATATGGACCAATTCAATGAGGATGAAAGACATAAGCAATACGATAAGCTCTTATCTTATCCGATACCCGCAGTAATATTCTGTCGAGGCTATGAGCCTGAAGAATACTTTTTAAAGAAGGCATTGGAAAGTGAAATCCCGGTACTCGGAACAGAGCAAAGCACATCTGTATTTGAAGCAGAATTAATTAATGCATTAAGCTTGGAGCTTGCTCCGTCAACAGGTCTTCATGGTGTACTTGTTGATGTATACGGCGAGGGACTTCTTATTACGGGAGAAAGCGGCATAGGTAAGTCGGAAGCGGCACTTGAGCTTATTCGAAGAGGACATCGTCTTGTTGCTGATGATACTGTTGAGATTAAGAAGACAACACAGAATACACTTTTAGGATATGCGCCCAGCACCACCAAGCATTTTATAGAGCTTAGAGGTATAGGCATTATAGATGTTAAGAGCTTATATGGTGTGGAGTGTGTTAAGGATATTCAACGCATTGACCTTGTCATTAAGCTTGAGGATTGGAAGAAGGGTGCTGAGTACGACAGACTCGGATTACAGGACGAGCATATGGAAATACTTGACGTGCCGGTAGTGTGTCATTCACTTCCGATAAGACCGGGACGTAATCTTGCTGTTATATGTGAGACGGCAGCAGTTAACCATCGCCAGAAGAAGATGGGCTATAACGCCGCTGAAGAACTGTATCGTCGTGTGCAGAACAACATTAAGAACCATGTAGGGGAGTAACGTGCGACAGGGGGACGGGTCCCTTGTCGCGTAAGCAACTCGATTATAAAACAACCGAGACAAGGGACCCGTCCCCTGTCGCACAAAGGAGAAAGACAATGGAAAGAAACTACGCTTGGAAGAAATACCAAGACAACAAAGACATGAAGAAGGTAATGGACTTCGCAGAGGGCTACAAATCATTCTTGTCAGAGTGCAAGACTGAGAGGGAGTGCTGCAAGTTCTTCGAAAAGAAGGCCAGAGATAACGGATTTATCAGTATAGAGGAAGCAATTGATAAGGGCAAGAAGCTTAAAGCCGGCGACAGAGTCTATGCAACCAATATGGGTAAGGAGATTGCGCTATTCGTCATCGGCAAGGAAGACATCGCTGATGGAATGAATATCTTAGGCGCGCATATTGATTCGCCGAGACTTGATCTTAAGCAAAATCCTTTATACGAAGATACAGGCATGGCATATCTTGATACACATTATTATGGTGGCATCAAGAAGTATCAGTGGGTTACAATGCCACTCGCTCTTCATGGTACGATTGCCAAGACAGACGGAACATCTATTGATTTTGTAATTGGTGAAGACGAGGAGGATCCTGTATTTTGCATTACCGATTTGCTGCCGCATTTATCAGCCGATCAGTTAACGAAGGAAGCCAAGAAGGTAATCGAAGGCGAAGACCTTAATATCCTCGTTGGCTCAATCCCTCAGGATAACAATGACAATGACAAGGATGCCAAGGCGACCAAGGACACAGTCAAGAAGAATATCCTTAAGATTATTATCGATTATATGAACAGCTTCGATAAGAAGACAGGCAATGGCAAGTATGAGTACAAGGAAGAAGACTTCATGTCATGCGAGGTTGAGGTTGTGCCCGCCGGTAAGGCGAGGGACATGGGCTTTGACAGGAGCCTTATCTTAGGTTACGGTCATGATGACAGAGTTTGCTCGTATCCGACAGTGGAGGCAGTGTTAAGAGCTAAGAAGCCGAGAAGAACTGTGTGCGGGTTGCTCGTTGACAAGGAGGAGATTGGTAGTGTAGGCGCTACAGGTATGAGCTCCAGATTTTTTGAAAATGTTGTAGCAGAGCTTATCAACTTAACCGGTGACTACTCTGATTTGTATCTTAGACGTGCACTTAGTAATTCCTATGCTATTTCATCTGATGTAAGTGGCGGATATGACAGTATATACAGCAGTGCATTTGAGAAAAATAACAGTGCATATCTCGGTAAGGGCTTTGCTGTTAATAAGTATACGGGCGCACGTGGCAAGTCAGGCTCTAATGATGCAAGCGCTGAATATATGGGTAAGATTCGCGGAATCTTCGAGGGCAACGATATATATTTCCAAACAGCTGAGCTGGGCAAGGTAGACCAAGGTGGCGGTGGCACAATAGCCTACATCTTCGGTAATTACAATATGAACGTTATCGATGGTGGCGTGGCTGTGCTTAGTATGCATGCACCGTTCGAGGTCATCAGCAAGGTTGACCTATATGAAGCATATAAGGCTTACGTAGCATTTGCACAGGAAGCGTAATGTCAAGCGCGACAGGGGGACGGGTCCCTTGTCGCGCTTGTTTTAATTTAGTGTAATTCTCGCGACAAGGGACCCGTCCCCCTGTCGCGTTGTGCACAATATAATTACCTTATGGATTTTGTTTGCTGGAATTTGTCATAATTACTATATATATTCTTGCGCAAATGCATTATCATATAAATTAGCGAGAGTTTCCTATGAATCAAGAGTTTATAGACAAGATATACACAATTATTGATAGTGAGTTTGTACTGCTTAACGAGCCTATGCGTGACCATACAACCTTTCGGATAGGCGGACATGCGGATATGCTGCTTGAGCCTACCGCTAAGGAGCTGCCACAGGTTATAGAGGCATGCCTTGATGAAGATGTACCTTATACAATCCTCGGCAATGGCAGTAATGTCTTAGTCGGCGATAAGGGTATTCGAGGCGTTGCGATAATAATCGGAAAGCGCATGTCGGCGATAAGTGTAGAGGAGGATGATGGCGGAGCAATTGTTACTGCCGAAGCCGGAGCACTTCTGTCTAAGACAGCTCACCTTGCTCTTGAAAATGCGCTTACAGGCATGGAGCCTTTAGCCGGTATCCCCGGCTCAGTCGGAGGCGCAGTGCTTATGAATGCAGGTGCATATGGCGGAGAAGTGAAGGACGTACTGCTAGATGCAACAATATATACGCCGAAAGGCGCAGTAGAAGCTGTACCGGCAAGCGAGCTTGATTTGTCATATCGTCACAGTGCCGTAATGGGAACCAATCAAGTGATACTAGGTGCTCGATTTAAGCTACAACGTGGCGATAAGGATGCGATTCAAGCTAAGACTTTAGCAAGCGCAGAAGCGATAAGCAGCCGCTTAACTTTCCAAGCGCAGGCTCAACGTTTAAGAGACCCGAGGGTTATTTCGCCGGTAAGCTTATACAGGATGCGGGACTGCAGGGATACAGAGTCGGCGGAGCAGAGGTATCAACCAAGCATGCAGGCTTTGTAATTAATGCAGAGCATGCCACGGCAGCAGATGTAAGACAGCTTATGCAGGATGTGCAAGATAAGGTTTATAAAGATACAGGTGTAACGCTCGAGCCGGAGGTAAGATTTATCGGCGAGTTTTAATAGATATGTCATTTTCAAGTGAAGTCAAAGAAGAGTTATTAAGTAAATCAAGGAAATTACGCGACAGGGGGACGGGTCCCTTGTCGCGTAAGCAACTCGATTATAAAACAACCGCGACAAGGGACCCGTCCCCCTGTCGCGCATACATTCGCGAGGCATTCCTTAAGTCGGGTACAATAAGCGACCCCAATAAGTCGTATCGCTTCGAGATAATAACCAAGAGTGAAGACGAAGCAGCACATTTGCAAGAGCTGATTCGAGAATTTGATATCAAGGTAGGTATCACAACACGCAAGAGCAATTATGTGGTATACTGTACAGATGGCGAGGACATCGCAGACATCTTAAGTGTCATGGAGGCGCACAAGTCTCGAATGAACTATGAGAATGTCAAGATTGTAAAGGGAGTTCGGGAGAACATTAATCGCAAGGTTAACTGCGAGACCGCCAATATCACTAAGACGATTACGGCAAGTGTTAAGCAGATAGAAGACATAGAATACATACGAGATACTGTAGGACTTGATTCATTATCTGAGACATTGCAAGAGATGGCGGAAGTCAGACTTGAGTTTCCGGATGTTACATTACAGGAATTAGGAAGCCACTTAGCTACACCAATCGGTAAGAGTGGCGTTAATCATAGACTAAGACGCATCAGTAAGATCGCGGATGAATTGCGCGACAGGGGGACGGGTTCCTTGTCGCGTGAAGTGCACTGATTAATAAATATGCGCGACAAGGAACCCGTCCCCCTGTCGCGCGTTTAGGAGGATAACATGAAGAAGGAAGTTGCTGTTGGTATGAGTGAAGAATTCGGCGCAACACCGATTGCACATCTTGTGCAATTAGCGACGAGCTACGATAGCAGTATTTATATAGAGGTTGATAATAAGAAGGTTAATGCTAAGTCTATCATGGGTATGATGAGCATTGTTCTCAGAGAGAATCAGGTCATTACGATAGAAGCAATCGGCACTGACGAAGAAGAAGCCATTGCAGGCATGGAAGAGTTTATCAATAAAAACATGTAGTAATTCAGAGCCAAGGCAATTCGTAGATATATGAACAAACTACTATTCATTTACAACCAATATTCCGGCAAAGGTCGCATCAAAAGGGCCTTGGCGGATATAATTGATATTTTCGTCAAAGAACATTACGACGTAACAGTGTATGTTACTCAAGCACAGGGCGATGCTACGCGCAAGGTCGTCGAAGATGGCGCGAAGTACGACCGTATCATATGCTCAGGCGGAGACGGTACGTTAGATGAGACGGTAACCGGTCTTATGCGACTTGAAAAGCGCATTCCGATTGGGTACATCCCGGCCGGCTCAACTAATGACTTCGGTAATTCGCTTGGTATTGATAAGGTTATGATTAACTCGGCATCTATCGCTGCAAGCGGTCATTTATTCCCTTGTGACATCGGTAGGTTCTTAGACGATTATTTTGTATATGTGGCAGCATTCGGTCTCTTTACCGAGACGACATACACGACACCGCAGAAGCTTAAGAATACATTTGGATACGCTGCATACATATTGGAAGGCGTTAAGCAGTTAGGCAATGTCCCGAGCTATCACGTCCACATCAAGACTGATACAGAAGACATTGAGGATGATTTCATTTACGGCATGGTTAGCAATTCGATGTCAGTCGGTGGTATGACAGAGATTGTTAAGGGCGAAGTCGGACTTAGTGATGGCATCTTTGAAGGGTGCTTCATCCAATATCCCAAGAATATGCTCGAGCTTAATGACATTCTTGCTTACCTCGGTGGCATTAAGAAGGAATGCACGCATGTCTATAATTTCCAGAGTTCACACTTCGAGCTTAAGTGTGACAGCGTCCTGCCCTGGACTCTCGATGGCGAGAACGGCGGTGAGCACAGCGAGGTTGTTATAGATTGCTGCAAGGAAGCGATAGATATACTTGTAGAGTAGAGTTTTGCAAGAAGCCCTAATAGAAAGATTAAATGTATAACGTTGATGGCAGACATTGGATGTGTCAGGGGGACGTGTCCTATGTCATAAGGAGGACCCACGAAGTGGGAGATCCCTTGTGACCGGTCCCTTGACACATTTTGTGTCACGGGGACAGATCATAGATGCGACAGGAGGGCTTACTTCTTGTCGCGTTTTTTATATAATCGGATTTACAATAAAAACAATATGGGTTATAATGGATGCAGGCACAGGGTGACTACATGAACCACCGCGATTTTTGAAGGAGGTTAGTTGTATGATGCAAATAAATATAAAAGAAGCAAAAACAAATCTTTCTAAATTGTTAAGGTTGGTTGAGACTAAGAATCAAGATGAAATTTTTATAGCAAGAAATGGTAAGCCCATAGCTAAGATTGTTCCGATTAAGGAAGAGCCTGTATCAAATCGAATTGGGGTAGCTGAAGGCAAATTTGAAGTTCCGGATGATTTTGATGCAGGAAATGAAGAAATAGCCCTTATGCTCACGGAGGGACAGCTATGAATATCTTATTGGATACACATATAGCAATATGGGCTATCAGTAATCATCCTAATTTGAGTAATAAGGCATGTGATTTAATTACAAATTACAACAATAACATTTATTATAGTTCGGTGTCTGTGTGGGAGGTTTTACTTAAATGTAATAGTCCAAAGAATAATCTTAGACTAACTGCTGATGATTTTGTGGATTATTGTGATAAGGCAGGATATTACCAATTGAATATGGTATCAAAGCATGTAATTGAAGCGCAAAAGCTTTATGAGTCTAATGGTGATAATAAACATAAAGATCCATTTGACTGTATGCTACTTGCTCAAGCAAAAGCGGAGAATTATGTGTTGTTGACGCATGATCAAAGTTTTCTTCTATATAATGAAAAATGTGTTATAAAAGTGTAGGGGCACATTGGGGACAGACTACATCAAGTTTGTAAGTCAAAGACTTGAGAATCATGTTTTTAATGATTATAATATATTTCTAAGAGTAGTAGATGTTTATTAAGGAGGTACAACTATGGCAGACAACAAATACGCAGGAACTAAGACAGAGAAGAACTTATGGGAGGCATTTGCAGGAGAGTCGCAGGCGCGTAATAAGTATACATATTTTGCATCTGTTGCGAAGAAGGCAGGATATGAGCAGATTGCTGCGATGTTCTTAAAGACTGCTGATAACGAGAAGGAGCATGCGAAGCTATGGTTCAAGGCACTTGGCGGAGTTGGTGATACTCCACAGAATCTTCTTGCAGCTGCAGAAGGCGAGAATGCTGAGTGGACAGATATGTATGATAGAATGGCAAAGGAAGCTGACGAGGAGGGCTTCCATGAGCTTGCAGAGCAGTTCCGTGGTGTAGCAGCCATCGAGAAGCTTCATGAAGAACGCTATCGTGCACTTCTTCATAATATAGAAGCGATGGAAGTGTTCAAGAAGAGTGGAGTAACTATGTGGGAGTGTCGCAATTGCGGTCATGTAGTAGTAGGCACAGAGGCCCCGGAAGTATGTCCTGTATGCAATCATCCACAGAGCTTCTTTGAGGTCAGAGCGGAGAATTATTAGATTAACATTTCACATATTAAGGAGGAGTAGACTATGGTTAAATTTTATCGTTGTAACACATGTGGTAACATTATTACTAAGCTTATTGATTCAGGTGTACCTGTGTCATGCTGTGGTGAAGCTATGGAAGAGCTCAAACCCGGTTCGGTTGATGCGGCTTTAGAGAAGCACGTGCCACACGTAACGGTTGATGGGGCAGATGTGAATGTTCAAGTGGGCGAAGTAGCACATCCGATGCTTGAAGAGCATCATATTGCATTTGTTGTTCTGGAGACTACATCAGGATGTCAGGTTAAGCAGCTTAATGCAGGTGATGAACCGGTAGCACATTTCACATTGGCTAAGGGCGATAAGGCAGTCGCTGTGTATGAGTATTGCAACCTACATGGATTGTGGGTTAAGGAAATGTAACCTTCAGGGAGTAGATTGATTGTGACAGAGCAAGCGGGAAAGGACAATAACAGAAGACAATTAATCATACGTCGTACATTGTTAGTGCTTTTTGATATTATATGCGTCGGCATTGCCGGCGCAGTTGCACTGTTTGTGCGTTTTGATTTCAGTGTAACCGGGATAGATATGATTTATCTGAACAGATATTGGACATATCTGCCCATTCATATTGTGCTTACAATTATTATATTTGCACTTTTTCATATGTACAATAGTCTTTGGGAGTTCGCATCGATTGAAGAGATGGTGCGCATTATAATCGCATGCGTTGTGTCAGAGGCTGTACATTTACTGGGTATGACTATTTTGTATTATCTTATCTTAAGTAATGATAAAGGTGTAGTTATGCCGCGAAGCTTTTGGCCGCTCGAATTAGTGGCGCTTATCATACTTGTCGGTGGCTCGAGGTTCTTGTATCGCGTTTTGCGTCGTATGAATCGCAGCAGCAATGTTGACGGAACCAATCGCATCTTGCTTGTCGGTGCCGGTAACGCGGGTAATACAATTCTAAGAGAGATTAAGCAAAGCCAGTATCTTGACGGTAAGGTTGTTTGCGTAGTTGATGATAATCGCACCAAGGTAGGAAACTACATGCAGGGCGTGCAGATTGTCGGTACGCGTGTTGACATCCCATGGATTGTTGACAAATACGCGGTTACAGATATACTCATAGCAATTCCGTCTTTGCCCAGAAGAGAGCTTAAGCAAATAGTTGACTTGTGCTCTGAGACAACTGCGCGTATTAAGACATTGCCGGGTATATATCAGCTTATTAATGATGATGTATCGGTCAGACAACTTCGAGATGTGTCACTTGAGGATCTTCTCGGTCGCGATCAGATTGAGGCGCCCACAGATCGTATCACAGAATACGTGCGAGATAAGGTGGTTATGGTTACCGGTGGCGGTGGCAGTATAGGCTCTGAGCTTTGCAGGCAGATTGCTAAGTATTCACCGGCTTCTTTAATTATTGTGGAAATATATGAAAACAACGCCTATGATATTCAGCAGGAGCTTAAGGTTGCATATCCTAAGCTTAACCTAATAACGCTTATTGCATCTGTTCGTAACACCAATAGGATGGATGAAATATTTGCTGAATATAGACCGGAGATTGTATTTCATGCAGCAGCGCATAAGCATGTTCCTCTTATGGAGGACAGTCCTTCCGAGGCAATCAAGAATAATGTGTACGGTACTCTTAAGTTATCGAAAATGTGTGATAAATATAAAGTTCGTCGTATGGTGCTTATATCCACTGACAAGGCGGTCAACCCCACTAATGTAATGGGGGCGTCTAAGCGTATGTGTGAAATGATAATTCAAGCATACAATTCTCGTTCTGATACAGAGTTTGTTGCTGTACGCTTTGGAAATGTTTTGGGTTCTAACGGTAGTGTTATTCCGCTGTTTAAGAAGCAGATTGCAGCCGGCGGACCTGTTACTGTTACACATAAGGATATCATCAGATATTTTATGACGATTCCCGAGGCTGTGCTTCTTGTATTGGCAGCCGGCGCTATGGCAAAGGGTGGAGAGATATTTGTTCTTGATATGGGTGAGCCGGTTAAGATTGATGATATGGCACGTAATCTAATTCGCCTTTCCGGCTATGTTCCCGATCGTGATATAGAGATTGTCTATACCGGTCTTCGCCCCGGTGAGAAGCTTTATGAGGAGCTTTTGATGGACGAAGAAGGCATACAAAGTACAGACAATGAATTAATTCATATCGGACGTCCGATTGATTTTGATGAAGAAGCATTCTTAAAGTCGCTGGAGGACTCATATAATGATGTAACTTCAGAGAAGATAGACATACGTGATTTTGTTGCTAAGATGGTGCCAACATATATACGTAATGAATAGCGCGACAGGGGGACGGGTTCCTTGTCGCGCTATGCAATTCGCCAACAGATACCTTCATCAATCCAGCCTGTTGCCCGCGCAGTCATGCATATCCCCGGCGTAAGCCCAAGAATCAATGTAATACTAAGTAATATCCCCAATAACCTTTTCTTATTCATAAGCAACCTTCTCCCCCTGATACGACTCATTTGTTGAGTACATAATAATATTATTTACGCTATTTTTCAATAGTAGGTCTACTATCGCTTGACAATACTAACGTATTACGTTACTATATTATTATGATAAGGAATTATGGTGATAAAGAAACAGAACAAATATATAATGGTAAAGTCAGTAAAAAGCTTCCATATGAGATACAGCATATTGCCAGAAGGAAGCTTCGTATGATAGACGCTGCTATTGTTATTACGGATCTTAAGATACCACCGGGTAATAGGCTTGAGCAGTTAAAGGGAGATTTGAAAGATTACTGGTCTATTAGGATAAATGACAAGTATAGAATTGTTTTTACATTTAAAGAAGGAGGTGCAGAAAATGTCAGAATCACAGATTACCACTGAAAGTATTCTCAATATTCATCCGGGAGAAATTTTGTCAGAGGAATTTCTAAAACCTATGAATATAACACCATATAGATTGGCGAAAGAATTAGGTATTTCACAGACACGTATTTCAGAGATACTTCATGAAAAAAGAGGAATTACAGCGGACACAGCAATACGATTATCATGTTTCTTTGGAACAACTCCGGAATTTTGGATGAATTTACAGTCATTGTATGATTTAGAACAAACAAAAAGAAGTAAAGTCGACGAGTTTGCTCAAATTAATAGATATGCATTAGCATAATGTGAAGCACAGCGCGACAGGATGGACGGGTTCCCTGTCGCGCTTCTTATTATGCGATTCGCCAACAGATACCTTCATCGATCCAGCCTGTTGCTACAAGGGTACTTATTTCCAGTTCATTTGATGTCCAGAGGTGTTCGCCGGTATTAGGATTATATAATCTATGCTGCGGAGAGCCTTTCGTTGATGATGTCCTGTATACATAGTAGGCAATGCCTTCGTAAGTCTAGCCTATACTCCCAAGATATCTTGCTTCTTCAATCGTATTAGTATATAAATGCATTCCGCCAAAGTATGGATTATACAGGCGGTATACAGGTGTGGCATCTTCATCATCTGCATTAACTCCCGTATAATCAGAGCCACTTTCATCTTTCCAGCCCATATTTATAAGGGCGGTTGCTTCTGCAGAATTCTTTGTAAATAAATGTTCATAGCTAAACGGATTATATAAACGATAGACGTTGCCTTTGGTAATACATTCTATAGGAACTGTCGACGTATCACCTGATACATCATCTCTTACCGTGGCTATTCCCTTTTCTTCATCTATGGAAATAACATTATCGGAGTGCGGCTCATTAATTACGGTTGCTCCTGCATATTTCGGAGTCACATCACTATGATTACTGTCGCCGACAACCTTATACCATACATGGTATGTTCCGACATCAGTGCCGGTAGGAACATTCTCGCTCCACCCATCCGTGGGTTTTCTTTTTGAATCTGTTCCAAGTGCATATTGCATTGTGCCACCACTGGCTTCGCCTGCAGCTGCAAGTGCTTGTGGTTTGCCGTTGTATGTTAAATGCTTAACCTCAGGAGACTTTTTGACGGTTGCTTTAAGCTGTGAGGGGGATGGGGATGGTTTGTTTTTGATGGTAACCTTAATACAGGACGAGGTGGTGGATACATAACCTACGTTGCCTTTTGCATAGTACCATACGTAGTAGTCACCGGCTTTGGTACCCTCGGGAATGTTTGAGTTCCATTCAGCCGTCCTAGCTGTCTCGGTGCCAAGTGCGTATTGCATCGTGCCGTGTTCAGCCGCACCGGCAATTACAAGTGGTTGTGGTTGTCCGGTGTAGGATAATGTGTTGGCTGTTGGAGAAGTTTTGACCATAGCAGAAGGACGAGGAAATTGAACCTTCTTATATGAGAGAGATTGTCCTGATTCGGTATTGATGTCGATAACGCCTGCGCCCTC
Source organism: uncultured Lachnospiraceae bacterium (assembly GCA_905234525.1). Taxonomy (GTDB): domain Bacteria; phylum Bacillota; class Clostridia; order Lachnospirales; family Lachnospiraceae; genus RUG191. The sequence continues at coordinate 3,973 of CAJOIL010000024.1, read as the reverse complement.
GGTACCCACAGTATTTGTCCATCCGGTGCCTTTGATTGAGTTCTTGACGTTGCCGGATATAGCTTTATTGGTTCCACTGGCAGTGACACTACCGTCGGTGATTGTAAGAGAAATTGAGGACACGATGCCGCTTCCATCGCCACCTGTAGCTGTTATGGTTCCACCATTGATTATTATACCACCGTCTCCGCTAATGATGCCGTGTCCTTTTTTGCCTTCAGCAATTACGGTGCCGCCATTGATTATTATGCTATTATCGTTTATGTTAGATTCGATTATTATGCCGGAAGACCCATTATTAGATACAGTACTCGTGCCTGTTGCTATAACAGTAGTATCGTCACCACTTATATTAATAGTACCTGATTGGGTTTTAATGCCTGATGAGTAACCTGTTGCGGTAACTTTTCCATTATTAATAAATATAGAGTTAGAATTGGAAGAGATGCCATAGTTTAAAGTCCCATTTGCTATAAAGGTGCTGTTTTTGATTGTTATTGTGCCGTAATCAGCGTATAATCCGGTGTTATAACCTGTGGCTGTGACATTGGCATTTTTGATTGTTATGTTTCCGCAAGATGTTTTATTATCGCTTTTGATGCCAAATTCACCCGATACTGAAAGTGAGTCACTATCTGAGCCGCTACCGGTAATGGTAATGTTCGGCTTTTTGCTGGATATTCCACAGCATAAAGATGCATTTTTGGGGCCTACGTTATTGTTGCCTTCCAGTTTAATAGTTAGATCATTAGCATTTTCATCAATTTGGATTGCAGAAGAATCGTCCTTATCATAAGTGATATTTGCACCGTTCAATGTAAGAGTGCTGCTGTCAGAATCAAAGCTTACCTTACCGTTATTAACCGGATCGTTTGCAAGCACATTACCCTTGTTCGTATCCGTCACCTGTACCCCGGCGATATATAAATCATAACTTGTAGCCGCCCGCGCAGTCATGCATATCCCCGGCGTAAGCCCAAGAATCAACGTAATACTTAGTAATATTCTCAATAACCTTTTCTTATTCATAAGAACCTTCTCCCCTAATTCCAACCTTGATGAGTATATAATAACTTTTTAAGAATTACTTTTCAAGGAGACAGCGAAGTATTCTCTTGTTAAGTGGCGCATTTTCTAGTATAATACATTGGATTATGTGTTAAGGAGTAATGCGATAATGGCTAAGAACAATCGTAAGAAGAAAAAGCAAGCTAACAAGGCTAATCAAGCCGGTCAAGCGAAGAAGAATAATCGTGTCAAGTCGGCCAATACGACTAGCCGGGCTAATAAGACTAATCAAGCCGGTCAGAACAGTGGGGTCAATGCAGACAGTCAGGCTAATAAGACCAATCAGTCTAATCAGACCAAGCAAGACAATCAAGCCAACAAGCCTAATCAGTCCAAGAAGACCAATCAAGCCAATAAGAATAGTAAGTCCAAGAAGACAGAAGTAGCATCAAGCAGACCTAAGACGATGGAATACTATTGGCCGTTTATACCTATTATATTAGTGCTGGGATATTTGCCGATTCTGATGCGCACGATTTCTTTTGATACACATTTTGAAGATTATGATTGGGCGTATGCGGGAAATGCGACTCAAGTCGATGTATTCCTTAAGGTTAAAGCGATATTTTTCATAATAATAACGGTTCTTATGCTGTTTATCATGCTGATATGGTACTTTAACGGTAACAGGAAATATTTTGCAAGACTTAAGAGCTTGCCGTTTTATCTGATAGGCGGCGCACTCGTATTTGTAATAATATCCGGAATTTTTGCAGAGAATAAGTCGCTTCTGTTAGCCGGAAGCTTTGAGAATTTTGAGAGTATATTTGTTACAATCGGATATTTTGTTGCCTTCGTTTATGCTTTCGTAGTATTTACGCGTTCAGATAATATATATCGTGATTTTAGATTTGTATATCGCGCATCAATCCCCGGATTTTTGATTGTTGCGGTAATAGGATTTTTCCAGACGCTCGGACTGGATGTATTCAAGACGGATTTTGGTAAATTCCTCTTTGTGTCAAGCGAATACAGACAGGCAAATGCCGAGATTTCCGTAGGCAGCGGCGAGTATACCACACTTCATAATATCGATTATGTATCTACATTTTTTGCGATGTGGACATTCATATTCTTGATTTTGCTTACCATGTCTGGTGACATTAAGGATAAGATTGTGCGTGCGGCTCTTTGCCTTTTAGCTGTCTATGATATGTTCATGGCTAAATCCGACGGTGGTCGCTTGGGATTTGTTGCAGCCGCAATTCTTCTTGTTATACTTGTGGCATCCGGCAATAAGAAGCGATTGGCTATAGCCATCGGTGCTATTGTTGTGGTTATAGCAGCTGTATTAATTGTGCCGCAGACCAGGAATTATATTGTTCAAGGAATCGGTGCGACTGACAAGGATACTGCAAGCTCATATTTTATTCATCATATCACGCCTAAGGATGACGGAGTCTATTTTGACATGGATGGCAAGGAGTATTCTGTATCATATTATTATGAAGGACCGAGCACTAATTCCAAGCTTAATGTTAAGCTCAAGGATGCTAACGGCAATCCCATTGAAGGAACCTACGTAGCCGCATCCGGTGATAATCCTCAGCGCTATGATTATCCTGCGAGCGCTACTCCTAAGGGCACTAAGATTTTGGCTACGGCATATCAGCCGGTGGGAAGCGAAGAGGTAATACGAGGCATACAGATTGAGGCCGGTTCAACGAAAAAGTCATTTATGGTAAGTGATGAAGTGGATGATTCCGGTGACTATTACTTCCTTAATGTTTACGGTAACTTTGTTAAGGATGATGGTACTGACATTGCAAATGCGAATGTGTTCCCGGCAGGTTTATTCTCAAGCAGAGGTACAATTTGGAATAAGACCTTACCGATTCTTAAGAACTATTTATTTATAGGTTGCGGTAGCGGATTATTTATAACAGCTTTTCCGCAGAACAATTATATTGACAGACTTAACGGTTCAACTAATTATGATGTTAAACCTCATGATTTATATTTGCAGTATTGGGTTGAGCAGGGACTGCCGTTCTTATTGATTATGCTGGCGTTCTTCGTGTTGTATTACATAACAACCATTCGAAGCTTTGTACGACGCGAAGAAGGATCGGCTGACAAGAATACTCGTCGCATATCACTTGCGTGTATGCTGGCAGTAACGGTATTTTTGGTGGCAGGTATCCCGGGCGATTCAATGATAGTACATTCACCGACGTTCTGGACCTTCCTTGGTATAGGTCTTGCGGCCGGCTGGTCGACGAAAACCAAGACTGAGGAGCCAAGACCCCTTTCGAAACGTTGAACGAACGTTCGGTTGAGAAAGGGGTACTTGGTCCGAAGTCTTGAGAAGAGTAGTAGATAAGGAGTAACTATGGAATACAGAGAACGAGAAATAGACTTAATAGATGTATTATGGAAGGTGGCCTTCGCCTGGCGCAAATGCTTAATCGTCGCACTGATATGCGCAATCGCATTGCCCAGCTTAATGTATGTTAAAAACCTAAGGTCGTACAATGCTTCGATGGAGGCACTTGAGCAGCAACAGCAATCTGTCGGCACAATGAGTAAGGAAGACCAACGTAAGAAGGCACTGGAAGGTCTTACCGATGATGAGGTGCAAGCTGTTAATTCTGCACTTAGACTTACAGAGAATTATAATGCGGCACTTAATTACTTGGATGATTCTGTGGCTATGTCGATTGACCCTTACAATGAAGAGGCTACTATAGTTGAGTATTACGTCGATTCTGATTTTAAAACTGTTAATCCCGGAACCAATGAGGAGAGCTACACGCCATCAGTTATCAGCGCTTATATCGACCTAATTACTAATGGTACGATTGCACAGACAACTGCATCACTGGAGGGAGTTACACTTTCTGCCCCGTTTATTCAGGAACTGATAAATGTTGATTCGAAAGATAATGGCAACATCATAGTGGTT
>CAJOIL010000023.1 GCA_905234525.1 uncultured Lachnospiraceae bacterium | reverse complement strand
TATGTCATCCGGACATAGGCCGCACCTATTCGCGACATCCATGTCGCGAATTTCCCTCACTTAATCAATTACTAACAATGACTAACGCTCGACAAAAGGGTGCGACTATATATATTATAAGTCGAAGCATTTTTACATGGATAATCTAATGTAATTATATATTTGATGCAGGCACCACTTCGCTAAGATTATGTAAGTAATTAATGTATAGATAAGTCATTGTAATATATCAACATTTCTAATATAATAGTAGTTAATAAAACTAAAAGGAGACAGGCTATGAATAAGAAATTCTTAATGGGCGTTGGTGTCGGTGTAATGGCAGTCACAGCTCTGGAAGTCTTCAATAAAGTAATCAATGAATATTCGAAGAAATATGTTATTAATCGAACCACCGGTTATTACTTCACATGGACTGAAGGTTCTATACATTATAATGTCGTAGGCAAGGGCAAACCAATATTATTAATCCATGATCTTAATGTATTGGCATCAGAATATGAATGGAAGAATATAGTAGATGACTTAGCTGATAATCACACAGTATATACTTTAGATTTACTTGGATGCGGATTATCGGATAAGCCGGATATCACATATACCAGCTATACATTTGTACAAATTATATCTGCATTCGTTAATGAAGTAATCAAAGAAAAGTGCGATGTTATAACGAGTAATAATTCTTCAGACATAGTCATAATGGCACAGAAGATATATGATGTATTTGATAAGATGATTCTTATTAATCCTACGAAGATTGATACTAATCCAATGGTAACAAATAGAATCAGGTTAATCAGAAAGGTACCTTATTATATAATAGAATTGTTAATCAGATTAAAATTAAAGCTACAATTAATTTTAATCTATATAATAAAATAGATGCAAATCTATTATCAGAAGCATGCTACGAAGCATCACATATCAATAACAGTAAAGGAAGATATTTATATGCTTCTATGAAATGCTCATATGTAAGCTGCGATGTAAGACAAGCTCTATCAGAACAAAGTAACATTTACATAATAATCGGAACAGAACTCTCTAATAATAACGTAGAGGATTATCAGAAAATCAATTCCGATATTAATGTAAAAACAATAGCAGGAAGCAAGATGCTACCTCACTTTGAGAATCCGGAAGATACATATAGAGCAATTTATCAAATATTAAAATAATGAGCGACAAGAATAATAATACAATAAAAGAAAATTATGACGTAATAGTAGTGGGTGCAGGTCACGCGGGATGTGAAGCTGCACTCGCTTCTTCACGTCTTGGGATGAATACAATAATTTTTACGGTGAGTATGGACTCTGTAGCAATGATGCCATGCAACCCGAACATCGGCGGAACATCCAAGGGACATCTTGTTAAGGAGATTGATGCACTTGGCGGTGAAATGGGAATCAATATTGATAAAACATTTATCCAATCAAGAATGCTTAACAAATCAAAGGGACCTGCCGTTCATAGCTTAAGAGCCCAAGCAGATAAAGCAATGTATTCCCTCGAGATGAGAAAGACCCTCCAACGACAAGACAATCTTACACTTCGTCAAGCAGAAGTAACCGAACTGATTACAGAGGACAATATCATTAGAGGAGTCAAGACATTATCAGGTGCAACTTATTTTAGTAAATGTGTTATCTTAGCCACCGGAACATACCTTGCAGCTCGTTGTTTATACGGGGATGTAATTGAATACACAGGACCAAACGGTCTTAAGGCAGCAAATCATTTAACAAAATCATTAACAGAAAATAATATTGATATATTAAGATTCAAGACAGGAACTCCGGCAAGAATCGATGGCAATACAATCGATTATTCTAAGATGGAGGTTCAACACGGTGATGACACAATTATTCCATTCTCATTTACAACAGACCCGGAATCAATTCAAAAAGAACAAGTTGATTGTTTCCTGACTTATACAAATGAAAAGACTCATGAGATAATAAGAAACAATCTTGATAAGTCACCAATCTATGCAGGAATAATTGAAGGCACCGGACCAAGATATTGTCCATCCATAGAAGACAAAGTGGTAAAATTTGCTGACAAAGACAGACACCAATTATTTGTTGAACCGGAAGGATTGTATACAAATGAAATGTATATTGCGGGAATGTCAAGCTCTATGCCCGAAGATGTACAATATGAAATGTATCGCACAGTCCCGGGTCTGGAAAATGCTAAGATTGTAAGAAATGCTTATGCAATAGAATATGATTGTATCAAAGCAACACAGCTTAAATCATCACTGGAATTTAAAAATATAAACGGACTTTTTGCGGCAGGACAATTCAACGGAAGCAGTGGCTATGAAGAAGCAGCGGCGCAAGGAATAATTGCCGGAATTAATTCAGCAAGAAAAATACTTGATAAAGAGCCGCTCATACTTGATAGAAGTAAGTCATATATCGGAGTCTTAATTGATGATTTGGTTACAAAGGAAACAAAAGAACCATATCGAATGATGACAAGTCGAGCAGAATACAGACTTCTGCTTAGACAAGATAATGCAGATCTTAGATTAACTAAGATAGGATATGAAGTCGGACTAATAGGCGAAGACAGATACCAAAAGCTTTTAACAAAAGAAAAACAAATAGAAGAAGAAATTGCAAGAGTAAAGACAATCAATATCGGAGCAAAAAAAAGTGTTCAAGATATACTTGCAAAATATAATTCCGTTCCTTTAAAATCAGGTGTTCCACTTGCGGATTTGATTAGAAGACCGGAGCTTGATTATGATAAACTGGCTGAAATAGATGAAGGAAGACCTGACTTACCGGAAGATGTCAGAGAACAGGTTAACATTAATATTAAGTACGAAGGATATATCGAAAGGCAAGCAAAACAAGTAGAAGAATTTAAAAAGCTGGAATCTAAGATTATTCCTGATGCAGTTAATTATAATGACATTTCTTCGCTTCGTTTGGAAGCAAGACAAAAGCTTAATGAATTAAGGCCAAGGAGTATTGGGCAAGCGTCTCGAATATCCGGAGTGTCACCTGCTGATATATCAGTGCTATTGGTTTATTTAGAGCAAGGAAAATATCTAAAAAATGAATAAATCAAATTATAATTTAACAAAATTAAATAATGGCTTAAAAGCGCTGAATATCTCATCTACAGATGATCAAATCGATAGACTTGTGAGATTCTACGAGATGGTTGTTGAAACAAATGAGGTAATGAATCTTACATCTATTACTGATTGGGATGAGTTTGTCGATAAACATTTCTTAGATAGCTTAGTGCTAGAATCTGTATTTCCCGAAGTAAAAGATGTAAATAAAGCTATTGATATAGGAACAGGTGCGGGATTTCCGGGAATTCCGCTTGCAATCATGTATCCGAATATCGAATTTACCTTGCTTGATACTTTAACCAAGAGAATTAATTTCTTAGATGAGGTATGCAAAGAGCTGGAGCTTGATAATATATCATTAATTGCAGGACGTGCAGAAGATTATGGTAAAGATTCGTCATATAGAGAACAATATGACCTATGTGTTACGCGTGCAGTGGCAGAAATTAATGTACTGTCTGAGTTTACAATTCCCTTTGTTAAGGAAAACGGAAAGATAGTATTCTATAAATCCAACTCCGTAAAAGAAGAATTAGAACAAGGTAATAACTCAATTAACACGTTGGGTGGAAAATTAAATAATAATATAGAAGTACTAATACCAAATACAGAATATAAGCGAAATCTTATAATAATAGATAAAGTAGAAAATACGCCAAGTAAGTTTCCGCGTAAAGCAGGTATTCCTAAGAAGCGACCACTATAGTGCGACAGGGGGACGGGTTCCTTGTCGCGCTAGAGTTTTATAATGTAAATTACTCAAAATATATTATTATTAGCGCGACAAGGAACCCGTCCCCCTGTCGCGCATTACTTACCCATACAGAACTTAGAGAATATTTCTTCAACAAGATCATCCTCAACCTCTTCTCCGATGATAAGTCCAAGGTACTTGTAAGCATCCATGAGATCAATAGAATAAAAGTCTTCCGGCAAATTCTTATTCAAACTATTCTCTACAAGCTTCAAGGATTCATCACATTTACTTAATAATTCCTTATGACGTAATGATGTAATGATTGCCTCATCATTTTGATTAATCTCTCCATCAAAGAATAATCTCTTAACTTCATTGGTTAATTCATCAATACCAATACCTTCTTTTGCAGATACAGAAATAGGTAATAAATTAATTTTTGAATTAATTTCATCTTCAGTAATAACATTATCAAGGTCTGACTTATTAAGAAGACAAATAGATTTCTTATTGCTATTATTAATTTTATCTATTATCTTATCATCATTATCATCAAGGTTGATAGAAGAGTCCACAACATATATTATTAGGTCAGCATCTTCAATTGCCTGAAACGATCTATCGACTCCGATTTTTTCTACTACATCCGAAGCATCTCTGATTCCGGCAGTATCAATAATATTTAGAATTATTCCGTTAAGATTAATCTGTTCTTCAATAATATCCCTGGTTGTACCGGGAATATCGGTAACTATGGACTTCTCTTTTTTGGCAAGCAAATTAAGCAGAGAGGATTTACCTACATTCGGTTTTCCGACAATAACAGTATTAATGCCATTCTTTAGAAGAATACCATTATCACTATCTTCAATTAATTTATTAATACGCTTACTTAATTTAGATAGAACATTTCCAAGTCTATCATTATAGCCTGTAAGATCGTAATGCTCGGGGTCATCAAGTGCTGACTCAATATAAGCAATCTCGTATATTATCTTCTCACGAAGAGATATTATCTCTCGCTTAACACTACCTTCTAATTGATTAACAGAAGCCTTCAAAGCATATTCATTATTGGAACTGATAATATCCATTACAGATTCAGCTTGGCTTAAATCAATTCTTCCATTAAGAAATGCTCTCTTAGTAAACTCACCCGGCTCAGCCATCCTAACACCGGTAGATAAAACTATTTCAAGAATCTTCTTGGTTACATACACGCCACCATGACAGTTAATCTCAACTACATCTTCCCTTGTAAATGTATTAGGAGCATGAAAAACCGACACAAGCACCTCATCTACATTCTTATCTTCATAAACTATATGACCATAGCTTATTGTATGAGATTCAAGTTCCGTTAAACTACATTTACCCTTATATATCTTATCAACACAAGAAAACGCTTCAGGTCCACTCACCCTAATAATACTAATTCCTGAATTAGTAAGCCCTGTTGATATTGCTGCGATAGTATCATTAATCATAATAATCTCCGGTGTGTCAGAGGGACATATCTCTTAACACAGATTCAAGCCCAACAACTGACAAAGTATTTCACGAGACACGCTCTCGCTCTGAACGGTACCCCTAGCGGTGCTAAGCTCTCATTGCGCTTCGCTTATGAGTCGCTAAGCACCGAGACCCGTTAAGGTCTCTTTGAAACACTTTATCAGCTGTAGGGCTTGTTGCATATAGTGTATCACTGTAAACGTCGAATCAGCCAAGACCCGCTTAGCGACATTTCGTCATGAGCGCGCGGGTACTTGGCTGATGAGACGTAAAAATAAGATATGTCCCCGTGACAAATTATTTCTTAGGTACTACTACTACATGTCTGTAAGGCTCTTCACCCTCAGAATGAGTTGTTACATACTTATCATCTTGAAGTGCAGAATGAATAATACGTCTCTCATAAGGATTCATTGCCTCAAGACTAACGGATGACCTGCTTCTCTTAGCCTTATAAGCAGTATTCTTAGCAAGATTCTCTAATGTTGCCTTACGACGATTACGATAATCCTCTGTATCAAGCTTAATTCTTGTATGATTATCAACCTTACGATTAACAGCAAGAGAAGTAAGATATTGAAGTGAATCAAGTGTTGCACCACGCTTACCGATGATTACTCCCATTTCAGGACCACTAAGTTCAACCTCTAATACCTGCTCTTCTTCATTAACCGTTGTTTCAATTTCAACCTGTAAATTCATAGCAGAAAATACATCCTTTAAGAAGGCTTTTGTTTCATCAGCTGCCTTATCATCAACTACATACTTCTTCTCAGGCTTCTTATCATTATTATCAGTAGTAACATTTTCATCATTATCTGAAGAATTATCTGCATCAGATTCAACCGAAGTATTAGCTGTTTCTTCAGTAACCTCTTCAGCCTTAGCTTCCTCTTTCTTAGCAGCTTCTTCTGCTAAAAGCTTCTCTTCATCAGCCTTCTTCCATACTTCAATTACAGCATTCTTAGAATTAAGTCCGAGAAATCCGCTTGAACCCTTCTCTATAACCTCATATCCCAATTCATCACTTGTCATTCCAAGGCTTACAGTTGCATTGGTAATAGCCTCTTCAACTGTCTTAGCCTCAAATCGTTGTTTATTAAGTTCCATTGTTTAATCTCCTATACATTATTATTGTCTAAATTCTATTTATTAGAGTTCTTATTCTTGTTATTCTTACTACCTGTTGCATTGGTATTTCTTTCATTATAATCCTTTACCATATTGGCAATACTTGCCATTGAACCTTCAGGCGGATTATTACGAATCTCTTCAAGCTTATCAAGCTTAGCTTGATTATCAGATGAAATATCTGTAGAAGTATTTGAAGCTAAGCTCTTGGCATTAATATGAGCTGAATTGTATATAGCATCTCTCTTCTGTCCGCGCTTTTCAGCCTTTTTAGCAGCCTTTTCCTTATTCTTATCAATAATCTTATCTGCATCAAGCTTCTTAAAATGCATATTTAAGAAGAACTGCTGAATTATTCTTATACAAGAACCTGCAATCCAATAAAAACCAAGACCTACAGGCACTGAAAATGCGAAGAATAACGATATAAGCGGCATTAACATATTAGTAGTTTTCATTGTCTTAGCCATCTGATCGTTAGGGTCTGCATTACCGGTAGGCATAAGCTTTATATTAACCATCTGCGAACCCCAAGCAAGTAACGGAATTAAAAGAGCACATATAATTAAGCCCCAATCCTTGCTATCAGCAGCCCAGCCTGTCTTAATTTGATTCCAAGGAGTATCGGAAATGTTAAGTATAAACAAATAGTTAACTTCTTTTAGCTTATCTGTAACTTCAGCAACGCAATCAGTAAGATTAGGGAATAAATCACTAAATTCCTTCCAACCGCTATCACTTAACTTATAAAGTACGTCAACTATATAATTTTTAATTGATTCAGCTGTATCCGCTGTATAAGTATTGGAAAAATCAACAGTTACATTTTTAAGATCAGCATCCTCATACAGAGTCTGCATCTTACCCATGAATCCATCGGTATTAACAATACCTTCTACAATAGAAGTTTTAGCATTTCCTAATTTTTCCGTAAATATCGCATAGATAGAAGTAAGGTATGCAGGTACATTATTAAACACTCTGTAAAGTGCAAATAAAATAGGCATTTGAATAAGAAGCTGGATACAAGATCCCATTGCAGATACTCCGTATTTATCATACAAAGCCTGTGTCTCTTCTTGCTTAGCCTGCATTGATTCCGTATCTTTTTTGCCCTTATACTTATCATTAATTGCTTTAAGCTCAGGCTGCATTACCCTTTGAAGAGCAGAGAACTTCTGCTGTCTGTAGGTTAAAGGAAATAAAGCAAGATAAATAACAAGAGTAATTGCAAATATTGATACAATTACATTATCTATGCCAAACGTATCATATAATAAGATATATATCTTATCCATTACCCAACCGATTGCCTTGGCAATAGGTCCAAGTAGCCACCCATCATAGGCGGTCAAATATATTTCACTCAAATCTTTTTACCTCCTAATTTGAAGAATACTTCATCCGGCACCGGATCATATCCTCCCTTTGAAAAAGGATTGCAACGTAAAATCCTCCATGTTGTAAGGATTCCTCCCTTAAAGGCTCCGTGCTTTTCAATAGCATGAAGTCCATACGTACTACATGTAGGATAATACGGACATTTCGACCTTTTATACTTGGAAATGTGCTTTCTATATAATTTAATTATAAATATAAATAAATTCTTGATCATATCCTTAATCAAAATGATTATTCTTTAGTTATTCTGTGAAGATCTGCCAGATGCATAAGCGCACTACTCATCTTATTATAATTAATATCCTTAGCACTTGGTCTGACAACGACTACGATATCTAACCCAATGTTAAAATACTCTTCATGTAGCCGATATGATTCTCTTATCAGTCTCGTCATCCTATGTCTAACTACGGAATTACCCACTTTCTTACTGCAGGAAATTCCTAACCTATTAACATCTAAATTATTACGACGAACATACATTATCAAATATTTATTAGCCTTTGACTTTCTCTTCTTATATACTGCTTGAAAATCAGATGTTTTCTTTAATGATTCACTAAATTTCATAATAATGCCCATCTAATAAAATAAACGAAAAAGAAAGACCACATGATGTGGTCTTATATTATGCTGATAGTTTCTTTCTACCTTTAGCTCTTCTGGCAGCTAAAACCTTACGTCCACCCTTAGAACTCATCCTTGATCTAAAACCATGAACCTTAGATCTCTGTCTTTTCTTAGGTTGATATGTCATCTTCATCTCGATTCACCTCCTTATAGTCGAAAACATCGTTGTTATTATACCATAATTTAATTCTAAGTCAATATACTATATTAAGTGATATAACAATCATATGATATTATCATCGCTGTTACATCTTCGCTGAGTATATGTAAGTAATTGATATTCACTTATTATCAATCATATGACAGGAACCGCGTCCAATTCGCCATCCGGGCTCAGTGGACGCTTTTTTAGACATCCATGTCTAAAAATTCCTTCACTAAATCAATTACTAACATATACTATCGCTTGAGTAAATGCTACTGATAATACCATATAATTGTTATATCACATAAATTATATTATATTACCCCAAGCAATTAGTGATATATAGTTATATAGCTGAAGCATTGCTTCAAGCTTAGGTTATGTTAGTAATTGATAAATTGAGACAAATTTTTGCCAGGACGGCAAAAATAGCGAGTGCCCGAACATGGATGTGAGTCACGAGCGATTGTCGCCATAATGTTAAATTATAGTATATATCAATTACTTACATAACATTAGCGAAGAAGCACCAGCTAAGCTATATAACTATATACCAATAATTGCGCCCTACAATAATATCCACCCACTGTGAATAACTCTACTCACATAATGTCAATAATTAACATATTGTGGATAAAGTGGTGGAAAAGTTTATATTTAATCACAATTTAATGGTATGTTTAACGTATAAATCAGTGTGTTTCACATATTTTCACAAAATGTTTATAAAAATAAGTTGATAGAAAACTAAGTTAATAAATATTAGTGTCCATATTACGGCCTATAAGGTTGATAAAAACCGCCTTTTTTGTTAGAATAGTACTTGGTGTTTTATTGATTTTTTTATGTATTATAAAGTGTTTCTTCCTATTATAATACATTTATATAAATAGTTAATTATTGAGGTATATATGGAACTTCAGGTAATAACAGATAAGTGGGATGAAATCAAACAAATAGTTACCAAAGAAACTGAAACTTCTGAGATAGCTTATAATACTTGGCTCAAACCACTTGAAGTATACGACATTATTGATAATACATTATATATTATATACAGCGAAGACTCTGAGACAAGGATGATTGCCTTAATTGAGAAGAAATATAATCTTATCATTAAGAACGTAGTCAAGGATATTACAGGCAATGAATATAATATTAAGATTATTCTTCCCGATGAAGCATTAAAGCTTAATTCATCAGGCAGAACCAACAAAGGTACCAATAATATAGAAGAAACACCCGAATATACTAATTCTTCTAATTACTACGAATCTAATCTTAATCCTAAATACACATTTTCAACATTCGTAGTAGGACGTAATAACAAATTTGCACAAGGTACAGCATATACAGTAGCTGAAGCCCCCGGTGAAATATGTAATCCTTTATTCATATGCGGTGGCCCGGGTCTTGGTAAGACACACCTTATGCATGCTATAGGCAATCAAATAATAGAGAATGACAATAAGAAGAAAGTATTATATGTAACAGCAGAAGAGTTCACTAATGAGGTTATTGAGGGTATAAGGAATTCCCGTAATAAGTCACATGAGAACGATATGACAAGATTCAGGGATAAATACCGTAATGCTGATGTGCTAATGATTGATGATATTCAATTCTTCGTTGGCAGAGAGAACTCTCAGGATGAATTCTTTAATACATTTAATAAGCTGCATACATCAGGTAAACAGATAGTAATAAGCTCTGATAAGATGCCTAAAGAAATAGAAGGCTTCGAAGACAGATATATTACAAGATTCGAGCAAGGTATTACAGCTGAAATTAAGATTCCGGATTATGAGACAAGAGTTGCCATCATTAAGAATAAGATTGAGAATAAGAATGCTTATTTACCGGAAGATGTTATTGATTACATAGCAACTAACATTAAGTCTAATATCAGAAGTATAGAAGGTGCCATTAATAAATTAATAGTTTATTCAGATCTTGAAGATACTGATATTACAATTGATAAAGCAAAGGAATTACTTGATTCTATAATAAGTCCCGATAAACCGAGAGAGATAACACCTCAGTTAATAATGGAGGTTGTATGTGAACATTACGGAGTTACTATAGAACAGCTTATTTCTAAGAATAGATCACAGAATATTATTAGACCAAGACACGTTGCAATGTATTTATGCACACAAGAGACTGATTGTTCACAAGATACAATTGCAAGATTACTCGACAGAAAGGATCATTCCACAATTATCAACGCACGTAATAACATTATGGAGCAATTAAAGACTGATATTGAGCTTAATAATCAAATAGAAGCTATCAAGAAGAAGATTAATTCAAATTAGTCCACTTTTATCCATAATTATTACACCTGTAATTGACATAAATTATTGATTTAACATTTCACATATAATTAATAATAATAAAGCATATAAGGGTTATCAACTAATTAACAGCCCCTACTACTAATACTACTAAATAATATATATATTTATGTAGGTCAAAACCAATCAGAATTAAGGAGAACTTGTCATGAGAATCGTGTGTTCCAAAAGTGAATTACTTAAAGGAGTTAATACAGTTAGTAAAGCAGTACCTGTAAGAACTACAATGTCTATACTTGAATGCATTCTTATTGATGCTTCTAATGATAGCATTAAGTTAACTGCCAATGATATGGAGATAGGTATAGAGACTACTATACAAGGAAGTATTGAAGAGAAGGGTATAATAGCTATTGATGCTAAGTTCTTATCAGATGTTGTCAGAAAGCTTCCTGATAATGATGTAATTATTTCAACAGGCGATAATTATCAGACAAGTATTGTATGCAGAGAAAGCAACCTTCATTTTGATATACCGGGTAAATCCGGAGAAGATTTTTCAAATATACCGTTTATTTCTCGTAATGAACCTATTGAGATATCGGAATTTACACTTAAGGAATTAATTAAGCAGACAATATTCTCAACAGCTGACAACGATTCCAATAAGATGATGATGGGTGAATTGTTTGAGATTGAAGGAGATAACTTAAGAGTTACCGCACTTGACGGACATCGTCTCGCAATTCGCAATATTAAGCTTAAGAATAGCTATGATAATAAGAAGGTTATAGTTCCTGCCAAAACACTTAATGAATTAAGCAAGATAGTTCCCGGCTTCGCCGAGGATATGGTTAGTATATATATTACTGATAACAATATTATATTTGAATTTGATGAAACTGTTGTTGTATCAAGACTAATTGAGGGAGAATTCTTCAGGCTTGATCATATGTTATCTAAGGATTACCAGACTAAGGTAAGAATTAATAAGAAGCAGCTGTTAGATTCAATCGATCGCGCTTCGCTTATGGCCAAAGAAGGTAATAAGAAGCCGATTATTATGGATATTACCGATACTAATCTTAATTTAAGTATAACATCTACTATGGGTTCAATGAATGAAGACATAGGAATTAATAAAGAAGGTGTAGATATTAAGATTGGCTTTAATCCTAAGTTCTATATGGATGCACTCAAAGTCATTGATGATGAAGAGATAGAGGTATATATGGTTGATTACAAGGCTCCTTGTTATATTAAGGATGTTGAGGAATCTTATATGTATATTATACTTCCGATTAATTTGAACAACGTGAGACAATAACGAGGTAAGTAATATATTATAATTATTAGTGCTTGCACTAATATAATTATAATGTATTATTTACCGACAAAAGACATGAGTAAGTAGCAAATTAATTATGTAGTAATTAATTTAGCGGATTACGAATGTTTTTAGTATTGCGAGAGTTGCAAAGCAACGAAGCAATACGTGTTATTGTTATAACAGGTAACTAATTATGGAAAATGTGAATATAAAAGACGAATACATCAAGCTTGGTCAACTTCTTAAGCTATCGTCCCTTGTAGGAAGCGGAACAGATGCTAAATTTGTTATTAATGATGGTATGGTTAAGGTTAATGGAGAAGTTGAATTAAGGCGAGGTAAGAAGATATATCCGGGTGATATTGTTGAATTTGAAGGAATGAGTGTTAAGGTAACTAATGATAATTAAAAGTATTAAGCTTAATAATTACAGAAATTATGAACACTTAGAGCTGAATTTTGATAATAATATTAATATTTTATACGGAGATAATGCCCAAGGTAAGACCAATTTGTTAGAAGCATGCTATTACAGTGCAATAGGTAAATCATATAAGGGCAGTAAGGATAAGGATATAGTAAGATTTGAACAGGATGCATTAGGTATTAATACTGTTATAGGCAAGAATAACAGAGATTATACAATAGATATTATAATTAATAAGAATAAAAAAAAGATTATTAAAATAGATAATGTTCCTATCAGGAAAACTTCTGAATTATTAGGTTTACTCAATGTTATATTATTTTCTCCCGAGGATTTAAATATTATTAAGAACGGACCTTCTGAGAGACGAAGATTTATAGACAGTGAATTATGTCAAATTGATAGTATATATCTATCGGATATGATTAATTATAATAAAGTGCTTAATAATCGTAATAAGCTTCTAAAAGAGATATCTGTTAATAATAGTCTTAAGGATACACTTGATGTTTGGGATGAACAGCTGATTAATTATGGTAAAAGCATTATTAAAAGAAGAAGAGAGTTCATTAATGAGTTAAAATATTATGTAAAAGACAAGCATTTAACTATATCGGGTGGCAAAGAGGAGCTGATTATTAATTATGAGCCTAATGTAGATGATATATTTTTTGAAGATGAACTAATAAGTAAGAGAGATAAAGATCTGAGATTAACTCAGACATCCGTCGGACCTCATAGAGATGATATCAGCTTCAGAATAAATGATATTGACATGAGGAAATTCGGTTCGCAGGGCCAGCAAAGGTGCTGTGCGTTATCTCTTAAATTATCGGAGATAGATATAGTTAAGAATAATATCAAAGAAAACCCTGTATTATTGTTAGATGATGTATTATCGGAGCTTGATTCGAACAGACAGAAATTCCTACTTAACGGATTAAGTGATATACAGACAATAATTACCTGTACGGGACTTGATGATTTTGTTAATAACAGATTTGATGCTGATAAAATATTTAAAGTAGTAAATGGAGTGATAGAAAATGGCTGAAAATAACAACGTAGCCGCAAGTCAGGAATATGGTGCCGATCAGATTCAGATATTGGAAGGTCTTGAAGCTGTAAGAAAAAGACCCGGTATGTATATAGGGTCCACTTCTGAGAGAGGTTTGCATCATCTTGTATATGAGATAGTTGATAATGCTGTTGATGAAGCATTAGCGGGATATTGTTCTCATATTATTGTAAATATTAATAAAGACGGTTCATGTACCGTAGAAGATGATGGTCGTGGAATTCCTACGGGAATTAATAAGAAGGCCGGAATACCCGCGGTTGAGGTTGTATTTACCATACTTCATGCCGGCGGTAAATTCGGTGGTGGCGGATACAAGGTATCCGGCGGTCTTCATGGTGTAGGTGCCTCAGTAGTGAACGCTTTATCTAATTGGCTTGAAGTAGAGATTAAGCGTGAAGGTAAGGTATTTAAGCAAAGGTATGAGCGCGGTAAGACAATGTATCCTCTTAAAGAGGTTGGTACATGTGAATTTGATGATACCGGCTCAAGAGTAACCTTTGTTCCCGATGATACAATATTTGAGACGGTAGAATTTGATTTTAATACTCTTAAGACAAGGCTCAGAGAGACAGCATTTCTTACAAAAGGTCTCAGAATTACGCTTATTGATAACAGACCTGATGAAGTAATTGAGAAATCATATCATTATGAAGGCGGAATTAAGGAATTTGTTACATACCTTAACAGAGGTAATGAAGCTTTATATAATGATGTAATCTACTGTGAAGGATATAAGGATAATGTATATGTAGAGGTTGCGATGCAGCATAATGACGGATATAACGATAGCTCATATACATTTGTTAATAATATTATAACTCCGGAGGGTGGAACTCATCTTGCGGGATTTAGATCGGCTATTACTAAGACATTTAACAATTATGCCAAGGAAAATAAGCTTATCAAAGAAAACGAGAGTTCATTGACGGGTGACGATATCAGAGAGGGTCTTACTTCAATTGTAAGTATTAAGATTGAGGAACCGCAATTTGAAGGCCAGACTAAGCAAAAGCTTGGTAATTCAGAAGCAAGAGGTGCGGTTGATTCGATAGTATCGGAACAGCTGACATATTTCCTAGAGCAAAACCCACAGGTGGCTAAGGTTATAGTTGAAAAGGCAGTGCTTGCACAGCGTGCAAGAGATGCGGCAAGGAAGGCTCGCGACCTTACGAGACGTAAATCTCCTCTTGAGGGCGGCGGACTTCCCGGTAAATTGGCGGATTGTTCATCTAAGAACGCCGAAGAATGCGAGATTTTCATAGTCGAGGGAGATTCCGCGGGAGGCAGTGCCAAGAAGGCTCGTAACAGATCTAATCAGGCTATACTTCCGCTTCGCGGTAAGATTCTTAATGTAGAAAAAGCAAGAGAAGATAAAATCTATACAAATGCTGAGATTAAAGCGATGATAACATCATTCGGTACCGGTATTAATGATGATTTTGATATTGAAAAGCTACGATATCATAAGATTATTATTATGACCGATGCCGACGTCGATGGTGCACATATTGCTACGCTTATGCTTACATTCTTGTATAGATTCATGCCGGAATTAATAAGACAAGGCTATGTATATCTGGCTCAACCGCCTCTATATAAGCTTGAGAAGAATAAGAAGACATGGTATGCGTATTCCGATGAAGAATTAAGCAATATTATTACCGAAGTCGGAAGAGACAGTAATAATAAGATTCAACGATACAAAGGTCTCGGAGAAATGGATGCTGAGCAATTATGGGATACAACAATGGATCCCAATAAGCGGATACTTAAGAAGGTTATTATTGACTCTGAAAACGAGTCGGAGATTAATGTAACATTTTCAACTCTTATGGGAGATAAGGTAGAGCCCAGAAGAGAGTTCATTGAAGAGAATGCAAAGTTTGTACAGAACTTAGACATATAACAGGAGATTCAAATGGAAAACAGTATTTACGACCAGATTAATGAAGTTGACTTGAAGAAGACAATGGAAATATCGTATATAGACTATGCGATGTCGGTTATAGCAAGTCGTGCACTTCCCGATGTTAGGGACGGTCTAAAGCCTGTTCAGCGTAGAGTGCTTTTCTCCATGAGTGAGCTGCATAATACGCCTGATAAGCCACATCGTAAATGTGCTCGTATCGTCGGTGATACAATGGGTAAATATCACCCACACGGTGATAGCTCTATATATGGCGCACTTGTTAACATGGCGCAGGAATGGTCTACTCGTTATCCGCTTGTAGACGGTCACGGTAACTTCGGTTCGGAGGACGGTGACGGTGCAGCGGCTATGCGTTATACTGAGGCGCGTTTATCAAAAATATCTATGACAATGCTTCAGGATATTGACAAAGACACTGTTGATTTCATACCTAACTTTGATGAGACAGAGAAGGAGCCGACAGTACTTCCGGCGCGCTACCCTAACCTACTTGTTAACGGAACAACCGGTATCGCCGTTGGTATGGCTACCAATATTCCGCCTCATAACTTAGGAGAGGTAATTGATGGCGTTGTCAAGATGATAGATAACCGTGTTGAAGAGGATAGAGATACTTCAATTGAAGAATTAATGGACATTATTAAGGGACCTGATTTCCCAACCGGTGCGACTATTCTCGGAAGACAAGGTATTGAAGAGGCATACAGAACTGGTCGTGGCAAGATTAAGGTTAGAGCAGTAACCGATATTGAGCCTATGGATAACGGTAAGAACAGAATAATTGTTACCGAGCTTCCTTACCTTGTTAATAAGGCGCGTCTTGTTGAGAAAATAGGTGAGCTTGTTAAGGATAAGAAGCTTGATGGTATTACGGACCTTCGCGATGAATCTAACAGAGAAGGTATGAGAGTTGTAATTGAGCTTAGACGTGATGTTAATCCTAATATTATGCTTAATCAATTGCTTAAGCATACGCAGATGCAGGATACATTTGGCGTAATAATGCTGGCTCTTGTTGATAATCAGCCTAAGATTCTTAATCTTAAGGAAATGTTAAGCCTGTATCTTGATCATCAAAGAGATGTAATTACTCGTCGATGCAAATTTGAGTTAAAAAAAGCCGAAGAGCGCGCGCACATATTGGAAGGATATCTGATTGCGCTTGATAATATTGATGAGGTTATTAAGATTATAAGAGGCTCTGAGACTGTTGCAATTGCCAAGGAGCAGTTGCAGGAGCGATTTGGTCTTACCGAGATTCAAGCTAATGCCATAGTTGAAATGAGACTTCGTGCATTAACCGGCTTAGAGCGTAATAAGATTGAAGAAGAATACAAGAATCTTAAGGCAACAATTGACAGACTTAAAGCAATATTAGCTGATGAGAAGCTTCTTCTCGGAGTAATTAAGGAAGAGATTGAGACTATAGCCACCAAATACGCAGATCCGCGTCGTACAGAGATTGGTTTTGATGAATATGACATTTCAATGGAGGATTTAATTCCTGTTACCAATACGGTAGTAACATTTACCAAGCTCGGATATATTAAGCGTATGAATATGGATAATTTTAAGGCGCAAAACCGTGGCGGTAAAGGAATTAAGGGTATGGAGACTATTGAGGATGATTATATAGTTGAGATGCTAATGACAAGTTCTCATGATTATCTGATGTTCTTCACCAACAAAGGACGTGTATATAGGCTCAAGGCCTATGAGATTCCGGAAGCAAGTCGTACAAGTCGCGGAATCGCAATTATTAACCTGTTGCAGCTTCAACCGGATGAGAAGATAACCTCAATGATTCCGATTGATGAGTACAAGGAGGGCGAATATCTCCTTATGGCAACAAGGTCCGGAATCGTTAAGAAAACGAAGATTACAGAGTATGCTAACATCAGAAAGAATGGATTAGCTGCTATAAATCTTCGCGATGATGATCTCTTAATAGAAGTTAAGAAGACTAATAATACTGATGATGTAATGCTATTTACCAGATTTGGTCAATCAATTAGATTTAACGAGAAGGATGTAAGGACAACCGGTAGAACATCTATGGGTGTTATCGGTATGAGCCTTTACGACCAGGATGAGGTTATTGCAATGCAGCTCGTATCACAAGGCGATAGTGTGCTTATAGCCTCTGAGAATGGACTTGGTAAATGTACATTATTCAGTGAATTCTCTACACAGCATAGAGGCGGTAAGGGAGTTAAGTGCTATAAGATTACAGCTAAGTCAGGTAATTTAATAGGCATTAAGGCTGTTAAGAAGGAAGATGAGCTTATGCTTATCACTACAGAGGGCATAATAATAAGGATTAAGGTTGCTGATACGACGTTACTTGGTCGTAATACATCCGGTGTTAAGCTTATTAATCTTAAGGATGGCGTTCAGGTTGCAAGTATTGCCAGAATTAAGGAGTCGCAGATATTAGAAGAGGCTGAGAATTCCGATAGTGAAGAGACAGAATAAGGAATAAGATTAATGGAAATGTGGATGTGGATAATTATATTAATTATTGTAATAGGTCTATCAATAGGCCTATTATATTATGTTATCAATAGATTTACTAAGTTTAGGTTCATTGATAAGATAGAAGATAGTACGATATTTAAGAATAAGGAGAGAGACAGAGGCAGAGCAGCTGATTTTACACAGAGTGCGAAGAAGGAATTCTTAGAGAATAATCCCGGACAGAAATACAATCCTAAGAGATCATGGCTTAGAATCCTGATATCAATAGTAATTGTATTAATTATTAATGTTATAACGTATTTTCTTACCAGTGGAGTTGAGATGGTAGTGATATTACTTCATCTCGGTGTAATTTGGGCGATTGTTGAAGGTATATTTGCTCTTATCAGAGTAGTATTTAAGAAGGATTATACACGAGGTAAAGTATATTTACCGGGAATTATTGCGATAGTAATTACAACGGTGTACCTGTTGATAGCCTTATACTATGGCTCTACTGTTGCAATAACGAATTATACAATTGACACTGATAAGAATGTGGAGCATCTTAGGATTGTACAGATTTCTGATTCTCATTTAGGCGTTACGATGAGGGCAGACACATTTCCCGCTGAGGTAGAGAGATATTGTGCTGATAACCGGTGATTATGTGGATGATAATTCCACAAAAGAAGACCTGGATGCATGCTGTAAGGCGCTTAGCACTATTGATTGTAAGTACGGAGTATACTTTAGCTATGGTAACCATGACAAGGGATATTATGACAGCTCGGTTCGTGGGTACGATAACGAGTATTTGATTAACAGCCTTGAGAGTAATGGTGTAAAAATACTTGAGGACCAGATAGTTAATCTTGATGATCAATATCTCATAATAGGAAGAGCTGACAAAAGTAATAAGAATCGTATATCTATAGGACAATTGGTAAGCACTATCGATCCTACTCAATTTGCTAATGAATATTCGGTGGTTTTGGACCATCAGCCTAATGATTATGATGCGGAATCTGCCGCAAATGTGGATTTAGTGCTCTCAGGTCATACACATGGCGGACAGCTACTTCCGATTAACAGGATTGGCGAATATATAGGTGCAAATGATTATACAGACGGTCATATTAAGATTGATAATACCGATTTTATAGTATCCAGCGGTATATCTGCTTGGGCTATACGATTTAAGACAGGTACAAGGTCTGAGATAGTAGTGGTTGATGTAGAATAAAATAATCTTGACATAGATAGGGGAATTTTGTACAATGTTTTTTGTTCGGCAGAAGTACTCAAGTGGCTGAAGAGGTGCCCCTGCTAAGGGTATAGGCCGGGTGACCGGTGCGAGGGTTCAAATCCCTCCTTCTGCGGTGATATTTAGCCTAGGCTTGTGCCTAGGCTATTTTTTGTTGTAGTGTAATGCTGCAGAGTATGTAGTTATATAGTTTTGCCGGTTGTCCTTCGCTAAGACTATGTAAGTAATTGATATATAGTTTATAATAATAGAATGACGGAAATCAAATAGTAGACTAGGTAAGAGTAATAAGATAAATTAATTCAGGAGTTAATAATTATGAGAAATATAGATACTAAGCAAATTACAGAGGCGGTAGCGAAGATGTGCGTGGAGGCAAATCTGACGCTGTCGCCGGATATGAAGGAAGCTTTTACTAAGGCGAAGACGAAGGAAGAGTCGGAGCTTGGTAAGAAGATATTTTCACAGCTGGAGGAAAACCTGGAAATTGCTGAGGCTGAGAAAATTCCTATTTGTCAAGATACAGGAATGGCTGTCGTTTTTGTAGAGATTGGGCAAGATGTGTCTCTTCAAGGGGTAAATATTACGGATGCAATTAACGAGGGTGTAAGGCAAGGATACGTGGATGGATACCTTAGAAAATCAGTGGTTAGCGATCCGATTGAGCGCATTAACACCAAGGATAATACGCCGGCTGTTATTCATTACAATATTGTGCCCGGTGACAAGGTTAAGATTACGTTAGCACCTAAGGGCTTTGGCTCAGAGAATATGTCGAGAGTGTTTATGCTTAAGCCTGCTGATGGCATAGAAGGTGTTAAGGATGCTATACTTACGGCGGTTAAGGATGCCGGACCTAATGCGTGCCCACCACTCGTAGTTGGAGTTGGTATCGGAGGCACATTTGAAAAATCGGCGCTGATGGCGAAAAAAGCGCTTACGCGCTCACTTGATGAAAAGCCTGAGATTAAATGGGTTGCTGACTTAGAGGAAGAGATGCTTGATAAAATTAATGCGCTGGGTATAGGTCCCGGAGGGCTTGGAGGTAAGGTGACGGCGCTGGCTGTTAATATTAATACATATGCTACGCATATTGCGGGGCTTCCGGTGGCAGTTAATATGTGTTGTCATGTAAACAGACATGTAAGTATAGTATTATAATTGACGGACGACTTTTTCCATCCGGTATGTCTTTATAACTGGTCGTTCTTCGCTAAGTATATGTAAGTAATTGATGTGTAGTCAATATAAATATTTTGGCGAGAAACGCTCCTATTCGCCATCACGGCTCAGGAGTCGCTATTTTTGCCATCCATGGCAAAAATTTCTCTAACTTGATCAATTACTAACATATTCTAAGCTTGAACTAAAAGTTATAAAGACATACCGGATGAAAAAGTCTGTCGAATTAATAAACAGTTAACGACATATTATTAAATGGAGAATTAATTATGGATAAGATTATTGAATTACCAGTTACTGAGGCAATTGCGAAGTCGCTTACTGCGGGTGATTATCTCTACTTAAATGGTGAGATGTATGTGGCGAGGGATGCTGCTCACAAGAGGTTATATGAGCTTTTAGAGCAAGGAAAACCGTTACCTATTGAGCTTAAGGATGCTTGTATATATTATATGGGGCCGTCGCCCGCCAGGGAGGGACAGGTGATTGGTTCAGCAGGTCCTACGACAGCGTCAAGAATGGATAAATATACCCCTGCACTTCTTGATAAGGGGTTAAAATGTATGATAGGAAAAGGCAAGCGTACGCAGGAGGTAAGAGACGGAATTGTTAAGAATCATGCCGTATATCTTGCTTCTGTCGGTGGCGCGGGTGCACTTTTGTCTAAGTGTATAACATCATCAGAGATAGTGGCATATGAGGATCTCGGAGCTGAGGCTATACGTAAGATTACGGTAAAGGATTTCCCATGTGTTGTTGTGTGCGATGATAAAGGTAACAATCTGTATGAAGAGATATAGTATCTGAAATAAAGATTAATGTGTAAAGAGAGTGGCATGCCACTCTCTTTTTATGATATACTTAATGAGAAAATCGACAAGATAATAAGCAAGATAATAAGTAAGATAATACGAGGTGATTAAAGTGGGTAATTACACACCGCCGTATACAATTTCAGAAAAAATGCTGGAATATGTGTCTTCTATTTCTGAGAAGGTAGGTAAGATAACCGGTCATAGTCAGCTGGAATCAAAGCCACATCTTAGAAGAAATAATCGTATTCGTTCTATACACTCGTCTTTGAAGATTGAGGCTAATTCTCTTTCTCTAAATGAGGTTAGAGATGTTATTAATGGGCATTTGGTTATTGGAGATGCGAAGGATATACAAGAGGTCAAAAATGCTTATGCAGCATATGAGAAAATTTCTGATATAGATCCGTCAAGTGAAGCAGAACTTAAAAGGATACATGGTATTATGACAAACTTAATCATTGAAGAGTCGGGCATGTATCGTAAAGGCGACGAAGGAGTATTTTCAGGTGATAAATGTATTTTTATTGCTCCACCGCCAAATATGGTAAATGGATTAATGAAAGACCTTCTTTCTTGGGTTAAGAAATATGAAGGAAAAGTGCATCCTCTTATAATGGCGGCAGTATTTCATTATGAATTTGTTTTCATACATCCGTTTGCAGATGGAAATGGTCGCATGGCAAGGTTGTGGCATACCGTTATACTGTATCGCTGGAGAAATGTGTTTGAGTATATACCGCTGGAAAGTCAAATAGAGAAATATCAAGAAAAATATTATGATGCGATTGCCAAGTGCCATACAATGGGTAATTCTGATATATTTATTGAATTTATGCTTGATATGATAGATGAGATTCTTGATGATGTTATAATTCAGGTTAATAAGTCTAATGCTGAGACAAGCGAGTATGTTAAGAAGATGCTTGATTACATGGAATAGAATGATATTATGAAAATGCTTGGGTTGAAATCAAAGGAGACACTTCGAAAGAATTATTTAAATCCTGCGATGGAATTAGGGCTAATTAGAATGACTTTGCCGGACAAACCCAATAGTAAAAATCAAAGGTATGTAAAACAGTAAGGAGAGAATCAGAATATAGATCCAATAAATTCGTTCAAATGGTATAGCTATGGCTGAAACCCCAGAAATAAGACGTTTTCCAGTTCAATTGCTTGAAGCGATAATAGAATTCATTATTTTTATTATTCTTTTAAAAATTGAGAAAAAGAGAAAATATAATTTAACAATAATATATTTGATTACTTATGCTATTGTTAGATTTTTTGATGAATTTCTTAGGGGAGATAATATAAGAGGAATATGGTATATGGGATTATCTACATCACAGTATATTTCCATTGTAGTATTATTATTTTTATTAGTATATTTATTAATTCATCGAAATGAAGATAAGATTCATTTAAAGGAAGATCAAATGTAAAAACCCTAAAACTAGTCAACTAAGCTAGTTTTAGGATTGTTTTATGTTACAACTGAAAAATGTAAAAGCAAGGGACTAAATGTTTCTTAAAGATTAGTACTACTTGACTATAATAACAGCCTTTGTTATACTATTTCTTGCGTGTACCCCTGCTTCGCAGGCATACGCAATGAGTCTCGCCCATTGTGGTTCCGACTTCGTCGGAAAGGGCTCGACGTGTAGACATTCGCTTCGCGAATATC
>CAJOIL010000022.1 GCA_905234525.1 uncultured Lachnospiraceae bacterium | reverse complement strand
ATGACAGGTATGTCAATCGATGGAACAGGTAAGATTTTCGGCTCATATGACAATGGTAATACAGTACTTTTAGGACAGATTGCAGTTGCACAGTTTGCTAATGCATCAGGTCTTGAAGCTACAGGTAACAGCTGCTACAGAACAACACTTAACTCAGGTGACTTTGATGGTATCGGCGTTGAAGTTACAGCAGACGGTGGTAGCATGAGTACAGGTCAGTTGGAAATGTCAAACGTTGACTTATCTGCTGAATTTACAGATATGATTACTACACAGAGAGGTTTCCAGGCTAACTCAAGAGTTATTACAACAAGTGATACAATGCTTGAAGAGCTTGTTAACCTGAAGAGATAATCATAGTTTAACTTTTAATCAGACATAAGGGCATGAGCTTAAGCTTGTGCCCTTATTTTATGTTAATTTATTGTTGTTTTTTGATAATATATGGTAAAATGATAATGTTATGAGTAAGAAAAGGATTATTGGTATATTAATAGCGGTTTTATTGGATATATTGACATTGGTGCTTGGCTCTATAGGTGCGTTTATTTCGCTTTTTAGCGGTCATTTTTTGGCTGCGGGAATAATGTTTTTTGCAATACTTGTTCTACTTATTGTAATTCCCTTAGTTGCAGTGCTTGTAACCAAGGATAGACCTATTAAGATTACCGATAAGCAGATGACGTATCATACTGTATCTGGTTCGGAAGAGAAGTACTTAGGTCTTAATGAGGTCAGAAGAATAGCATCGAGATATCAGTATGGCTTCTTTCTTGGCAAGACAGCGAAGGCAATAGTTAATCAGACTAATATGGTGACCGTTAAGCTTGAAGATGCCAGGAAGGCAGTTGATAATCGATTTGAGCGTGGTTCAATTACATGGGATAGATATATGGGAGTAGTTGATTCGGCTGCTGATACGGCAGTAGGTAACCTTGATATGATGGCGAGGCGAATTAGTGTACTTGATGAGAAGGAATACGCATCGCTTGCCAATCCTATTAAGAATCTTGGGAGAAATGCTGATTCTTCCGGCAGACTTGAATTCTACAGAGATAATAAGAGCTCTATTGAGAAGGGATTATCTGAGAATCAAGAGATGTTTAATAAGCTTGATAAGCTTGCGTTAGAGCTGCAATACAGTGCGGATAATCAAGCTAAGACGGATGCGGTGGTGCAAGATATCGAGGATATAACAAGTCAGGTTAAGTACTATAATTGAGTGTGGCAGGGCTTATGCGATATGTAATAATATGGTCGAAGCATTTGTCAAGCGCTAGAATATGTTAGTGATTGAGAATGCGGAAAACGCCTGCCCGGATGGCAGGCGTAGGAGTGTAGGTGTTCGAGCGCTGAGCGCGAGTTTACCGACGGTTTCCGCCCTACTATTAATTTAGTCTACAATCAATCACTTACATATTCTTAGCGTAGGCAACCAGCGAGACCATATTATTACATATCGCATAAGCCCCGTTATTATATTATATGGTACATACAAGATTTAGTGGTGTTTACTGGATTATTTGTATAAATAGTGTTATAATAGCAAAGTTGATATAAGAAAAGAGAGGATGGGATTGATATGACTAAGATAGACATTATTTCTGGCTTCCTTGGTGCCGGTAAGACAACATTCATTAAGAAGATGATTGATGAAGTATATAAGGGAGAGAAGATAGTATTAATTGAGAATGAATTCGGTGAAGTTGGTATTGACGGAGGATTTCTTAAGGATGCAGGCATAGAGATTAGCGAGATGAATTCGGGATGTATATGCTGTTCGCTTGTTGGAGATTTCGCCAAGAATCTTCATGAGGTAATTGATAGATTCACACCTGATAGGATATTGATTGAGCCATCGGGCGTTGGCAAGCTATCTGATGTAATGACATCTGTAATCGATATTGAGAAGGAAGAGGATGTTAAGCTTAATGCTTTGGTTACGGTAGTTAACGGTCTTAAGGGCTCTAAGCAGATGAAGGCATTCGGTGAGTTCTTCAATAATCAGATTGAGTGCGCTACAACAATCGTTATATCGCGTACACAGAAGGCTAAGGAAGATAAGATTGAAGCTCTTGTTAAGGAGCTGCAAGCACTTAATAACAAGGCTGCAATTATAACAACGCCGTGGAATGAGATTAGCGGTGAGGCAATTCTTAAGGTATTAGAGGGTCAGAACAATCTTAATTCAGAGATGAAGGATTTGGCAGAGGAATTGCATGAAGAGCATGAGCACGAGCACGAGCATGAGCATGAGCATGAGCATGAACATCACCACCATAACCATGAGCATGAGCACGAGCATGAACATCATCATGACCACGAACACGATCACGAGCATGGACATCATCATCATCATCATGCTGATGACGTATTTACAAGCTGGGGTAAAGAGACACCTCACAAGTTCGAGCGCTCTACAATAGAGAATGCAATGAAGAAGTTTGTTGATACAACCGAGTATGGTACGATAATCAGATCAAAGGGTATGGTTCCTGCTACAGACGGCACTTGGATATACTTTGACCTTGTTGATGGCGAGTATGAATTAAGGGACGGTGAGCCTGAATACACCGGTAAGATTGTTGTAATCGGTACTGATGTAGAAGAAGATAAGCTACTTGAATTATTTGGTATCTAATATAGTTAGGAAGTGATAATTATGTCTGAAGAGACATTGGTATATTTATTTACCGGCTTCATGGATGCAGGTAAGACATCAATGATTAAGGAGACACTATTCATTAACGGTTTTGCTAAGGAATGCGGTAATTTCTTAATCGTATGCTGTGAAGACGGTGAAGAAGAATATGATATTGATAAGATTAAAAGCTACGGCGCTAATCTTGTTACAATAGAAGAGGAAGAAGATTTTACGCTTGAGACTCTGCAAGGCTTTGAGAATGAATACCATCCCGATGCCGTATTTATTGAATACAATGGCACGTGGGAGGTTGCACCGCTTTTTGAGATGGCATTTCCTGAGGGCTGGCAGATAGTACAGATACTATCACCTGTTGATGCAACCACATTCGAAATGTATATGAAGAACATGCGAACGCTGATGCAAGAGCAGCTGTTTAAGTCTGATGTTGTTGTATTTAATCGATGTGATGACAACACTAATAAGGCAAAGTTTAGAGCTAATATCAAGAATTTCAATAGACCTGCACAAATAGTATATGAGAGGGCTGACGGTTCAATTGATGACAGACCGGATGAATTGCCGTTTGATATGAATGCAGAGACCTTAGAGATTACGGATGCAGACTATGCGCTGTGGTTTATGGATGTAATGGATAACTATAAGAAGTACAAGGATAAGAAGGTACATTTCTTAGCTTATGTCTATAATCCGGACGATGGTAAGCTTAAGAAGAATACATTTGTGCCGGGACGATTTGCTATGACGTGCTGTATTGAGGACATACAGTTCTTGGGGATTATTGCGAAGTATGATGATGCAGAGAATATTAAGCATAAGAGCTGGATTGATATTACTGCAGAGATTAAGAATGAGTTTATGAAGGAGTATAAGGGCAAGGGGCCGGTCCTCTATCCGATAGACATTAAGCCCGCCGATGCGCCCGCCACCCAGGAGGAGCAGCTCGTCTATTTTAGTTAGTAAGTTAAGCTAAGACTATGGCAAGCATCTGAGGAGCCGAGACCTGCTAAGTTACCGGCACACCCCATTCGGGGGTGCGCATACGACATTTCGTCATGAGCGTGCAGGTCTTTGGCGCCCAGGAGCGGGATAGTGTTACAGATAGCGTCAAGCTATATAATATATGACCTCGCTGGTCGTTCTTCGCTAAGAATATATAAGCGATTAAGGTCTACGTCGCTAGGTACGTATGATGGGAACCGTCGTTAAATCCTCCGTCCGGGAGGAGCACACTCCTTCTCGCGACATCCTTGTCGCTCGATTCCCTCGCTGAATTAATCGCTAATAAATTCTAAGCTTGAACGAAGGCTTCGGTCACATATTATATAACTTGACGCTAGCCGAGAACTTGGCAAGCATCTGAGGAGCCGAGACCTGCTAAGTTACCGGCACACCCCATTCGGGGTGCGCATACGACATTTCGTCATGAGCGTGCAGGTCTTGAAAACTCGGACACAAGATAAGATGTAAAATGAGCGTAGCCGGTCATGTGCTTTTGAGACCTTTATGGGTCTCGGCGCTTAGCGATTACGAGCGTAAGCGAAGAAAGAGCTTAGCGTCCGCTAGGGGTACCCATACAGAGCGAGAGCGTGTCGAAAAAGTATATGACAGGATACGCATAATTATTATTAAGGAGGTTATCATGTATAAGATTACTAGAAAGGAAAAGTTGTCCGACAAGATATACTTGATGGACGTAGTGGCACCTCGCGTTGCTCACTCATGTCTCCCCGGACAATTTGTTATTGTTAAGATAGATGATAAGGGCGAGAGAATCCCCCTTACTATTTGTGATTACGACAGAGAGAAGGGCACTATTACAATTGTATTTCAATCTGTCGGAGCTTCTACAACCAGAATGGTTGATTTAGAGGTGGGAGATGGCTTTGAGGATTTCGTAGGACCTCTCGGTAATCCATCAGACCTATGTATGGAGGAGAATCTTGAAGAGACCAGACGCAAAAAGATTGTCTTCATAGCCGGTGGTGTCGGTACAGCTCCTGTATATCCTCAGGTTAAATGGCTTAAGGAGCATGGTATCGATTCAACTGTTATTATCGGTGCAAGAAGCAAGGATATCTTATTTTATGAAGATGAGATGCGAGAGGTTGCAACAGAGCTACATTTGGCAACTGATGACGGAAGCTATGGCTTCCACGGTAACGGCTGCGATCAGCTTCAGGCCTTGGTTGATGAGGGCAAGGAATATGACCATTGTGTGGCAATCGGCCCTATGATTATGATGAAGTTTGTATGCTTACTTACTGAGAAGTTAGGCATTCATACAATTGTGTCAATGAATCCGATAATGGTTGACGGTACCGGTATGTGTGGTGCATGTCGACTGCTCGTAGGTGATGAAGTTAAATTTGCATGTGTTGACGGACCTGAGTTTGACGGTCATCTTGTTGATTTCCCTCAGGCAATGGCAAGATCGGCTCAGTATAAGACAGAAGAAGGTCGTAAGATGCTTGAGTTACAAGAAGGCGATACCCACCACGGTGGATGCGGCAATTGCGGAGGTGACAAATAATGGAAGTAGATGTTTTAAAGAGAGTTCCTATAAGTGAACAGGATCCTAAGGAACGAGCAACTAATTTTGATGAAGTTTGTCTCGGATATACAGAAGAAGAAGCTATGGCAGAGGCTACTCGTTGCCTTAACTGTAAGAATGCCAAGTGTATAACGGGATGTCCCGTATCTATCAATATTCCTGCTTTTATTCAGGAGGTTAAGGAAGGTAATTTCGCAAAGGCTTATGAGATTATTACTGATTCATCTGCGCTTCCTGCAGTGTGCGGTCGTGTATGTCCGCAGGAGAGCCAATGTGAAGGTAAATGTATAAGAGGCATTAAGGGTGAACCTGTATCAATCGGTAAGCTTGAGAGATTTGTAGCTGACTGGGCTGCTAAGAACGGCTTAGCGCCTAAGCCGAATCCTAATAAGAACGGCCACAAGGTAGCTGTTATCGGTGCAGGGCCCGCAGGTCTTACATGTGCAGGCGATCTTGCAAGAGCAGGCTTTGATGTTACAATATTTGAAGCACTTCATGAAGCCGGCGGTGTGCTTGTATACGGTATTCCTGAATTCCGTCTTCCTAAGGAGGATGTTGTTGCTAAGGAAGTAGATAATGTTAAGAATCTTGGTGTTAAGATTGAGACTAATGTTATCGTAGGCAAATCAATTACAATTGACGAGTTAATTGAAGAAGAGAAGTTTGAAGCAGTATTTATCGGCTCCGGTGCAGGTCTTCCGAGATTCATGGGAATTAAGGGTGAGCAGGCAATGGGAGTATTCTCGGCTAATGAATTCCTCACACGTAATAATCTTATGAAGGCATTTAAGGATTATGATACTCCGATTTGGAGAGGCAAGAAGGTTGTAGTTGTAGGTGGTGGAAATGTTGCTATGGATGCCGCTCGTACAGCACTACGTCTTGGAGCAGAGGTACATGTTGTATATCGTCGTTCCGAGAAGGAGCTTCCTGCAAGAGTGGAAGAGGTTCATCATGCTAAGGAAGAGGGCGTAATCTTTGATTTGTTACAGAATCCAACCGAAATTCTTACAGATGATGAGGGCTGGGTTAATGGTATCAGAATTATTAAGATGGAGCTTGGCGATCCTGATGAATCAGGCAGACGTCGTCCCGTAGAAATACCGGGCAGTGAGTACGAGATTGAAGCTGATACTGTTATTATGTCGCTTGGTACATCACCTAATCCTCTTATCTCAAGTACAACTAAGGGACTTGAGGTTAATAAGAGAGGATGTATCATTGCTACAGAAGAGACAGGTGCTACATCTAAGGATGGCGTATATGCCGGTGGCGATGCCGTAACAGGTGCAGCAACCGTTATCCTCGCAATGGGCGCGGGTAAGCAGGCAGCTAAGGGCATTATAGAACATTTTCAATAAATTTCACATTCTCTTCATGATTCATGAAGCAGAACCTGATATATGAATCCGTCAAGAACGGGAAAGTAGAGCAGTCGCGAATTAGCATGCTATTTCGCACTGCTTTTTCAAATATATCATGACTTGTAACGCCTGCCTTATTAATCTTAACAAGCATAAAGTTGGCATACGGCTTGTAAGGCTTGTATCCATCCAATTCCAGCAAAGCATTATAGCAATACTCTCGCTCTTCATTGATTAATTGTCTTGTTGAATTAATATATTCATTATCGCGAAACATTATCTCTCCGACCGTAGCTGCAATGGAATTAACCATCCAAGGCTTAGAGTGTCCGTTAATGTCACTAATCATATTGCTGTCGCCTATAATGGCATATCCTAGTCTGAGTCCCGGAGTAGCGAAGAATTTAGATGTGCTTCGAAGGATAATCAGATTGGTATAGTACTGCGATAAAGACACTGCAGAGTATGCTTCGATAGCCGATACGAATTCGATGTAGGTCTCATCAACCATAACATATATATGATTCTGCTTACATATATCGAGGATATGTCGCATCGTGATAAGGTCGATAGCAGATGAAGTCGGATTGTTGGGGTTACAGATTATCAGCATATCAATCGTCTTATCAAGTCTGTCATTTAACAGATTCAGGTTAAGCTTAAAATCATCCTCCTCGTAGAGAGGGAAGTAGTAAGCTCTGCCACCGCTTAGGGATACCTCGCGTTCATATTCCGAATAGGTTGGACCGATTATCATGGCCTTACCCGGTCTTATTGTTCTGATAAATGTTGATATAAGCTCCGAGGTTCCATTCCCAACAAGGATATTCTGGTTTGGCGCGCCTGTGTAATCAGAGATAGCCTCCTTTAAAGCAACATATTCTCTGTCGGGATATGAAGTAATAATATTGATGTCAAATTGTTCCTTGAGGCGAGGTGATAATCCGTTAGGATTAACATTTGCCGCAAAATTAATAATGTCACTCTCTTTAATGTTGTATTTTTTGCTGATAGCTTCTATATCGCTTCCATGATAATAATAATCGTTAGACATAGTTTTCTCCTATATAATGTGTTAAATGTTGTTCATAATCACAATATGTTGATAATCCGGTTGTATTATGTTGACAAATAGTTTATAATTACATGGTTAAGTGGATAATTATGCAATTATGCTTTGAATAATAATATTATATAATAATATATATACATTTCAAGCATATTAAGGAGACTATTTTGCGTAAGAAAATATATCGATTGTCGGAAGACCAATTCGATACACGTAAGATTAAAATAATCAGCTCGGTAGATAATATAGACGTATCTGTTACGGCAGGCAGTGAATTTACTGATTCCTTCGTTATCAGCGGCGAAGAGGATCAGTCTATTCGTGGTGTCATCTATTCTACCAATCCTTATATACTCCCGATAGATTATCAATTTGATGGTGTTAAGAATACCGTCAAATACACACTTAAGCATAGTAATTTCAGGATTAATGATGTTATTGAAGGTAAGTTTATTATAGTTGCTAACGGTGATACGTTAAGAATTCCAATTCGAATTACATTTGTCAAAAGGAGCATTAAATCATCAATAGGATATATTAATAATCTGAGTGATTTCGGTAGGCTCTGTCAGAGTAATTTTATTGAGGCTAATCATATATTCCATACCAATGCATTTTATGACATAATAGCCGAGCATGATGTACAGATGCGTCTTCTTTATCGTGGATATGTAAGAAGTGTGCCAAGCCTTAATAACCTGGAAGAGTTTCTTGTGGCAGCAAGGCTTAAGGAGAGAACGTTTATTTCCTTAGATAAGACATCTGTAAATTATGATGATATTGCCGAGAATCGCAAGGAAGAAATTCTTATCACCAAGAGTAATTGGGGTAATATCGAGATAGATGTATCGGTGGATGCGGATTTTGTGACAATTGAGAAGAATCATATTAACTCTGATTATTTCTTGGGTTCAATTCTTCATTTTGATTATTATATACATAAGAACCGTATGCATAAGGGTATTAATCTGGCCAAGATATGCTTTGATACCAATAATCAGCACAAGGAATTCGTTATTACGGCAAGGCTTGAAGGAGATGAAGAGTCTGTTGATTTCTCATATCATGATGCGAAGAGACGCAAGATAGATTTCGTTGTTAATTATGAGGAGTATAGGCTTCGTCATATTACAACAAGTGAATGGTCTTCTAAGTCAATTGAATTAATTGATACATTTATTACGGATATCAAGTATGCCAAGGAGGAAGGCATAGAGGTTTATGATAAATGCGGAAGTGACATTGAATTCTTAGAGCTTATGAAGGCTCATGCATATATTGCGAGTGGTGAGAGGCAGGAAGCACTTTGGATTATTCAGAAGATTAAGCGTGAGATTGGCGATAAGAGATCTGTCAAATGGGCTTATCTATTGTATCTTTGTACTTTAATCGAGAGAGAGAAGGGATACGTTGACAAATTAACAGCAGAGATTGAAGTTATATTCAGAAGTCATCCCGAGGATGTAAGAGTATTTTGGTTCTTATTATATTTAAGAGAAGAATACACCTCCAATACTGCAAGAAAGCTTAAAGATATTATGCATTGGATTAGCAGTGGTTATGATACACCTTATTTGTACATTGAAGCGTATACCATCTACAGAAGTGAAGTGCATCTTATCAAGGAGCTGTCGCAGCAAACGCTCAAGATACTAAGCTGGAGTGCCAGACATGATGCATTAACTGAAGATATGAGCGCCAGGTTTATGACATTACTTAGCGGATGTAACAGCTATGATGAGAGAATTTATCAGATTGCATGTGCGGCATATGAAGTTGATCCGACAGATGAAGCGTTAGAAACTATCGTAGGATATCTTCTTAAGACAAATGCCTTTGGAGAGCGTTATTTAAGATGGTATGAGCTTTGCTTATATAAGGATATGCGAATAACCGGAGTGTATGAAGCGTACTTGATGTGCTTAGAGGGAGAG
The DNA here is from genome assembly GCA_905234525.1 of uncultured Lachnospiraceae bacterium. GTDB lineage: Bacteria > Bacillota > Clostridia > Lachnospirales > Lachnospiraceae > RUG191. Next base: position 17,329 of record CAJOIL010000022.1, on the reverse strand, counting down.
AAGCTTGTTAATCTTCCGCAGGTGCTTCTTATGTACTTTAAGTATCAGAGCAATTTGTCATATGACAAAAAGGCTATCGTATACAGCAATGTTGTGTTGCATAAGAAGGATTATCCCGGACTATATAAGGAGTACATACGCACCATTGAATTATTTGCGATAGAGCAGATGGAGAAGGGAAGAATTGATGATTCGCTTGCAATTATTTATCAGGATGTACTTGATAACGGAATCATTAATGAGGATGTTGCTTCAAGCATAGCTCCGCTTCTTCATACTGCAAGAATATCAATGGTCAGAGATGATATTTCAAGAGTCCTTATTATGTTTGAACAGCTTCAGAATCCGGTCATTGCACAGGTTAAGAATAATGTGTGCTTTGTACCTATTTATGCTAAGAATTATGTTGTCTTTCTTGAGGATAATAAGGGAGTACTTCATGCTGCAACCGGTGATTACATGCATGAATTTTTGATTAAGACAGATAGCTTTGAGGATAATCTTAAGAAGCTATCTCCCGAGTCATTACCGTATGTTATCAAATATTTTGATGACATCAAGGGAAATGCACTTTCTAAAGAACTAAACAGTAAAACACCATCCCCGCTTATGGCCAGGGACTTACATTCGGTTGAGACATTTATCTCATCTAAAGCGATATCAACCTCTTACAAATGTGAATTGTATCCGGTAGTAATACATTTCCTACAGGAACATGGCAGAGAGGATATGATTGAAGAGCATCTGATGAATGACGTGTCGTATGATATGGTTGATGCTAAGGTGCTTGCATATATAATTGAGCTGTTTATCAGACAGGAGAATTATGCAAGAGCGTATTATTTAATCAGTACTTATAATGCGTCGTATGTTGATAAAGTATGTATCTTAAGATTATGTGATGAATTGATTAAGGAGGATGTAGAGGACATTAATACATCATTCTTTATGTCGTTAATTGCTGATGCTTTAGGTGCCGGCAGCTTAGAAAGCAATACGCTCTCATATATGTGTGATGAATATGTGGGGCCGACCGATAGGATGGTTAAGCTATGGCAAGAAGCGAAGGCATTTAAGTTACAAGGTAAGACCAATTCAGAGCTTGATGATGATGAGCCTGATGTTAATACACATAAGCTCGAAGACAGAATATTAGTGCAGATGTTTTACAGCGAAGAGATTGACGAATACTGTCATGATATTTTTAAGTCATATGTAGAGGGCGAATACAATAAAATGCTTGTTGAGGCTGTTCTTACATATTTCTCACATCAGTATATTGTCGGAGAGAATGAAGTACTTAATGATTTTGATGCTTCATTCATATTCCGTAAATACAATCGCAGGGATAAGCTTAATGACAGCTGTAAGATAGCATTAATGAAGCAGCTGTGTCTTAGTGACGGACTTGATGAGAAAGAGATTAATATACTTGATAATCTTGTCAGAGAGTATGTTGTTAAGAATATATATTTCTCATTCTACAAGAATATGGAGCATCAGTTGATAGTGAAGTATCAGCTATACGATAAGAAGTTTGTGGAGTATAAGGGTAAGTCCAATGAACGAATCAATATCGTATATAAGAAGAATGATGATGAGGTAGTAATAGATGAGCTGTCTGAGATGTATCCGGGCATATATGTTAAGCAATTCGTAGTATTCTTCGGTGACAATATCTTCTATGAGATACATAGAGGTGATGAGGAAGAGACATTAGCTAAGGATGTATTGGTTTATAATGATATTATAAGCGGTAGTGATTCAAGATATGACATGATTAATAATATGCAATCTGAGCTTTTGTATTATGATGAGAAGAAGCTCATAAGTGAGATGAAAGCATATCAGGGATTAGATTATGTAACGAAGCAATTATTTGCGAGAGTATAGGAAGGAAGATATGCAAGATAATTCTAAGGGTGTATATTTCGGAATAGAATTACGTGATACATATACCTGTGTAAGCTATTATCAAATTAATATGGAATCGCCTGAGACAATCAGTACCGTAATGGGCTCTGAGAATTTTCAAATTCCTACGTATATTGCTAAGAGAAGAGGCGTCGGTCAATGGTACTTCGGTAATGAAGCTAAGACGCAGGTTAAGCTTGGCGCTGCAATAGGTGTTGACGATTTGCTTGGTAAAGCGTTTGCCGATGAAGAGGTGCTTATTGAGAACGAGCGTCTTAATGCAAGGGATTTGCTTCTTATATTTGTTAAGAAATTACTCAGTATGCCGGGGTATTTCTATGCCAATTCACATCTTAATAAGCTTGTTATTGCCGTAGAGAGATTAAATGTTGATATTGTTAAGACATTTTCTTATGTTGCAAGTGAGCTTGGAGTTGCAAGAGAGTCACTTATGGTAATTGACTTTAAGGAGGCATTCTATTATTACGCTCTTAATCAAAGGCCGGAATATTTCCTTCATGATGTAGTTATGTTTGACTATACAGAAGGTAAGCTGATGCACTATTACCTAAGTCGTAATCTCAGAACGACTCCACAGATTGTATATTTGCAGGATGCGGTTCATAATTCCTTAGGTGCACAGCCCGACCTTGAATTTGATGAGCTAATAGATCGTGTATTTGCAGGTAAGATAATATCTGCAGTATATCTGTTGGGTGATGGATTCGATGGTGATTGGCTTAAGGTGTCTCTTAAGAAGCTATGCCATAATCGTAAGGTATTTGCCGGTAAGGACATGTATTCTCGAGGTGCATGCTATGCCGGTGCCGTTAAGGATGGAGCTAAGGATTGGCCGTTTATCTATATAGGTGATAATGAGCTTAAGATGAACCTTTCCATTAAGGTGATTGATAACAGAGTTATGGATTATCTTACATTGCTTGATGCGGGGCAGAGCTGGTATGAAGCATACGGTGAGTGTGAGGTAATACTTGACGGTAACGGTGAGATAGAGGTTTGGATTCAAAAGCCTGAGAATAGGGATGCCAAGGTGGAGATATTGGAATTAACTGATTTACCCGAGCGGGATAATCGTACCACAAGGCTTCGTATCAGTGCGAAGCCCGTCTCGGATATAGAAGCGGTTGTAACTATAAGCGACTTGGGCTTTGGTGAGATTGTGCCAAGCTCAGGTAAGGTGTGGGAACATCATATAGCATTGAGGTGAAATATATTACCTATGGTGTTCTCATACGCTTTACTCAAGCGTTAGTATATGTTAGCAATTAATCAGTTAGGAAAATTCCCGACACGATGTCGGGGATACGAAGCGACCTGTTCGAGGCCTGAGGCCGAGTTTCGCGAGGGTTTCCGTCCGACTGTTAATAATTACTATACTTAATTGCTTACATATACTTAGCGTAGAGTTCCAGCTATGAGAACACCATAGTCAATATATTTTACTATAGTCTATATAATTATACTAAGGAGTTTACACATGGGAGAACTAATACTTTGCAAAAAACCGATAGCGGCAGTTCCGTATTATATAGAAGACGCATCGCTAAATGTGTATTCTATTGAGGAATTGTGTTATTATATTGCTAATAATGTGTATCTGATTGGCGCGGAGTTTATGTGTATCGAATTATGTAATTGGATAGGCAGAGAGGTAGGCGCCGATGAAGAGAAGGCACTTATCAAAGTCTTGGACAATAACGAGCCATTGCATGTATTCATTCATACTATACTTAATTTCAGTGATTATTTACCCGGAGAAGAGATTAAGAATATAATTGATGTTGTTACGTCCTTCGAGAATAAGTCACCCATTGAGTGCAGTAAGATACGTGCCGACAGATTGCTTGATAGGAATAAGGTAGTTGATGCCATATATGAATATGATAATATCTTAGATAAGAGGGATGATAAGGAGATATCTAAGGAGTTCTTGGGCGATGTATGGCATAACCTGGGTGTATGCTACTCGCGCTTGTTCTTCTTCAGAGAGGCGAGTGTATGCTTTGAATATGCATACCAGCTTAATCATAAGAAGATTTCTTTGGAGTCGATGCTTTGTACATACAGATGTATGAAAGATGAAGAAGGCTTTAATATGCAGGTGGCAAAATACTTTGTTGCACCCGACCTTGTGGATAAGATTAAGAAAATAGTTACAGATACAAGTGCAAGCAAGGATGTTACAGAATTTAACAATCGATTAGATAAGATGAAGGTTGATTTCTATGAAGAGAAGTCATATAAGAATCAACTTGGGGCTATAATTGAACGATGGAAGAATGACTATAACAATTTGTGTAATATTTGACATATTAGGCAATAAGGAATTATATGAAGCTATTCGGTAAAAAGACAAAAAAAGAACAAGAGCTTGATGAAGCATTTGCAAGAGTCACGAAAGAGATTAATGAGATTGATGCATGGAATGACCCGAAGAAGTTAGAGCATTATATACTGGATTCATGTGAGCAGATTATTGCAACCACCAAGGAGATTAAGGCTGAGAAGAAGGAATACGGTGTAGTAACCAAGTATCTCGATGACATTCAGATTATTGATAATCTTGAGACTGATACCGCTAATGAAGTTAAAAAAGCTGCTGCTAATATATTAGAGACAGACAGTGCGAGGAAAGCATATCTTGAAAGCTCTCGTAATATTACGGATGAGCAATTTGTGATGATGGAGCAGGAGCAGGATGATATGCCATCCATTATCAGCAGGATGCAGGATAACGAGAAATATCAAGCTAAGATTAAGCGCGAGATGAATGAGCTCGAAGGTAATAAGAGTTATCTTGAGATGCAGCTTGCTGAGGCAGGGCGTTCACGTAAGCGTTTTATGATTCTTTCAATCCTTGTAGCTGTTGCGTTTGCATCGCTTTTGGTGCTCTCATTTATCCTTGAGAAATACGTTAAAATAGACGCATTTTTGTATAGAATAATATTGTTTGCCGTTACGGCTATCGCGGTTGGTGTTTTGTTTGTCTATATGTCGAATCTGTCACGTGATCGACGGCGCAATATGAAAAGTCTTAATAATACCATTAGTCTTCTTAATGTTGTTAGGATGAAGTATGTCAACGTAACTAAAGCAGTTGATTATGTGTGTGATAAGTATAACGTTGAGAATTCGTATAAGCTGTTATACGTATGGGAGCAATATTTAGAAGCTGTTCAAGAGAAGGAGAGATACGAGAAGAATAATGATGACATGGAGTATTTTACCGGACGACTTGTCAGACTTCTTAAAAGAGAGAACCTATACGATTATAAGATATGGCTTACACAGACAAGAGCTCTTGTTGACAAGGATGAGAGGATTGAGATAAGACATAAGCTTGTTAAGCGTCGTGCTAAGATTAGGGAGCGTATGGAGGATAATACCAAGGCTGTTAAGAGCGAGCGTGATGAGATAGATAAGCTAATGCAAGAGCACCACTACTACGTTCCCGAGATTCTTGAGATAATTGATTCGGTAGATAAGATATGTGGGCTTAATAAGTATAAATCATAAGACTTGTGGATTTGAACATTGGGGTATTATGGAGATTAGGGAACTTAAGAAGGGCGAGCTATTAGCTCAGAAAAACAATCCGGTTAAGGAATGGTACATAATTCAAGAAGGCACTATTATTCAAAAGAATGATTTTGTTGAGAATGAGCTTGGCGTCAATGCCATAATAGGAATCTTAGAGCAGGATTTCTTTATTTGTGATTATATAGCTAAGACTGACTGTAAGCTGATTCTTTTTGTGTGCAGAGGCGTTGATGATCTTAAGCATTTCTTTAAACAACAAGCCAAAATGCGAACTTTATTCCTTCAGACAGCAATTAGTCAGAGATATCAACAGTTCAGAATTTATGATAGGTTGTTTCGCCTTGCCAATCAATTCTCGGTCTATTTAGATAAAGCATTTGAACAGTATCAATCGATTGTGATTCATAATAGATTCGAGACTACTAAGGTGCCGGATATATCTACATTTCAACCGCTTAATGTAACACATGAGCTTCAGAAGTGGGAGATAGATTCGCTTGCTTCGCTTATGAAGAATTGCATGGCGGATTATATGAAGATATATACTACTGATGATAATCTTACCGTTGGTGCAATCATGGAGACATCTGCACAGATGCATCGTGCAATGCAGGGTATTATGCAGATGATAGAATTCTTTGTTGTTAACAGAGACCTTCTAATCAGTGACAAGAACAGAGACTTGTATCATGGTATGCTATCACTATTCGCATTTCTCAGAAAGGAAAAAAGGGACACAGCTGAGATAGAGAAGCTGATTGTAGATACAATCAAGTTCACTCAGTCCACCACCGTATACAGCAAGTCGCTCTTAGAAGCATGCGCTAAGGAATACAATACAATTAAGACTTCCGAGGTGGCAGAAGAGGAGGATACAGAAGAGGGTGCATCCTCCGATTTCGAGATTATCCTGGATTATTCCGGATTTATTAACGAACAGAAGGAAGAATACATTAAGCATTTTGCTGAGTATACCAAGTGCTACACCAAGATACAGAAGAATAAGGATGCTAATACCTTGCGTAAGCAGGTTAATAATGAGTTTTACGAGATATATAAGAAATGCTTCTTAAGAGCAGTTAATGACAGAAGTATTCCGGCAACTGTTGAGATGTTTCTTAACTTCGGATATGTGGATGGTTCATTTCTTGAAGAGGATAAGATTAACGGACTGTTCAGTATTACCACGCATATGGATCAGGTTAGCTCTGAGCACGTCTTTACAATATTTAACTGGCTGAAGGCTGTATACAGAGGTGACAGAGAGCCTTCAAGGAATGAGTTTGATCTTGATTTTCGTCAATACTTGGTTGAGGAATACAAGTCCGGTAACATTAAGAAGGAAGATATTGATAAAATTGTTGTTATGCCGGAAGAAAGAGTTGCTTTTGAGATTGATAATATGTTCAAGACTGTCAACAGGCTGACATACGGTAATATCAGTTCATTTAATGCATGTCTTAATGATACTGATTTGTTCAATGATCCTACAGCAATGCTTGTTACCGTCAATAAGCTATATAAAGAGATTAATCAGATTAGAAGTATAGATTATTCGGCATTCTATAGACCTGTTTATTCCAATGATATGCCGGATGCACTTAAGAATGAAGCGTTGATGAAGGAGGTATTGCCTGATATTATATTGATGCCCAATGCCGGTAGCAGAGGTATGATGTGGCAGGAGACTGCAAGTATTAAGAATGATACTCCGGCAAGATTTATGCTTCCAATGTTCGCTACGTGTGATATCGGTGATACACTTATTGAGCTTACGGCGCGCTTCAGATGGGAGATGTGTCGTAAGATACAAGGTGCAAGATGGAATGATATAAGAGAGCACAGCTTGACTGCCGATTATTATGATTATCTTCAGTTTTATAAGAAGAATCATGATTTGTCAAATGATACCAAGGATCAAATCAAGAGTGCATTGCAGAAGGCCAAGAACACCTTTAGAGAGGTTTTTGTCAGAGATTACTTTAATTGGATTAAATACGAATCCAAAGGTGGTTTTCGACTTAATAAGGTTGTCAGACCAATTATATTTACGTATTGTCCTTTCTCCAAAGAGATTAGAGGCAAGCTTGAGGAAAGCCCGATGTTTTCCGATGCGATTCATAAGTTCAATGTTAATAATGCCAAGCAGCTTAAGAGACTGTCGGCAATATATGATAAGTACACAAGAGATGGTGGTGTTATAACGCCTGAACTTAAGGAGAATTTAGATTATTATGATTTATAGGGTAAATGTTTATTTATAAGAGAGGAATGCTATGAGTAAGATTAGAACAAGATTTGCACCGAGTCCGACAGGATATATGCATGTAGGTAACTTAAGAACCGCTTTGTATGCATACCTTATTGCTAAGCATGAGGGCGGAGACTTTGTGCTTAGAATCGAGGATACCGACAGAGAGAGATATGTAGAAGATGCTGTTGATGTAATTTATAAGACACTTAATTCATGCGGGCTTATTCATGATGAAGGGCCTGATAAGGATGGAGGAGTCGGACCGTATGTGCAATCAGAGCGTCAAGAGAAGGGCATATACTTAGAGTATGCCAAGAAGCTTATTGATAAGGGCGAAGCATATTATTGCTTCTGTACGCCTGAGAGATTAGAAACCATTAAGCAGAATATTAACGGTAAGGAAGTATCTATCTATGATAAGCACTGCCTTGATTTGTCGAAGGAAGAGATTGAGGCTAATCTTAATAGCGGTATGCCTTATGTAATCAGGCAGAATAATCCGAGAGATGGAATAACTACTTTTGATGATGAAATATACGGAGAGATTAGTGTTGATAATGCAGAGCTGGATGATATGATTCTTATTAAGTCGGACGGATATCCTACTTATAATTTTGCCAATGTAGTAGATGATCACTTAATGGGTATTACTCATATTGTCAGAGGTAATGAGTATTTGTCATCATCACCTAAGTATAACAGATTATATGAAGCGTTCGGATGGGATGTCCCAATATATGTACACTGTCCGCTTATTACTAATGAAGAGCATGAGAAGCTATCTAAGAGAAGCGGTCATTCTTCATATGAGGATTTGATTAATCAAGGCTTTTTAACGGAAGCAATTGTTAATTTTGTGGCACTGTTAGGCTGGAGTCCTGAGGATAATCAAGAGATTTTCTCCTTGGAGGAGTTAGTTAAGGTGTTTGACTATCATCATATGTCTAAATCACCTGCTGTATTTGATGTGGTTAAGCTTCGCTGGATGAATGGCGAATATATTAAGGCAATGGATTTTGATGAGTTTTATCCTTTGGCTGAGCCGTTTATTGATAAAGTCATTTCACGTAAGATTGATAAGAACAAAATCGCCAATATGGTTAAGACAAGAATAGAAGTATTTCCTGATATTCCCGAGCTTATTGATTTCTTTGATGCTGTACCTGAATATGATATTTCAATGTATAAGCATAAGAAGATGAAGACTACTGAGGAGAGCTCGCTAAAGCTGCTTAAAGAGATATTGCCAACGCTAAAAGAGCATAATGATTATATGAGCTACTGGTGTCCTTCGCTAAGGAGCACGAATATAAGAACGGATATGTGTTATGGCCTATCAGGACTGCCTTATCCGGCAAGCAAATGACACCCGGCGGTGCAACTGAATTGCTTGAATTGCTGGGCAAAGAAGAGTCAATTAAAAGAATCAAAGACGCCATCGATAAATTGTCAGATGAATTATAGAATGATAAGTCCAAGTGATTGTTATGATATTATTATCACTTGGACTTTTTCTTTATGCCGAAGCGCTCATACAGATGCCTTAGTCTATGTATCAGATGAATTGAATCTTTGGTGGGATCGTAATCTTCACGAGTCGGTATGATATCAACTATTTCAGGTACAGGACCTTCTTTGCCGTAATATGTATCGCATATGTAGTTTTTCATCTTATCCACGGATGAATCGGCAGAGTATATATAGAGACCTGTGTAGCCCTTTAAGAAGGGCTGATCTCTTTTTTCGATTCGATAGATGTTCATCGGAAGTATCCACTTAAGATCCATTTCCAGCTCATTAATTTTGTCATTTGTATCAATTGTCCTTACACAACAGATTCGATCGTATTTCGTGTAGATTACGAAGGTCTGAGCTTTCAAGCTTGTCTAATTCAATTTGCTCAGCCTCGTTAAGGTTGCCTTGACGATATATAAGTGTTGTATTGTTGCGAACAGCATATACGCAGTAGCCTAAGTTCATATCCTTTAAGGTATGGCATAAGAAATTAGCATCCTCATAATCAATCTGATCTATCTTAATATATTTGCGATTGTTAATATCATATATAGCGACACCATCCATAACGATAGAAGGGGTCTTAATATGAAGGTCCTCGATTTGTGATAAAATGTGTGCGGGCGCCCAGGGACTAATCAGACTTATCTTGGCGCCGTCATTGGATAGACGATTAAGTGCGATAAGATTAGCGGAGCTTATCTCTGATAATCTGTTAGCAACAAGATCGTTAAGGCGAAGGAAGAAGACCTTGTTTTCTTCATATACCTTGGGTAAATGTATTACATTTACAAGAAGAGCAACAATTATTCCGATAAATGTATCAAGCAAACGAGAGAGTGTGATAATTATCGGAGAATCTGTCGTATTAATACCTATTACGATACATAGAAATGTTATTGCCGCAAGACCGGCGGCATCGGATAATCTGATTGCAACAGTAGTATATATTACAATCAGTACACCTATTGATATCATAAGATATGTTAACAGTATATGGTCTGCGATAAACGGAATCTGTCTGAATAAGAGTAAGGAAAGTAGGCCCCATACAGCGCCGATAAGTGTTCCGATACCGCGATTGATTGCAAAATTCTTGGTATCCTTGAAATATGGTTGCACGCAAATAATTGCTGTGATACAAGATTGAAGCATCATGCCTTCAAAATCGGCAACATAATGAATAAGAAGACATAAAAATACCGCGATGCTGGTCTTAATAATTCGTTGACCAAGATGGGGCAAGAAGGTTAAGCTTCTTTTATTAACTTTTTCTGTCTTTTTATTAATTTTCATGTGTTTTTTGTTCATTATATTAGGTTGACAAGGGGTTGCTATTTTGTTATTATAACATAGCTGTCGCAGATTTGTCATCACAGAGCGATGACACCTTGCGACCTAAAGGGGTGTAGTTCATCGGTAGAATAAGAGTCTCCAAAACTCCAGAGGAGGGTTCGATTCCTTCCACCCCTGTGAAGACTGTTGCATTAATGATAGTGTGATGGTCTTTTTTATTATTCAGAGCCTGGGCTCTGAATAATAGTATGGAGCCCGGGCTCTGAATAATAGTTTTAAGCCAAGGCAATTTATTATGGGATACTCTTATGGATAGCAACAATAAAGTAAAAGAAAACGATTATATCTCGATTAAGAAGAGAATATTTGACATTATTCAGATTGGTAATAAGAAGGATGTTGTCAGTCGTGCATTTGATATATTTATTGCCGTTGTAATAATACTTAATATTGTTGTAATGTTTCTTGAGACATTTGATGAACTGCAGCAATACTACGAGGTGTTTTACTATATTGAAGTTGTTACGGTTTCAATATTTGTTGTTGAATATATCTTGAGAATATGGACTGCGGATTTGTTGTATCCCGATAAGACAAGAATTAAAGCAATCGGCAAGTTTTTAATATCGTATGATGGCGTTATTGACCTTCTTACAATCTTACCGTTCTTCTTTTTGGATGGATTTGTTGTATTTCGTATGCTTAGAGTTGTCAGGATATTCCATTTGTTTAGGATTAATTCTAAGTATGATTCCTTTAATGTTATTAAAAATGTACTGTATGATAAGCGCAATCAGATTATCTCATCGGTATTCATAATAATAATCCTAATGATGGGAGCATCACTTGGTGTATATGCAGCTGAGCACGAAGCACAGCCTGAGGTTTTTAAAAATGCTTTTTCGGGTATTTGGTGGGCTGTATCGACACTTCTTACAGTTGGTTACGGTGATATATACCCTGTTACAACATTAGGACAGATAATGGGTATAATAACAGCATTCTTCGGAGTGGGAGTGGTAGCTATTCCTACAGGTATCATCAGTGCCGGATTCGTAGAGCAATATACCAAGGCCAAGAAGGAAAAGTATTTTGATAAAGAGGTTGCTTTACAGTTTGTAACCATCACTGTTACAAAGGGTCATAATTGGGAGAATCATAAGGTTAAAGAAGCAAATATTCCGCAAGGCTTGGTGCTTGCAATCATACTAAGGCATGGAGAGACAATTGTTCCGGAAGGTAATATTATAATTAAAAGTGGAGACAGACTTGTCCTTGCTGCCGAGTCATATGTTGATGAGCTTGGGATTAAGCTTAATGAGGTTAGAATCGATTCCGAACATGAATGGGTTAATAAGAGGGTTAGAGACCTTGATATATCACAGCTTACAACCATTATTTCAATTATGCGTCGTCATAAGATGATTATTCCGCATGGTAATACGCTTATTAAGGCAGATGATGATATACTTATTTATTCTAAGTCAGATGTTGATATTGGTGGTAATGAAATTAGGTTATAATTGTATGTTAAATGTGTTATAATATGTAACAATTGTTGATAAGGAGGTAGTTAACATGGATGGATTAAGCAGTAGAAGTATTCGTGAAGAGCGACTTAAGCAGGTTGTAAGTGAAGATCAGATTATCAGCACAAGGGCTTATAACTTAATTATGGGTGGTGTAGTATTATACGGTCTTGTTGTTAATGCAATACTTTGTGCATTCTCGTCACAGATTGTAGCCAATATTAATCCGCTTGTGCTCTTAATCGGATATATTGTACTTGTAATTGTTGGTATGGTTATCACCAGGAAATCAAAAAATGCCATTATTAGTTTCTTGGGATATAATTTGATATGTGTACCGCTTGGACTCGTGATTTCGGTTATGGTTGAAGCGTACGGCGGTATAGATGCAAGACCGGTACAGTTGGCATTTATCTTTACGGTTGGCATAACGCTTATCATGGTTTTGGCTGCTGTTGCATTTCCGAAGGTGTTTGAGAAGCTTGGTAAGGCGCTTTTTGTTGCGCTTATAGCAATTGCTGTTGTCGGTATTATTCAGATGTTTGTGCCGGCATTCAGGAATATATATTCAATTCTCGGTGCAGGTTTATTCAGTCTTTATATAGGGTTTGACTTTTATAGATCGCAACAATTTGCGAAGACGGCTGATAACGCGGTAGATTGCGCTGTAGATATATATATGGATATAGCGAATCTGTTTTTGTTCTTGCTTAGAATATTTGGTAGGAATGACTGATGCATCTTCGGACCGAGGATCTGCACGCTCATGACGAAATGCCACTTAGTGGGTCTTGGCTGATGAGACGTCTGCTTTAGTCCTATGCATGCATCTTCGGACCGAGGACCTGCACGCTCATGACGAAAATCGCTTAGCAGGTCTCGGCTCCTCAGATGCCGGCTCCTCAGATGCCGGCTATAATTCTTTTAGAATAATTCTACATCTGGTATATATGCCCTCAGCGATGTCATCGGGGGAGAAGGCAGCTTTTTGTATTGTATCCATTAAGCAAGATAAGTCATCTATGTCAATAGAATTATTGTTACTAATATAGTTGGCAAGAACATTCTTTACATCTCTTACAGATGGGTTGTCGCCCTTAACAATTCCTTTTTTCTTCCAGCGAGATAAAGCGGCTCTGTATTCAAGTAGTAGTGCTTCACCATATTGACCTTTCTTAATTAGACGTCGTCTTCGCAGCTCAAGCACCAATCGTTTAGAGCCGAGCCATACGGCAATTACTACAATAAGTGCAATTATCATCCATAAGAAAGGGAGTAGCAGATAGCCGACGCTTGATGCAAAATTAGCAAACCAATTAGAAGATGCGTCATTTATTGCATTTCCCAGAGCATCTGTAATGTCGTTTGAATTGTTGTCAAGACCTCGAGCAAAAGAGCCATCTGTATCATCAATTAATCGTTCCGTAGGATTGAACAGTCCGGCAAACACACCGAAGATTCCAAGGCTTGCCGTTGATGCTTCATCGCCATAATCAGGGGGTGTCATTTCATAGGGAATCCATCCGTAACCGTCTACATAAATCTCTACCCATGAATGAGCATTTGCATCACTAAGCTCAATTTCGTATACTCCGGTGGGAGTAGTAGATGTGCCGTCTGATAGCCAGCCATCGGTGATGTCAGATATTTTTTTATTATTTATTGTTGATGATGGCTGCAATAAGTAGCCTTCACAGTATCTGGCCGGCACGCCTGCGTATCGAAGCAGAAGTGTTGCGCTTGATGCAAAGTGTGCACAGAAGCCTCGTCGATTTTTCGTTAGGAAATGTTCAATTACATCTTCATTGTACGGCGTTGAGCCGGGTGTCATTGTATATCTGAAATTACTTTCATAGAATGTCTTTAGCTTCTCTGCAATTGTTAATGTCTTTACCGCTTGCGAGTCTTGTGAGTTGATATCTTCAGTCATGAGGGATGCTTCATCTGCCACCTGTGATAATGTACTTTCAAGATAATCGGGATATTCAAGGTAAAGCGACTTATATTCTTCAGCCTTTGCTGTGTCATTTGCTCCATAATTAACATTTCCCATAAGAGGGAGATATACCGTCTCATAGGTATCGTCGCTTAGTGAAGTGTCAAGTATAATTCTATCGAATATATTGTTGGTATTAAAGAAATTAATACGACTCCCCGCAATGCCCAGCTTAGAAGGAGAGCCGACGGCGGTTGTGTATATAGGTACATAGGGCTGATAATAGTATGTCTTATCTGCGTCTTTATTCTCAATTAGCATCTTGACATAAGGAGTATTGTCGGATGCGTTTACCGGTATATAATCATCTTCTTCAATAATAGCATCTGCATTGGCATAAGATGCATTGTCGCTTATTGTATTATAGAATCGATTTCGCTCATAACGCACGCCGGTATAAGCCTTGAGGTATATATCATCATTATTAAGCGGTACATAGTCTACGATTAAGTCTGTCTGGTAATCGGGATTAACGCTTCTTACACCACCAAGCTGACCGTTGGAAAGACCGCCTTTGGCATCGTACCGATTGAATAGTGCTGTAATACCATTTACAACTACAGTTTTAACGTATTTATCAGTTGTGTCCTTAACTACATTGGACAGGCGTCTGGTGGAGAAGTCAGTGCTAAAAACACTGCCTACAATAAGCATGACGATTACAGATAAGATTAAACTGCAGCCCATTATATGCATCATACCGTTGCCACTGGCATGATAGTAGTGCGATGTATATTTTTTCTTTCGAATTCGACCAAACGGAGTATCCTCTTTATATTTGTACGGCAGGGTATATCTTCCGCTTCGCCCCAATACGGCAACGGAAATATATACACACAGAAGCATTACAAGGTATATCATAGGTGGCACTATATCGATATAGAATGCAAATTGAAGAGGTATAAATGACACAATAAATGTCATGGGAAGATCCATATATCCGGCAATGGTAATGTTGAAAAATATCGAGAATATTCCGCTGACAAATACTATCATGGCAGTTACGGTTAAGTATCTATCGGTAATTTGCTCCTCAGCAACACGACCGCTGACAAGACTGAAGAACGTCTCATATCGACTGATGACTTCATTTAGGAATGCTTGGAAGCCGGAATTAATATACATATAAAATGCAAATGCAATAATAATTACTATCAGAAAAATTAATATATATCCTACGTAGAAGGTAATTTTGTTGTAGTAAATAAATGATGCTATCAGCGAGAGAACAGCAAGTGAAATAATTACCAACGGAACATTAAAGGGAAGCTCGAATGATGCAACAAGCCCTACTATTGTTCCGTACACTGCAAGGAATATTAAAATAGCGCGCACTAAGCACAAGAAGAAACGGTTATCTGAATGCTTCTTCTTGATGTCTGATAATGTAATGCCGTAGACTAGCGACTCATTTATTCGGTTTTGTTCTTCTTTTTTCCTTTGTCTGCTATTCATATGTCTCTTTGCTGTTTAGCTTTCCGTCTTGTATAAGAATGATTCCGTCAGTACCTGCAGTAAATTTTTCTTTGTATGTCTCGTAAGCTTTAGAATATCCGTCGATAGGGCATTTATAAAGCTTGAATAAAGCTGAGTATAAGTCTTCCTCCGTAGTTACGAGTTTATAATCAAATGTATTATCATTGCTGCTAAATATTGCAACAGAGTAAGGCTCTTTTTCCTTAATCAGGTCCTTGCCTATGCTTAAGAATACTTCAAGTGTATCCTGTAACACGTCATTTGCAGCTGTATTTTCATCGGGAGATGGCTTGTTCAGAATAGGAATAATTAAGTAGTACAATTCTTTGATTTCTTCAAATTCTCTTACCATCAGCTCATCGGTCTTGGCAGTAAGCTTCCAGTGTACATCCTTTAGTCGGTCGCCTGCTCTGTATTCTCTTAGTTCACGTACATCTTGTGAACGTTCGCCACCGGTTGTATATATTTCTGACGGATCGCCGTCGGTAGTTGATGCTGCCACACGCTTTTTGGAATATGGGGGCGCAGGAATATCGTGCGGCACCACAGGTATTTCAATAGTTTCTGTTAATGGTCTTGTAAATGTGTATAAATGCAGATAGTCTGTTACATTAAGCGCAGATACACTTATTTGAATCATGCCTGCTTTGGTAACGGAAAACGGAAGTGTGAATTCACCTGTCTTTCTTGCTTCTGAAGGGAACACAAATTCCTGTGGTATATCATGAGGATAAAAGAGATTTTCATAGTTAAAATTAATCATGCAATTCATCAGCGGAATATGACCGGTGTATGTTACGGATATTTTTACATTGAGGATACCGTCACTTATGACTTCTCGACTAAGCGGAGTAACGTCGATAGATAATTTGTTTATTTCGTGCTTAGTTAATATGATTGATAATGGGGGTAATAATAGCAATAAAAGGAGGAGTACGGATAGGAGCGGTTGACGATAAAATATCGCGCCTAAGAGTACAAGTATTATTTCTAAGATGTATGTAATTCTATATGGTAGGTTTCGTTTGTTCATAGGTGCATTAATGCCATAAATATCGCTTAGCAGGTCTTGGTGTTTAGTCATTATATAGTATACTAATTTACCTTTGGCTTAGGAACACATCTTAGTGTGCTCAATAGCGCATCTTCGATTTGGTCGCCGGCAGATATACTCTTAGGCGTCAGCTTAACTCTGTGCTTTGCAACAGCAATAAAAATATCTTCAATATCCTCCGGTATAACATAGCTTCTTCCGTTCATATACGCATTTGCCCGACTCATAGAAAGAATAGCGATACTACCTCTGGGGCTTAGTCCCAATGTATAATGGCTGTCGCTTCGTGTGGCTTCCGTTATACTTACTACGTAATCATAAATGCTTTCATCGACATGAAGGCGTTTGACCTCCTCTTGCATCTTAAGGAGTGTATCAGTATCAATTGTTGTTTGCACCTCTAATAAATCGGTTCGCGAATCGCCCTTTAATACATCGATTGCATCCTCGTGTGAGGGATAACCCATTGTAAGACAAGTCATGAATCTATCCAGCTGTGATTCCGGCAGTCGTTGTGTGCCGCTTGAGCCGAATGGATTCTGTGTAGCAATTACGAAGAAAGGATTGAGAACTTCCCGTTTCTTGCCTTCGACTGTTACGTGGCGTTCCTCCATAACCTCAAGAAGAGCAGATTGTGTCTTTGGGGATGTACGATTAATTTCATCAGCCAAAAAGAGATTAGTGTATATGCTTCCTTCTTGGAAGCGAAATTCACCTGTCTTCCTATCATACAT
>CAJOIL010000021.1 GCA_905234525.1 uncultured Lachnospiraceae bacterium | reverse complement strand
CTTCCTGCTGGAATACTGAATGGCATATATCATCGGAAGTACGCTTGCAATAATCATATGATATGTGAGAACGATTCCTACCACAACAGTCATTGTTACGGCAAAAATTATTACTACATACTTAATCCATGCTCTATGATATCCGGCTAATCTACATATACCGATAAGAACTATCATAAGAACAGACATAAGGAAAAAGCCGTAATTCATAAGGCTCTTATCAACAATAAAAATATTAAGGATATTAAGAACCCAGCAAAATGCCGTCAAAAAATACGTAACAAGAAGACATTTCACAGTAAATCGATTAGCATTGGCCTCTAATGACACATAATCAATACTTTCTGTAATATCTTCTGATACTGTCTCATTATTTAAAAAACCCATAATCTAAAACTCCAACAAAACCATACACATTTATTCGATACGAAATATCAATATATGGTGGTATTGACATCACATACATAATTATTATACCACATCTTGCTTATATTTGTCAGCATAATCTAATAATTCTTTGGCGTTCGATATTACAGCGTCCGTAATACTGCTGCCCGATAGCATTCTTGCAAGCTCTCCCACTCTATCATCATACGACATCTCGCTGATAGACGATATCGTCTTAGTGCCTTCAACATGCTTCTCAATCAGGAAATGCTTATCCGCCATAGCTGCAACCTGTGGTAAATGCGTAATACATATTACCTGCTTATCCTTGGCCACAACGCTTAATTTCTCCGAGAGGGATTGTGCCGTTCTTCCGCTGATACCGGCATCTATTTCATCAAATATCATTGTATCGATTAAATCAGCCGTAGCAAGCACTGTCTTAAGTGCAAGCATTATTCTTGACATCTCGCCACCCGATGCAATATTCTTAAGCGGCTTCATAGGCTCACCCGGATTCGTGGATATTATAAATTCCGCTTCATCAATTCCATTCGACGTAGGCTTATCAAGCTTAGTGAAATACATATCAAATGATACGTCTAAGAAATTCAATGCACCTAAGGCATCTCTTACCTTAGGAAGCAAATCATACGAATAATTCTTACGAGCATCCGTTAGCTTGTCACATGCACCAAGAAGCTCTTTTTCACACTCAGATAAGTCATTTTTAAGCTTATCAAGATAATTATCATAATCTTCTAATTGCTGTAATCTCTTAGAATTCTCTTCAAGCTTATCATTCACATCCGATAATGTCGGTCCGTACTTTGTCTTTAGGGTATTAAGCAAATTAAGACGCATCTCTATTTCGTTAAATGCGCTTTCATCAAATTCCATATCAGACATATAACCGGATACATCTCTGTTAAAATCACTGACTATTGCATCAATATCCTCAAGCATACTCACGTAACCGTTTATGCTCTCATCGAATTCCTCTACATTCTTAAGGCTTCTTATGGCTCTCGTAATCCTATCGGATATGCCATCAGTGCCACTTGTATTGTTATAGGCCTCATTACATGCGGTAACTAACTTCTCGGAGTTACTCATGCGCCGATATTCTGCTTCCAAATCATCATCTTCTCCGACAATAATGTTAGCCGATTCAATCTCCTCTATCTCGTGACGAAGCAAATCTATCTCCCTGTCACGATCGGTATTATCAAGACACGCCTTATCATATTCATCCTTTAGCTTAGTATATTCAGCATAAAGCCCTTTGACCTCTGATTTAAGCGGTGTTATCTCAAGCTTACCGTATTCATCAAGCATCATTAAGTGCTTTCTCTTATCGGACAATGACTGATGTTCGCTTTGACCATAGATATCAATAAAGAGACTTCCCACGCTTCTAAGCTTCTCAGCCGGTACCATCTCTCCGTTAATCTTTGCCACAGAACGACTGCCTGTAATCTTACGAGATAATATCACTTCATCATCAAAGGAAATATCCATAGCTTGAAGCGCGCTGCGCTCTTCATCATCTGTAATTGTAAAGGTTGCTTCTACAATGCCGGGACGTGACTCGTCTCTTAACATTTCCGCCGGAACCTTCTCTCCGAGTGCTAAGTGCAGTGCGCCTAAGATAATAGACTTACCTGCACCGGTCTCTCCGGATAAGATATTAAGTCCCTTCGCAAATTCAATCTCCTCTTCTTCAATAAGCGCTAAATTGCTTACGTGTAAATAAACTAACATAATTACTCCTTACCGGCATATACGCAGTCATGAATTCCCAATAACCGGCATTGAAGCAGGACTAAGCCTGCATTTTATTTCTTATTCGTTCTAAGAAATTCTCTTCGCTGAGCCTAACCATCTTCGCCTCAGCATTAGCTCTGTTAACGACAAGTGTCTCACCAACTCTCAGGTGACGTCTGTGACGGCCGTCAAACGACACAGATACCTTATCATCAGCTTCAGAGCTTTTAGGTATCAGCTTAACCGATACCACATCTTCACTGTCAAGCACAATACTTCTTGCATTAAGTGTATGCGGATTAATTGGTGTAAGAAGTATTAGCTTGGTCTCGGGGCTTACAATCGGACCATGCGCCGACAAATTGTATGCTGTCGAGCCCGTAGGCGTCGATATGATAATGCCATCGCAATCATAAGTAAAAAGATATTTATCATTAACATATACAGAAAGCCTTGACACATGCTGGTCCTCGCATGACTTGATGATAACATCATTAAGTGCCACACTTTTACTTATATCATCCTCTGTCGGGCTGATACGTCCGGCAAGCATCATACGCTTCTCAATATCGTATTCATCCTTAAACAGCCTGTCAATTGCAGAAAAAACACTGTCTTTATCGAGGTCGCACAAATAACCCATATGACCGAAATTAATTCCAAGAAGCGGTATATCAAGTCCTATGCTTCGCTCAGCGGCCCGAATCATTGTACCGTCTCCACCCATTGCAAGAATACAATCGGTGTCACTTAGCATCTCATAATCCGTGCCAAGTACTGCCATGTCAGCCACGCCACCTCTATCCTCAATAGATTTGATTATTTGCTTAGCTAGTTTAATTTTGTCTCTGTTATTATCCCTAACGACAATAAAAAATTTATTCATAATTATCCTTTAATCAAGCTCACTGTGAGCTTTACTTACTATTTCGTCGATAGCCTCTTCATTAATTGGTGTAGCACTAGTATCCTTACTGATATACATCAGATATTCAATATTGCCTTCAGGACCCTTAATCGGTGAATAATCAAGTCCCTTAATTACAAATCCTATCTCCTTAACAGATGCCAATACATCCTCAATTACTTCCTTATGAATCTTAGGGTCTCTGACAACACCCTTCTTACCAACCTTATCTTTACCGGCTTCAAATTGTGGCTTAATAAGCACAGCCATCTCACCATTACCGCTAAGCAGATTATATGCGGTGGGAAGCACCTTAGATAATGATATAAATGATACATCACAGCTTGCAAAATCAAGTACGTCATCAATATCATCCGGCGTTACATACCTGATATTCGTCTTCTCCATACATATTACACGTTCATCGTTACGAAGTCCCCAGTCAAACTGTCCGTATCCGACATCAACCGCATAAACTAAAGCCGCACCATTTTGAAGCATACAATCGGTAAATCCGCCTGTTGATGCACCGATATCCATACATTTCATACCCTTAAGCTCTATTCCGAAGCTATCTATCGCTTTCTCCAGCTTGTATCCGCCACGGCTTACATACTTAGGCTTCTCACCATGCAGCACAATATCGGCATTCTCATCAAACTTACTTCCCGGCTTGTCTTCTCGTTGATTATCAACGAATATTTGTCCTGCCATAATAAGTGCCTTGGCCTTCTCCCTTGACGATGCAATACCCTTACCCACAACAAGTATATCTAAGCGCTCCTTCATACCGTAGCTTCCTTAATCTTGTCATATATTGACTTAGGATCCATGTGAAGTGATTCCTGTAGCTTATCGACACTTCCGTGCTCCACGAATTCATCAGGCAGGGAAATGTTAATTATCTCGCCCTTGTATCCGTTATCGAAGAGAATGCTCTTCACTCTCTCTCCCATACCTCCCGTATAGATATTGTCCTCCAATGTCACAATACATTTATACTTATTCATGGAACCGATAAGATATTCTTCATCAAGAGGCTTTGCAAATCTTGCGTTAACAATTGTAGGCTGTCTGTCATCCTCCTTCATAAGCTTGCCGACTTCAATAGCATTCTTAAACATACTGCCTAATGCGAACAGCATAACATCTTTACCCTCAAATATCTCTTCGCACTTGCCAAGTTCAACGGGTGCTCTGAATTCTTTATATTTGGAAAATGCTTCTCCTCTGGGATACCTTATTGCAATAGGACCATCGTATTTTAATGCGAATTTAACCATATCGGATAATTCCCATTTGTTCTTAGGTGCCATAACAACCATATTAGGCATCTCACTTAAGTAGGATACATCAAATGCTCCGTGATGTGTCATACCGTCGGCACCAACAAGACCGGCTCTGTCTACAGCGAAGACAACATGCAGCTTCTGCATACATACATCATGAAGCAATTGATCATATGCTCTCTGAAGGAAAGACGAATACACCGCAAATATCGGCTTGAAGCCCTGCGTAGCAAGTCCTGCCGCAAATGTTACCGCATGCTGTTCCGCTATTCCCACATCAAAGAATCTATCGGGGAACATGTTACTGAATCTCTTAAGTCCGACACCATCAGCCATAGCAGCGGTAATTGCAACGACATCTCTGTCTCTGTCGCCCATCTTACGCATAACCGTAGAGAACACATCAGTATATGTAGCCTTGCTACCCTTAAGCGGTAATCCCTTCTCAACATCAAACGGACCCGCACCGTGAAATCTTGACGGATGACGCTCTGCGGGAATAAAGCCTTTACCCTTCTTCGTTCTTACGTGAACAATTACAGGACCCTGAACATGCGATGCTTCTCCTAAGACCTTAACCATAGCATTAATATCATGACCATCAATGGGACCGAGATACATGATACCCATTTCTTCATACATCATACCCTGAATAACAAGTGATTTGATTCCGCTCTTAGTCTTCTGTATCTGATGAATAATCCTATCACCATATACGGGAATCTTCTCTAAGGAATGCATAACATCTTCCTTAAGTCCTATATAGTTATCGCTCGTTCTCATCTTACTGAGATTCTCGCTAAGCCCACCAACATTCTTGGAAATCGACATCTCATTATCATTAAGAACAATGATAAGATTCTTCTTAAATTCGGATGCATTATTGAGTGCTTCAAACGACATACCGCCTGTCATGGAGCCATCTCCGATAACAGCGATAACCTTATAATCCTCACCACGCATCTCTCTGGCCCATGCCATACCGAGCGCTGCGGATATAGATGTAGTCGAATGTCCCGTATCAAATACATCGCAATCAGACTCACTTCTCTTAGGAAAGCCGCTCATTCCGCCGAACTGTCTCAGATTATCGAATCCGTCCGCTCTGCCGGTAAGAATCTTGTGAGTGTAGCTTTGGTGACCTACATCCCATATAATCTTATCCTTAGGAAAGTCACATATTAAGTGAAGCGCAATAGTAAGCTCCACCACACCCAAATTAGATGCAATATGACCACCTGTCTTAGAAAGCTTATTAATTAAAAACTCTCTAATCTCATTACTTAATAGTATTACTTCTTCGGGCTCTAACTTCTTAATATCGTTAGGCCCTTTAATCTTTTTTAATACGTTCATTAACCCAATACCCTATTCTTCAATATCCTCTAAACTGCCATCCTCGGTAAGTTCAGCCACCTTCTTCTCGACATTTGCAATCTTGTCATTGGCGGACTTTAGCTTCTTCATGCCCTGCTCATATAACTCGAATGACTTCTCGAGTGGTACACCATCCTCTTCCATCTGAGTTATTATCTTCTCTATCTCATCGAATTCATCTTCCAATGTTGTTGTCATGGGCATCCTCCCTTCTGTATACTGCCTACAAGACTGAGGTGTCAAGACCTCTCACGAAACATTGAACGAACGTTCAGTTGAGGGAGAGGTACTTGAACCGAAGTCTTGTATATAAGTTCTTAGCGCAGGGCTATTGCGCCGATTCAATTAATTTCAGTTACCTTGGCATCTACCACGCCTTCACTTAGGTAGACTCTGATGTCATCGTCGACATTAAGCTGCGACGCTTTAGTGATGTTCGCACCACCCTCGTTAACGACGTATGAATATCCCCCGGCTAACCGCTTCGCCGGCGATAAGCCATCCAGCTTATTAGCATAGTTCTCTAAGCTATGTCTTGCACGTATTATATGTGCATTAACTGCATCATCTAATCGCTTGGAAAGGTCTGCCAAGCGCATCTCATATTGCGTCAGAACATTAGTCGGACTTAAGGCGCCAAGCTTATTCTTAAGCAATTCAACCTTATTATAATTATTCTCGATTTGGTGATTAATCGATGCTTCGAGACGTTCGCTTAAGTAATTAACATATTCAAGGAAGCCATCATACTCAAACACTGCCAGCTCTGCTGCCGCAGTCGGAGTTGCCGCTCTTGCATCTGCCACGAAGTCAGCGATGGTAAAATCCACTTCATGCCCTACCGCACTTATTACCGGCGTATCGCATGCAAATATTGCTCTTGCAACCTCTTCTTCATTGAATGCCCATAGGTCCTCAATGGAACCTCCGCCACGACCTACTATTATCACATCCAAATCCATGCCATCAAGCGTCTCAATTCCCTTGGCAATGGATTCTGCCGCGCCTTCACCTTGCACTAATGACGGATACAATATAATCTGAATATGCGGATTGCGTCTCAACGCTGTCGTAATTATATCATGAATAGCAGCACCTGTTCTTGCTGTGACGACACCTATTTTAGTTGAATATACAGGAATAGGTCTCTTATATGATTCATCGAACATGCCCATTTCCTTGAATTCGGCTTTGAGCTGTTCGAACTTTTGATACAACTCACCTATACCTGCCATTTCAAAAGACGAAGCATATATCTGATACTTTCCTTGCTGGGAATATACACCGATACGACCCGTTACAATAACACTATCGCCGGTTTTGACAGGCTTTGTAAGTCCCTTGGCTCGATTGCCCTTGAACATCACACCTGCGATAACAGCCTTCTCATCCTTAAGACTAAAGTATATGTGACCGCTTGTATGATATGTAATATTGGAAATCTCCCCTTGAATACGAATATTCTTAAGCATAAAATCAGTCTCAAACATACCGCTTATGTAATTATTAACCTCTGTTACACTTAATATATCCTTGCTCATAAGCCCTCTTAGACATAAAATGAACTAATCGTTATTAACTATCTTAGCCAGTACACCATTAACAAATGCTCCCGCCTTATCACCACTGTAAATCTTGGCAATATCAACAGCCTCATTAATAACTATCGGTGCTTCAAGTCCATCATACTTATACTCATACACTGCCACTCGCATTATTGTAAGCTCTACTTTACCGATTCGATTAATCTTCCATTTGTCAAGATTATCGGAAATTATCTTATCAAGCGATTCAACATGTTCAATAATCTGCTTGCACTTATCATTAATCTCCTCTGAAAGCTCATCACTTAATTCAGTGTCAGATGTATTGCCTTCTTCATCATATCTAATATCAAGCTGCTCAATTAACTCGGCATCCTCATAGAATTCCATGAGAAAAACTCCCTTGAACACCTCGATTCTAAATTGTCTCTTACTTAGCTTAGATGCCATTATTATATCCTATCTAATATGCAAAAATAGGGTGCTACTCACACCCCATGAATAATCTGTAATCACTACCTAAAGCTTATTCAAATTAATCCTCTTCACTGATAACACTTGCTATCTTAATATCAATAGTTGAGACTCCCATACCGGTCATACTCTCAATTGTAGATTTAACCTTCTCTTGTACCTGCTCGCACAGCTTAGGTATCTCATAACCATAGCTAAGATTAAGCGCCATCTTAATCCTGATATTATTATCATCATCACTTGAAATCCTAACACCCCTAGCAAGCTTACTTGGGCTGGACTTAGTAATCATATCATTAGTAAGATTACCTGCAAGCGAATCAACACCATCTATCTCTGTCGCAGAAAGTCCTGCAATAATAGACATTACTTCTCCTGCAACACTAACTCCTTCATTAACTACAAATGTCATACTCTCTTCAGCCATAATACATGCCTCCATCTATTATTAATCAAAGTCAACTGATATTATACCATAAATTTCTTTTTATTGGCAATAAATCTATAAAACAACTTCCCCACTCCTTCCCGGTTGGATGAGTGCTGGTCTTATAGATATTCCTTATTCGGCAATAAATCTATAAAACAACTCTCCAAAGACTTTCGCAGTCGGCTAAGAGTTCGTTTTATAGATTTATGCTCGGAATAAGACTTAATCTTCGTTCATTTTTAGTAGCTTCGCAGCTTGATCCGCCGCGATTAACGCATCAATAATCTCCTGCAAATCCCCATTAAGTATCTTATCAAGCTTATATAGCGTAAGATTAATCCTATGGTCCGTAACTCTTCCATCCGGGAAATTATATGTCCTAATCTTCTCGGAACGATCACCCGTACCGATTTGACTTAGCTTCTCTGCTGATTCCTCCTCAATCTTACGTTGCATTTGTAAATCATACAGCTTGGTTCTCAACAATGCATAAGCCTTATTCTTATTCTGCAGCTGTGACTTCTCCGTTTGAGAATAGATTACAATATTCTCCGGATAATATGTAAGTCGTACAGCTGAATCTGTTGTATTGACACACTGTCCTCCATTACCTGATGCACGCATTACATCAATTCTGATATCCTTCTCATCGATTTCTATATCAATATCCTCTGCTTCGGGCATCACCGTAACAGTTGCCGTTGAAGTATGAATTCTGCCACCCGATTCTGTCTTCGGCACACGTTGAACTCTGTGAACACCGGATTCGTATTTGAGCACAGAGTACGCACCATCACCGTTAACAATAAATGACACATACTTAATACCGCCGATTCCGATTTCTTCAAGCTCTGCAAGCTCTACCTTCCAGCCGCGACCTTCCGCATAATGCTCATACATACGATACAATTCAGCCGCAAAAAGTGCCGCCTCATCTCCGCCTGCCGCAGACCTAATCTCTACAACAACATTCTTATCATCATTAGGGTCCTTAGGAAGAAGAAGTATCTTAAGCTCTTCCTCTAGCTTCTCAACCTGCTTTTTAGATTCGTTGAGTTCTTCCTTTGCAAGCTCCTTCATCTCTTCATCAGATTCTTCATCCAATATAAGAAGCGAATCCTCAATATTCTCCTGATGCTTCTTATACTCCTTATATGCTTCAACAATAGGTGCAAGCTCAGCCTGCTCCTTCATGAGTGACTTAAATCTGTTATTATCATTTGCCACATCCGGCTCTGACAACAGACTCATCACCTCTTCATATCTTGTTACAAGATCTTCTAATTTATCGAACATAGTATCCTCCAATCACTCTGTCAAGACCTGCTAAGTCCTTGATTATCCTAATATCACTATATCCATTATCAGTCATAACAGCACTAATATCATCACCTTGATTATATCCCATCTCCATCACAAGTTGGCCTCCGTCTTCCAGGAAATGTGTGGCACTATCGACAATCCTCTTATAAAAATCGAGTCCGTCATCACCACCGTCAAGTGCCATCCTCGGGTCATGCTCTCTGACCTCTGTATCAAGACGCTCTATGTCACTCGTTGGAATATACGGCGGATTACTTACTATTATGTCATACTTATTGCTACTGTCCAAAGCGTCGAATAAATCCGACTTAATAATGTGAAAATCATTACTGTCTCCGATTAGCTTTTCTGCATTCTTCCTTGCAATATCAAGTGCCTTATCGGATATATCCGTGGCTGTGATGTCACATTTACCATATGCCTTATTAAGCTCAAGATAAAGAGTCACTCCAATGCAGCCGCTACCGGTACACAAATCAAGAATTCTAATAGGATATGTATAATCCGACGATATCGAAAGCACCTCACCAATAAGAACCTCCGTATCCTGTCTTGGCACAAGTACATCCGAACTTACGATAAAGTCATACCCGAAGAAGTTTTGATTGCCTGTTAAATGCTGCAATGGTATGCGCTTTGCTCTTTTTGCAATGAGCTCCTCGAACTGCCTTTGCTTATCATCAGGCATTTCTTCATTGGCTCGCATTATATACTGCGACTTATCATAGCCTGTCACATATTCAAACAGCGCAAAAGCGTCATACTCAGCATTCGGCACATGATTCTCATTAAGTATATTCTGTGCATTTCTAAGGCTTTGATTTATCGTCATCGACATTTATCCCTTGTATAAATTCACGCCAATCAAAAACGGCTTCAACGCTTGTAATGCCAACCTCAACCATATCCTCATCGGGTTCCGAGGTAGTTATCCTTTGTACCCACATACCGGGCTTACTAAGCACATCAATAAACTTTGAATTACTCCTTCCGGCAAGCCTGATAAATTCATACGATATACCTGCAATAACAGGTACCAGCGCAAGCCTAAGCAGTAGCTGTAAAAGATTATTGTCAAGCCTTATAAACATGAATACGAGTATGCTGATTATCAGCACAATAACAAGAAAGCTTGTACCGCATCTCTTATGATATCTTGAGCTCTTCATTACATTATCAACATTTAACTCCAGTCCATGCTCTATGCAATTTATACACTTATGCTCAGCGCCGTGATACATAAATACTCGCTTAATATCCTCCATACGGGATATAATCACTACATAAGCAATAAATATGATTATTCGAACCACGCCTTCTATAAGAGCCAACAAATAATCATTGCCTATCAGATTAGTTAGCAGCTTAGATAAGCCGTAGGGAATCAGTAAGAATATTACTAATGCAAGTATTGTTGATACGGTGATGGTAACAGCCATCTCAGCCTTATTGACTACGGGCTTAGCATCATCCGACTTGTCTTCGCTAGCCATATCGTCCGGTTTGTCATCACCTGTCTTGCTTTCCGACTTGTCGTCATCCTCAAAATATGCTGCCGATATCATAAGCGTAGATATTCCGAGAATTAACGAATCAACAAATGCCACTACACCTCTTACAATAGGTATTTTATTAATTGTTTCGCGGTTTCTTTTGATTGTATCCTTCTGCGTCTCAATATTACCGTTAGGCGTTCTAACTGCAACAGCGTAATCCTTACCGTTTCGCATCATAACACCTTCCATAACGGCTTGTCCGCCGATTCCGGAGAATTTCATAATTATCTTCCTATAAAAAGATAAGGTTGAGGAAGCCTCAACCCTACCAACAAAATCTTATTACTGACTAAGTCCGTATTTCTTATTGAACTTATCAATACGACCACGTGCCTGTGTCGCCTTCTGCTGACCCGTATAGAACGGATGGCACTTAGAACAAATCTCGACGTGGATACTTTCCTTCGTAGATCCTGTTACAAATGTGTTACCGCAGTTACATGTTACTGTAGCTTGGTAATAATCCGGATGGATTCCTTGTCTCATCTTATTCACCTCTCTATTCTATGGTTACCGACCATATTATGTGTGATGATTAATTGCCATTTACATCCCAATTTAAACAGCTCCATTACTATAGCACTAATTGTAGTATAATGCAAGTATAAATTGTCGAATTAAGCAGATAATACAATCTTTCTCAACTGTCTTCGCCTTCGGCTACGCCAATGTTTCGAAAGAATATATTATCTGCTTAATTATGCGGTATACTCTTCACTAGCTGAATTAATCAGAATATAACCTCTTACGAAACATTGAACGAACGTTCAGTTGAGTAAGCGGTTATATTTTGATTAATTCTTAAGTATACTCTTCACTAACTAAATACTAAAGCCTACGCTTATTAATTTGTGCTATGACTTCCGCGTTGGTTTTTGTGCGGGCGAAGAGGTTAAGAATATTCTCAACCGCTTCATCACTTCGCATTCCGTTAAGCCCTTTACGCATTGTATCTACCGCATGAAGCTCGGCATCGTTAAGAAGTAAGTCCTCACGACGAGTACCTGACTTAGCAATATCAATCGCAGGGAATACTCTCTTCTCAGATAATTTACGGTCAAGCACAAGCTCCATATTACCTGTACCCTTAAACTCCTCGAATACAACATCATCCATCTTCGAACCTGTTTCCACAAGTGCTGTCGCTAAGATTGTAAGTGAGCCACCCTCTCTCATATTACGCGCTGCACCGAAGAAACGCTTCGGCATATGAAGTGCCGCCGGATCAAGACCACCCGATAATGTTCTTCCGCTCGGCGGAACGGTTAAGTTATATGCACGAGAAAGACGTGTAATGGAATCAAGAAGAATCATAACATCCTGACTATGCTCTACAAGTCTCTTTGCTCTTTCTATTACCATCTCAGATACTCTCTTATGATGCTCGGGAAGCTCATCAAATGTCGAATAGATAACCTCTGCATTCTTGCCTTCAATGGCTTCCTTGATATCCGTAACCTCCTCGGGGCGCTCATCAATAAGAAGGATGATTATATGCATATCGGGATTGGATTCCTTAACCGACCTTGCAATCTCCTTAAGCAATGTTGTCTTACCTGCCTTCGGTTGAGATACAATCATACCTCTTTGTCCTTTACCGATTGGCGAAATAAGGTCAACAATTCTCATAGCGTTAGAGCTATGCTGTCTTTCAAGATGAATCCTCTCATCCGGGAATATCGGTGTTAAATCTTCAAAATTAGGACGACGCAATGTCTCTTCTATCGAATATCCGTTAACCGATTCAAGATTCTGCAAGGCTCCGAATTTGTCAGTGGGATTATTGCGTCTTGTTGTTCCCTTAATAATATCGCCTGTCTTAAGATTTAGCTTACGAATCTGTGCAGGTGACACATAGACATCATCACTTCCCGGCAGATAGTTTTCGCATCTTACGAAGCCATATCCGTCCGATAAGACTTCAAGTATTCCGTCTACCGGCTTTAATGGTTCTACCTCTTCAACGTCCTGTTCACTTGCCGCAAGAAGCGCTTCTACAAGCTGAGCCTTCTTCATTGATGACGCTTTCTTGATTTCTTTTTCTTTTGCCAGCTCCCTAAGTACTGCCAGGGATAAGCTTTCCAGTTTTTCTCTCATAATCTCTCCTGTTAATTAGTGTTTTATTTCTTCTTAATGAATCTATTAGCATCAATAAATTCATATGGTGTCTGTTGATATACATAATAGTTAAGCCAATTGGTATAAAGCGCATTCGCATGAGACCTCCATGATAATATAGGCTTAGCATCTATATCATCATTCGGATAATAATTAACGGGCATCTCAATCTTAAGCCCCTTTTCCAAATCTCTCTTATACTCCTTATCAAGAGTATATCTGTCATATTCGGGATGACCCATCACAAATATCTGATGACCATCGGCTGTCATGCACAGATACACGCCTGCCTTCTCAGAATCAGCTACCGTAATAAGCTTATCATTATCACTCACATCCTCAATTAACACCTCTGCGTGACGCGAATGAGGCGCTAAGAATACGTCATCAAATCCACGAACAAGCGGAACCTTACGATTCCTAACATTGTGAGAATAAACTCCGAATACCTTCTTGTTCATGAGGTGCTTATCGATACCATAATGATAATATAAGCCCGCTTGTGCACCCCAACACAGATGAATTGTTGAAGTAACATGCTCATTAGACCACTCCATTATATCGGTAAGCTCCTGCCAATAATCCACATCCTCATATCTGTTGGTCTCGAGCGGTGCACCGGTGATAATAAGTCCATCCAAGTTATCATCCTTAATATCCTCATAGGACTGATAGAATTGATTGAGATGACTCTTAGAGGTATTCTTGGCCACATGACTCTTAACCATAAGAAATGTAACATCCACCTGAAGCGGCGTATTAGACAGCGACCGAAGCAGCTGTAATTCAGTTTCTTCCTTGAGTGGCATTAGGTTAAGTATTCCTATCTCAATAGGTCTTATATCCTGATGCGAAGCCCTTTGTTCATCAATTACGAATATATTCTCATGTTCTAAAATCGCATTAGCCGGTAAATCGGCTTGCGTCTTAATAGGCATATTATGTCTCCTGTTCTGTCTTTAGTTAAGCATATCAAGCAATTCTTCTTCTGATATTACCGTAATTCCAAGCGAATTAGCCTTATCTAATTTGCTTCCGGCATTCTCTCCGGCAACAAGATAGTCTGTCTTCTTAGATACACTGCCAGAGCATTTACCACCGTTATCTTCTATAAGCTTAGCCACATCCTTGCGCCCCATTGTGGGAAGTGTACCCGTTATTACAAATGTCTTGCCTGCAAATATATCTGATGCCGCCTTGGCATTGCTTTCCATATTGACACCACATTTAACAAGTCTGTTAATAATGTCAATATTCTTATCATTATGGAAATATTCATAGATACTTTTAGCGCTTATCTCGCCGATATCCTCTACTTCCTTAATGGCTTCAACATCGGCATTCATAATTGCATCTATACTTTTAAAATGCTTAATAAGCGACTTGGCGGCACCCTTGCCGATACCCGGAATACCTAAGCCTGTAAGAAGCATATTGGCATCATTAGACTTACTGTCTTCAATAACCTTAAGTAATTTATCGGTATTGCCCTCTTTGCCGATTATACCCTTATCAATTAATTCGTCCCTGTACTCACGCAGTGAATAGATATCAGCAATATCCTTAAGATATCCTTCTCTGACAAGATCAATAATATACGTTGCACCAAATCCCTTGATGTCCATCGCATCACGGCCCACGAAGTTAATGATATGATTCTCAAGCTGTGCGGGACATGTGGGTGACGTACATACAATATTCGCTGAATTATCATCACGATGAGTCTTAGCACCGCATACGGGACACACGTTAGGTATCTTGTATGTTACAGTTCCGCTCGGACGCTTTGACCTAACTACTTCTTTAATCTTCGGGATTATTTCTCCCGACTTATATACCACGATTGTATCGCCGATTCCGATATCAAGCTCATCTATAAAATCCTGATTATGCATTGTAGCACGACTAACTGTAGTACCACACAGCCTTATCGGATTAAATACGGCGGTAGGATTAATTCGACCGGTCCTGCCAACGGTAAGCTCCACATCCGTAAGAATCGTTTCCTTTTCTTCGGGCGGATATTTGTAGGCCACAGCCCACTTTGGCACCTTAGATGTTGCACCTGCTTTCTCACGCTGACTGAAGCTGTTAAGCTTAACAACTGCGCCATCTATATCGTAGCCCAGCTCGCCTCTTTTCTCGCCTATCTCGCAAATTGCCTGCCACACTTCATCCTCGTTCTTACACACCTTATAATTGTCAATTACCTTAATGCCTTGCGACTTCATGTAATCATAACAATCGGTATGTGTTAAGAATTCTCTTCCTCTTGCTTCCTGCAGGTTAAATATAAAAAGTGATAGGTTACGTTCCTTAACAACCTGAGCATCCAATTGACGAAGAGAGCCTGCTGCACAATTCCTGGGATTAGCAAATGTCTTCTTACCAAGAAGCTCTTGCCTCTTATTAACATTATCGAAGCTCTCATTAGTCATATAGACTTCGCCTCTTATCTCAAAATATTCTATGGGGTCGTTAAGTGTAGAAACTACGTCTCTAATCATTAAGGCATTAGCTGTAACATCCTCGCCGTACTCAACTCCGTCACCGCGAGTCTCTGCCATTACAAGCTTACCATTATCATAACGAAGGGACATTGACAGTCCGTCTATTTTGTATTCTACCACAAATTCCGGATTTTCAAAAGCATTTTGCATATCTTTTACAAAAGCTACAACCTCTTCTTTGCTGAATACATCTTTAAGACTAAGCATAGGCACGTTATGTCTGACTAGCCGGCCTGCTTTATTTGATGCTTTTCCGCCCACTCGCTGAGTCGGTGAATCCTCGGTGATTAACTCGGGATTAGCACTTTCCAATTCCTTGAGTCTGTTCATCATCATATCGTATTCATAATCACTAATCTCCGGTTCATCGAGATTATAATACCTATTGATATGATATTCTATTTCTTTTTTTAATTTGTTAATCTCTTCTATTGCACTCATACTTCAATGTCACTGATTAATTGTTCTAATTCTTCTCCCTGCACTGTACGATATTTGCCCTTAGGCAAATCGCCGAGCATGATATTCATTATTCTGATTCGCTTAAGTTTAACAACTCTATACCCAAGCTCACTGCACATACGCCTTATCTGTCTGTTAAGCCCTTGTGTTAGTATTATGGAAAATGTCTTATCATCGATAGTTTGAACCTGTGCCGGCCTCGTTGTGACATCAAGCTCATTAAGATATACGCCTCTTCGCATATTCTTTAGAAAATCTGTTGAATATGGTTTATTAAGTGTAACTATATATTCTTTCTCATGGTAATTCTTGGCTTTGAGGATTCCGTTGACAATCTCTCCACGATTGGTAAGAAGTATAAGACCACTTGATTCTTTGTCAAGACGACCGATAGGATAGATTCTCGTGGGATAATTAATATAATCTATTATATTATTCTTCTCATCCCTTGCTGAAGTACATACAATTCCTTCAGGCTTATTAAATGCCAATACAACAGGCTCATCACCGCCGACAATCCTATGTCCGTCTAAACGGACATCATCATCGTCACTTACCATAATACCTAACGTGGCGACCTCACCGTTAACGGTGATACGGCCGCCATCAATTAGCCTATCAGCTTCCCTTCTGGAACACACTCCTCTGGATGAGAGGTATTTGTTAATTCTGATATCATTCATCTAATTAATTGATAAATTCTGTCTTCATATATCCTTCGATGCCCTTGATAGATACTCTTGACCATCCATCTCCCGCATCTTCGAGTATTGTTACAGTATCGCCCGGCATACCGACTGCAACTCGCTCTGCTGTCTCGCTCTTAGATTGACGTGCGTTAACAGTGCCTGAAAGTGTTACCGTATTATTAGCCGGCTGTGCCTGTGGCTGTGGTGCTGCCGCCTGCTGTTCTACAGGAGCAATAAAGTCACTCTTAACATAGGCTCTTCCGCCATTAAAGTTAATCTTGGTAAATCCGTTCTCTTCCGAATACTTAACAACCTGTGTACCGCCATCAAGTGTTCCTATTACGTTGCTTGTCTCGGAAGCTCCGTCTCTGACATTAACCTTGGTTGTAATAACGACTGTAGAAGCATTGGCTTCCTCTGCTGCTGCCTGTGCCGCCGCTTGCGCTGCTGCCTGTGCATCCTGCTGAGCCTTAGCCTGCGCATCTGCGGCTTCCTTAGCCTTAGCGTCATTAATTGCGTTCTGTTGATCTCTCTGTGCCTTGTACTGAGCCTTCCACTCACCAATCTTGGTTCTGATTGTCTCAGTAACAAACTTATTAAGTTCAGCGTCACTTGCCAAAGCCTTATTAAGCTCATCCTCTACCATCTGCTTGAGCTTCATAACATCATTACGCTCATTATATATCTCTATGACACTCTGAATCTTAGGATCAAGTGATATCTCATTCTCCTTCTGATTGTATGTACCATACGAGTTATCAATATAAAGCATACCGTTCTCGTTAGTTCTTACGTAGAAGAACTCAAGTCCCGGAGCCGGCGTATTAATTCCAACAAACTTCTCTTCAACATAAACAGATACAAGATATGAACCATCATCAAGACCGGGCTTAGAATAAACATGAACCACATTAAAGGCCTCAATGTA
This sequence comes from uncultured Lachnospiraceae bacterium, assembly GCA_905234525.1. Lineage (GTDB taxonomy): Bacteria > Bacillota > Clostridia > Lachnospirales > Lachnospiraceae > RUG191. The sequence goes on along the minus strand of CAJOIL010000021.1, from coordinate 2,672 downwards.
TTGACTGAGGAACTTGATATAGCTGGCCTCTGAGTCACTGATTGGAGATGCATAGGTCTGGAGAGCACTGATGTCACCTGCTGCATATGCGTTGTAATAATTAATAATTAATGAATTAAGCTCTACATTAGCATCTACCTGAAAGTCCTGATATACACCGGAGATATCCTCATCCGCTGTTGTTCTCTTACTAATAACAAATGCCAAAAGTAAAACAATTAATATGAAAACAATTCCTGCAAGGAAATATCTCCACTGCTCTGCAACAAATTCCGTGCACTTATGCCATCCATTCTTAAACTTCATATATGCCTCCAAAATATATTAACAATAATAATCAGGTTACGACAATGTAGACGACCGGATTCGAACCGGTGGTCTTCGGAGTCGGAGTCCGATGCGTTATCCAGCTACGCTACGCCTACAAGTATACAACAACGTAGTCTTGTATATTCTAACAAATCATAGCGTATAAGTCAATTTATCTTGTGAAAAATGTTAAGAAAATGTTACGAAAATATTATTTTTGTAACACTTCTATTATTATATCGGTTGCCTTATCAATATCATCCTTAGTAATTACAAGTGGAGGCAACAGTCTTAATACATTACCGCCTGCCGAAAGAACTACCAAGCCATTAGCAAGACATGCCTTAACAATATCTCCCGCTTTGACGCTGTCACTTAGCACTATGCCTTGCATAAAGCCTTTGCCTCTGTGACTTAATGCAGCATCACATTCAGCTACAATTTCATCCAGCTTAGACTCCAAGTATGGCGCAAGCTCATTAACATTTCCCACAAGGTTATTATCGCGAATAAGCTCAACAGAAGCCTTAACCGCAGCCGTACACAAGGGATTGCCACCGTAGGTCGTACCATGGTCGCCGGGCACAAGACTGCTCTTCGCCACCTTATCTGTTACAAGAAATGCACCGATGGGAAGTCCGCCACCAAGCGCCTTAGCACTAAGCAGTATATCAGGCTTCACATCATACGCTTGATATGCATACATTGAACCTGTTCTTGCCATTCCGCATTGAATCTCATCAAGTATTAAAAGTATATCCTTCTCATCACAAAGCTTCCTTACCTGCAAAAGGAATTCCTTATCTGCAGGCATAACACCACCTTCACCTTGAACCGGCTCCAATATTATGGCGCAGGTATCATCATCAACCGCATTCACTACAGAATCAAAGTCATTGAACGTTGCAAAGTTAACCTTATCCATAAGAGGAAGGAACGCTGTCCTATATGCTTCCGTTCCCGTTACAGAAAGTGCTCCCACAGTACGTCCGTGAAATGAGCTGTTCATAGCCACAATGCCGTATCCGTTTCGATTGTTCTTATTGAACGCATATTTCTTAGCAGTCTTAATCGCGCCCTCAACAGCCTCTGCTCCGGAGTTAGTGAAGAACACCTTATCCATGCCGCTTATCTCACACAACAGCTTAGATGCCTCAGCAAGCGACGGATGATAATACAGATTGGAAATGTGATACAGCTTATCAACCTGCTTTTTAACAGCGTCGTTAAATTGCTTGTTATTATATCCTAATGCATTGACACCGATACCCGATGCGAAATCAAGGTATTCCTTGCCTTCGACATCATATAATGTAACACCGTCGCCGTGGTCAAAGACAACGCCGAAACGATTATATACGTGGAAGCAATTGTCTTCGGTAATGTCTATTATTTGCTTCGAATCCATAGTTAGTCTCCTTAGTTACTATTATAGTCTTCGGACCAAGTACCTCTCCTCAGACTAATTAATTGCCCTGATAAAACCTATTCGTGCCATCTTCTATAATTGCCGTTCCGATACCCTTGTTAGTGAAGATTTCGAGAAGCAGGCAGTGTGCCACACGTCCGTCTAAGATATGAACACGACCAACGCCTTCTTCAATGGCATCAATACAGCTTAGCATCTTTGGAATCATTCCGCCGCTTATTGTTCCGTCGCTTATAAGAAGTCTTGCTTCGCTGATAGTAAGCTCCGATATAAGCGTGCTCTCATCCTCAGGGTCCTTACATACACCTGACATATCGGTAAGAAACGCAAGCTTTTCAGCTTCAACCGCCTTAGCAATAGCACAAGCCGCATCATCCGCATTAATATTGTACGTCTGAAAATCATCATCTAAACCAATCGGACAAACAATCGGCAAAAAATCCTTCTCTAATAAGTCAAATAATATCTTAGGATTAACCTTCTTGATATCACCCACGAAACCGATATCCTTGCCCTCGGAAAATTTCTTATCAACAGTTAAGAGATTACCGTCCTTACCGCTGATACCGATTGCATTAACGCCAAGCTCTTGCACCATCGATACAAGTGATTTGTTAACTCGATTAAGAACCATCTCGGCAATCTCCATTGTATTGGCATCGGTCTTACGAAGTCCGTTAACAAATTCAGGTGTCTCGCCGCTCTTCTCAACCCATTTGCTGATATCCTTGCCGCCGCCGTGCACAATGATAGGCTTGAAGCCTACAAGCTTAAGTAATGTAACATCCTGAATAACATGTAGCTTAAGCTCTTCGTCAAGCATAGCGGAGCCTCCATATTTAACAACTATTATCTTACGATTAAAGCGTTGTATATATGGGAGTGCCTCTACAAGCACTTCTGCTTTTTCCATAACGCTTTGCATGTTCTTGTC
>CAJOIL010000020.1 GCA_905234525.1 uncultured Lachnospiraceae bacterium | reverse complement strand
GGACAAGGTGGTATGGGACCTAATGGACAAGGTGGTATGGGACCTAATGGTCAGGATGGATTCGGACCGAACGGACAAGGTGGAATGGAGCCTCCGACAGGTAGCACACCGCCAACAGGTGGCACACAAACAACCGATGGCACGCAACCGGAAATACCGACTCAGAATATTAATACATCAACTGCAACAACTGATAGTGAGATACAAGGCGGCGTAGGTTCGGTATTTAGATTATATAATCCTTATAACAATGAACATTTCTATACAGAGGACACTAATGAAGCAATAGCACTTCGCAATGCCGGCTGGACATATGAGGGTTTTGCATTTTATGCAACATCAGCTGACAGAGGAGCAGCGGTATATCGCTTATATAATCCATTTACAAGCGACCATCATTACACAACAGATGCTAATGAGGCTAATATACTTGCACAAAATGGTTGGAATAACGAAGGCGTTGCATTCTATACGGAAAGCTCAGGTGGTACACCTGTATATAGATTATTCAATAGCTTCGTAACAACGGGAGCACATCATTATACATCAGATTACAATGAATACATCATATTAATCAGTCAAGGCTGGAATGGTGAGGGTATTGCTTGGTATACCAGATAATGATTGTGGTGTCTCAGGGGACGTTTCTTCTGACACACACTCGACACAAAACATTGAATTTTCAGGGCTGTCAAGAAAAAAACTTGACAGCCATTATTTTTGCTAGTATAATACCATTTGTTGTGGAGAAATAACCTATGGAAGACAAAGTTAGACTCGGCTTTCTGTATGATTTCTATGGAGAACTGTTTGATGAACGCCAAAAGAGAATATATGAGAGCTTCGTCATAGAGGATATGTCGCTTTCTGAGATAGCCGAGGATGAAGATATATCAAGACAGGGCGTCCATGATACGATTAAGAGATGTACCAGGAAGCTTAATATGTATGAAGACAAATTACATCTCGTAGATAAATTCATTCATATAAGAGATGATGTCAGGGCAATTAATGAATTGGCATTAAGCGCATCTAAGGATGATCTTAATAAGATATGTGATATTTCTAATAATATTTTAGAGGAATTATAATATGGCATTTGAGAGCTTGTCAGATAAATTACAGAATGTATTTAAGGGCTTAAAGGGCAAAGGTCTTCTTACAGAAGAAGACGTTAAGGCTGCGCTTAAGGAAGTCAAATTGGCCCTTCTTGAAGCAGATGTTAACTTCAAGGTTGTTAAGCAGTTTATTAAGGCTGTACAAGAAAGAGCCGTAGGAACGGATGTCTTGAATGGTCTTAATCCGGGCCAGATGGTTATCAAGATTGTTAATGAGGAAATGGTTAAGCTAATGGGTGAGACCACTACCGAATTAACATATGCCAAGGGACAAGATATTACTGTCTATATGATGGTTGGTTTGCAGGGTGCAGGTAAGACGACTACAACTGCTAAGCTTGCAGGCAAGGTTAAGGAGAAGGGAAGGAAGCCGCTTCTTGTTGCCTGTGATATATACAGACCGGCGGCCATTAAGCAGTTACAGGTTAATGGTGAGAAGCAGGGCGTAGAAGTGTTCTCTATGGGAGACAAGCATGCGCCTAAAGATATCGCCAAGGCAGCTATCGAGCATGCCAAGAAGAAGGGCTATAATGTTGTAATCCTTGATACAGCCGGACGATTACACATCGACGATGATATGATGAATGAGCTCATATCGATTAAAGAAAATGTTAATGTAACATCTACCTTCTTAGTTGTTGATGCCATGACCGGTCAGGATGCGGTAAATGTTGCTTCAACCTTTGATGAGCTAATCGGAGTTGATGGCATTATACTTACTAAGCTTGACGGTGATACAAGAGGCGGTGCCGCATTATCAATAAGAGCGGTAACAGGTAAGCCGATATTGTTCTGCGGTATGGGAGAGAAATTGTCTGATTTAGAGCAATTCTATCCCGATAGAATGGCATCAAGAATACTCGGAATGGGTGATGTCTTAACGCTGATTGAGAAGGCAGAACAATCCATCGATGATGAGACAGCCAAAGAGCTTAGCCGTAAGATGAAGAAGGCTGAGTTTGACTATAATGATTATCTTGAATCCATGAGCCAGATGAAGAATATGGGTGGTATATCTTCGCTGCTCGGAATGCTTCCGGGAATGGGTATGAAGGGACTTAACAGTAAGCAAATGTCCCAGATAGAAGATAATATGGATGAGAAGAGTCTTTCGCATGTTGAGGCGATAATTCTTAGTATGACACCCGAAGAAAGAGCTAATCCTAAGCTTATGAATCCATCTCGTAAGAACAGAATTGCCTTAGGATGCGGACTTGATATTAGTGAGGTTAACCGGTTTATAAAGCAATTTGAGCAATCTAAGAAGATGATGAAGAAGATGCCGGGTATGTTAGGTGGTAAGAAGGGCAGAGGTTTACTCCCTTTTTAACATGTAACTATTCAGAGCCAAGGCAATTTGCGAAAATGTTCGTTGAATGCTTGCATTCTAAAGAACATTTGAATGCAAATTTCTTTGGTGAGAACCAAACAGTGAAAAATGCGAAGCATTTTTGAACTTGGCTATGAATAGTTAGTAAATATATTATTACATTTAGGAGGAAAAAGTAATGGTTAAGATTAGATTAAAGAGAATGGGTAAGAAGAAGAATCCTTTCTATCGTATCGTTGTAGCAGATGCAAGATCACCAAGAGACGGAAGATTCATCGAGGAAATCGGTACATATGACCCATCTAAGGATCCTTCAGAGTTCCATGTAAATGAGGAGCTTGCTAAGAAGTGGTTATCTAACGGTGCTAAGCCGACTGAAACTGTTGCAAGAATTTTCAAGTCAGTAGGAATAGAGAAATAATATTGCGAGGTGCTAATATGAAAGAATTAATTGAAGTAATTGCTAAAGCCCTCGTTGAGCATCCCGAAGAAGTGGAAGTGGTTGAAAAAGAAAATGGCCATACCCTTGTGTTGGAGCTTCATGTTGCACCATCGGATATGGGTAAGGTTATCGGTAAAGGTGGGCGTATAGCCAAGTCTATTAGGTCTGTGGTTAAGGCTGCTGCGACCAAGACTGATAAGAAGGTAATTGTAGATATACTATGATAGAATTGTTACAGGTTGGAGCTATTATTAAGACGCATGGAATTAGAGGTGAGGTTAAGGTATATCCTCTAACTGACGACGTTAATAGATTTAAGACGCTTAAGGAAGTGGTATTAGAGCCGGAGAGTGATAATATTACACTTGAGATTGAAGGCGTTAAGTTCCAGAAGAATCTCGTCATACTTAAGTTTAAGGGATACGACAATATTAATGATATTGAAATGCATGTAAAAAAGGGCATCTTCGTTACAAGAGATAATGCCGTTGAGCTTGAAGAGGATGAGTATTTTGTTGCTGACTTGATAGGTCTTAATGTTGTAACAGATGATGGCGAAGACTTCGGAGTAATCAAGGATGTGTTACACACCGGTGCCAATGACGTATATGTCATAGACCATGATAATAAGGATGTTCTTGTGCCTGCAATTAAAGAGTGCATACTTGATGTGTCAATCGATGATAATGTTATGAAGATTCACTTGATGAAAGGGCTTGTTTAATGAAATTTTATGTACTTACATTATTTCCCGAAATGATTGAGACTGCCCTTAATACAAGTATTATCGGTCGCGCCATTGATAATGGCTTGATTGAAATAGAGGCTATTAATATCAGAGATTATACTCTTGATAAGCATAAGAAGGTGGATGATTATCCGTATGGTGGCGGTGCAGGTATGGTTATGCAGGCGCAGCCTGTATATGATGCTTATATGTCTATTGTTGACAGAGTGGGAGAGAGATTGCCCTGTATATATTTAACGCCGCAAGGGAAGACCTTTAATCAACAGATTGCAAGGGACTTATCAAAGCTTGATGAGGTTGTCCTATTATGTGGACACTATGAAGGCATTGACGAGAGAGTATTAGAGGAAATTGTTACCGATAATATTTCAATCGGGGATTTCGTTGTTACAGGGGGAGAGCTTCCGGCTATGATGATGATTGATGCGATATCGCGTCTTGTGCCGGGTGTCCTTCATAACGATGATTCCACCGTACAGGAATCCTTTAGTAATAATCTACTTGAATATCCGCAATATACGCGTCCGGAAGAGTGGAACGGTAAGAAGGTTCCGGCAATTCTTCTTTCGGGAGACCATGCGAAGGTCGATGAGTGGCGCTACGAACAATCTGTAGCACGCACACGCGCCAACAGGCCTGATTTGTTGGCAGAATAGTGTATAGTAAGCGTCAAGTCTCTAGAAAAGAACTACATAATAATACTTGCTATATAGCTTAAATCGTGATATAATACCACAGTTGTGATAAATAGATAGATGGTCCGCTGTTGCGCATAATGCATTAAGAACGTCGAAGAATTAATAGGAGGTCACATTATGAACGCCAGTGAGGTAATTAAAGAAATTGAAGCAGCGGAATGCAAAGAATCAATTGATGAATTCGCTGTAGGTGATACTGTTAAGGTTCACTGTAACATTAAGGAAGGTAACCGCGAGAGAGTTCAGGTTTTTGAAGGTACTGTAATTAAGAGACAGAACGGTAGCAACCGTGAGACATTTACAGTAAGAAAGTTCTCTAACGGTGTCGGAGTTGAGAAGACATTCCCAATTCACAGTCCTAACGTTATTAAGGTTGATGTTGTAAGACGCGGTAAAGTAAGAAGAGCTAAGCTTAATTACTTAAGAGAACGTGTCGGTAAGAGAGCAAAGGTTAAAGAATCAATACAATAACTGTGATAAGGCAACCTTTGAGGTTGCCTTTTTTAATATGCGTAGGGAAAATACATGAGATATGATGATCGAGTAGATAGAATTAAGAATTTCTTTCGCCATAAGCTGCCGGGAGGTCTTAATTTTAACAGAAGACGAAAAAGATTTAAAATACAAGAGGTTAAAGCAAAAGCAGCCAACGTAGGTATTATTCTGCTTATTATTCTTGTTGCTTTCTTGTTGGTATTTTCATTTTTTACAAGTGTTAATAATGCCGGCGTGTCAATGGAGCCTACAATAGAGGATGGAACAAGCGTACTTCTTGACAGAGTAAGGTATATAGTGCTTAAGCCTAATCATAATCATGTTGTAGCCTTCAAGTCGCTTTCCGATAATCAAGATACAATATATGTAAAGCGTGTTGTCGGAGTGCCGGGTGATTCACTGGTTATTAAGAACGGCAGACTATATGTCAACGGTGAGAAATATGATGATGTAGCTGATACGAATTCCATTACCTATAAGGGTGTCTTGGAGACAGAGGTTACATTAGGCGATGATGAATACTGTGTACTTGGTGACAATCGAAACAACAGTGAAGATTCAAGATATACAAGCATTGGATTTATCAGTAAAAAACAGATTATAGGTAAAGCTTGGTTTAAGACGTCTTTCAAAGACTTCGGATTAGTTAATTAATAAGAGGGTTATTATGGAATACCAATGGTACCCCGGTCATATGACGAAGGCAATTCGTCGTATGAGGGAGGATATCAAATTAATAGATATAGTAATAGAATTAGTGGATGCAAGGATTCCTTTAAGCTCGCGTAACCCTGATATTGATTCGCTTGCAAACGGCAAATCACGACTTATCATTCTTAACAAGGCAGACTTGGCGGATTCTAAGAAGACATCATATTACAATGATTATTTTAAGGATAAAGGTTTTTTTGTTGCATCGATTGATTCGCGTAAAAAGAATGATACCAAATCGGTAGGCAAAATAATAGAAGAGGCGTGTACTAAGAAGAGGGAACGAGACCTTAAGAGAGGTATTAAGAACAGACCATTAAGGGCAATGGTTGTTGGTATTCCCAATGTAGGTAAGTCAACCTTTATTAATTCATTTGCCGGCAAAGCAATGGCTAAGACGGGCAACAAACCGGGTGTTACTAAGGGCAAGCAATGGATTAAGCTTAATAAGAATGTTGAGCTTCTTGATACACCGGGAATACTTTGGCCCAAATTCGAAGACAAAAATATCGGTTTTCGCCTTGCATGTATAGGCTCGATGAATGATAATATTATTGATAATTCCGAGATTGCTATGGGTCTTGTGGAATATATTATCAAGAATTATCCGGGTATGCTGTCTGAGAGATATAATGTAGATGAAGAGGCAGATATTAAGAATATTATAGATAATATTGCACTTAATCGAAATTGCATTCAAAAAGGCGAGCAAATCGATTATAATAAGACATATAATATTATTATTGATGAATTCAGAAGCGGAACAATAGGAAGGATTACTTTGGAATAATGTCTAAAAAAGAAGAAATTTTATACAACGAGAATAAAAACACTAACAGTCAGGTAGAAGAGGAAAAATCATCAGAAAATGAACCTACAGCCAAAAAGAAAAATATCGGCATAGAAATACTTAAATTTTTAATATATATTGTCGTAATTTTCTTAATCACATTTTTTATATTACATTTCCTGGGTCAGAGGACAAGGGTTAGCGGTTCTTCTATGGAGGCAACCTTAAGTGACGGTGATAACCTTATTGTAGATAAGCTTACATATAGATTTTCAGACCCCGAGAGATTCGATATAATTGTATTCCCTCATGAAACTCAGGGAGAAAAGAGCTCATTTTTTAATAGGACGTATTACATTAAGAGAATAATCGGATTGCCGGGAGAGACAGTATATATTGACCACAGTGGTAATATTTTCATTAACGGCGTTAAGCTTGAGGAGAATTACGGTTTGCAGAAGATTAATAATCCGGGAGTCGCGGCACAGCAGGTACACCTTGGTGAGAACGAATATTTTGTGCTGGGAGATAATCGTAATAATTCAAGCGATTCCAGGTTCCCCAGTGTCGGTAATATTGACGGGGACCAGATAACGGGAAGAGCATGGGTTAGGATATATCCGTTTGATAAAATAACAAGCTTAACTGATAAGTAGCTATGAACGAAAAAAGTATCAAAGAAATCCAAAGTGAATATAAAGAAATTACAGATGATAAGCTATCTGATTTTGTCATGGAGTATATTAAGGACGGTCGCCCGGGCGTAGCTAAGATTATTAACCAGGCGCAGCGTAAGCTTATGAAGCTCGAGCAAGAGAAGTCACGAGTATATAAGATGACGGAGTTTGAGCGTAAGTATCATGACTATGAATATATTTGCGGCATTGACGAAGTCGGAAGGGGTCCGCTTGCGGGTCCAACCGTAGCCGGAGCGGTTATATTGCCTAAGGATTTATTATTGTATTATATTAATGATTCCAAGAAACTTACCGAAACAAGAAGAGAGAAGCTCTATAACGAAATAAAGGACAATGCCATTTCAAGTGCGGTTGGAATTGTTGATGTGGATTCCATTAATAAAACCGATAATATCTCATTATCTGTATTTGAGGCGATGAGGCAAGCGGTAGATAAGCTTGATGTCAGACCGGATTTGCTTTTTGTGGATGCTGTTCATATTCCCGATATTGATATTAAGCAGGTGTCCATTATCAAGGGCGATGCAAAGTCTATATCCATTGCGGCGGCATCGATAATTGCCAAGGTAACCAGAGATAGAATGATGGTTGAATTAGACTCGGTATATCCCGGATATGGATTCAAGGATAACAAGGGATACGGAACCAAGGAACATATTAATGCGCTTAGAACATTAGGCAAAACTCCGATTCATCGTGATAAATTTATCAGGAATTTTATCGAGGAATAAATATGCAAATATCTGATCTCGTTAATCAATATAATAATAACCTAGCAACCGGTGGCGAGATATCTACAAAGTCGCAAGGTGTAGAACAGTTGGTGTCAACTGTTCAGAAATTGACTGCGGGTCAGGTGTTCGAAGGGACCGTTAATTCCATTAAAGGTAATACGGTTATTTTAGGCTTAAGCAGTGGCCAGAATATTACTGCTACACTTGCTAAGGATATTCTCTTAGAGCAAGGACAATCTGTATTCTTTCAGGTGAAGTCTAATGATGGTCAGACGATTCAGATTAAGCCTGTATCTAATAATGCAATGAATAATCCCACTCTTCTTAATGCGCTCGATTCTGCTAATCTCGCTGTTAATGAGAGAAATGTTAATATGGTCAATAATATGATGAGAGAGCAGATGCCTATTGATGCTAACTCTCTTAATAATATGGCCAGAGTTGTTAATACCAACAGTGATATTAATGTTGCTACAATTATTCAGATGAGTAAGGCCGGCATTGAGATTACACCACAGATGGCTGCGCAGTATGAGAATTATCAGGCTAATCAGTCATCTGTTATGAATATGATAAGTGAGCTGAGCTCATCAATTCCTGAGATGTTAGCTTCCGATGAATTAAGCTATACCGAAGCCACAGCACTTAATAAGGAGATAGTTAACATTCTAACCGGTGAAGCCATATCTAATGCTGATTCCGGTGAAGAGGTTGATATAATAGCAATGCAAGCCAAGAACGCTAACGGTGAATTAATTATTAATGATGAGGGAAATGTTAATTCAAGTGCGCTAAAGCCCGGTGCTGATTCAGCTGTCGTGAGTGAGAATGCTCAAGCTACGCAGAGTGCTAATACAGCCAATAATCCTTTGACACAGATTGGTGCCAATATCAAGGAAGGCATTGATTCATTTATTAATCAGGTTAACAGCTCTGAGAATAATCCGAGTGCTAACAATACCAATACTGTTAATAATGCCACTACATTGCAGGCTAATGATAATGCCAATCCGATTGAGAATGCAGCCGGCAATCAAATAAACATTTCATATAATCAGGAATCATATTCGGTAGGCACAATAGGACATACACTTACGGAGGACCAATATAAGGCATTGAATGAGCTGATTAAGAACGATACTAATTTTCTTAATAATAATGCTAAATTGGTTGATGAGAACGGTAACCTTAATCCTAAGGCAAATGTGACGGAATTTATGAAAAGCTTTGCTGAATATGTTGATAATGTAGATGTTTCTAAGCATGTGGTTAAGAATCTGTTTTCTTCTGATTCTTATAAATCACTTATTGGTAATTTGACTAATCAGCAGTGGACACTTGACCCTGCTGATGTTGCCAAGAAGGATCCCGTTAAGCAATTGTATGAAAGGCTTGAGCTTAGTATGGCAAGACTTGAACAAGCAACTGCGGGGATGGAAAAGGCAGCAAGTCAGGTTAATAAGGCCACCTCTGAGATTAGAAGTAATATTGATTTTATGAATCAAGTTAATCAGAATTTTAGCTATGTACAGCTTCCGATTCGAATGTCTAATCAGAATGCGAATACGGACCTTTATGTGTATAGGAATAAGAGAACCATATCAGAGGATGATGAGATAAGCGCATTTCTTCATTTTGATATGGACCATCTCGGTTCAACCGATATATCGGTTAAGCTGCATAATAAGAATGTAGATACTAAGTTCTATATGGAAGACGACAGAAGCTATGAGCTTATTATGAATAATATTGATATACTTCGTAAGAAGATAGAGGACAGAGGGTATAATTGTAATATTAATGTTGAGAATGAAGGTAAGAAGGTTAATCTTGTTGATGATTTCCTAAGACATGACAGTAAGGGTACATCTACGCCTGTGTCGAGATATTCGTTTGATGTGAGGGCGTAGATTATGCGCCCGGTGCTTAGCGTGTATTAATGATATTACAATCATGAGGTTGTTGTATGCCGGAGAAAAGTTGGAAGCCGAAAGAATTTAATAAGGTGGATAAGGATAAGACAGCTGTTGCGCTTGCTTTTGAGCCGGGTGATATTGCGCCTAAGATTCTTGCGTCAGGTAAGGGTGCTGTTGCCGATAAGATTATTGAGAAGGCAAAAGAGAATGATGTGCCATTCTACAAGGATAATAAGCTGGCTGATACTTTGTCAAAGCTGGAGATTGGTGATGCCATTCCGCCTGAGTTGTATGAGGTTGTGGCGGAGATTCTATTGTTCGTGGATGGGATGGATAAGGTTAAGGCTAAGCTGGATGGTTATGTGCCTAAGTAGTATTATTCCGTGGCATAGCAAGTTATTGTCCGTGACTTAATAAATCATGAGTAACTCCCCGCCACTTAGAATGTGGCTAAGGAGTTCTCATGCATTTATTAAGTCCGAAGGAATGGATTAGCCCAAACTAAGGAGTACATATATGAACACTAGAACAATCGGTGCTAAGTATGAGAAGTTGGCACAGAACCATCTAACTGAGAATGGGTGTAAGATAATTACCACAAATTATCATTTCCATAAAATGGGAGAAATTGATATAATCTATTATGATACTGTTAATGAATTTGGCAAGGATGTTAGGTATCTGTGCTTTGGTGAAGTTAAGTATCGTAAGAGTAATCAAAGCGGAGGAGCGATTGGTGCCGTTAATTATCAAAAGCAAAGGAAGATAAGCGCTGTAGCGATGGGATTTGTTAAGCAGTATGATATTAACCTTAATCATCCGATGCGCTTCGATGTCATCACTGTTGATGGCAACGACATTAACTGGCTCAAGAATGCATTTTACTATGTAAAATAATTATGTAATTGCGCGGATAGATATGGAGTAAATTATGAGTAAACCTGTAGTCGCTGTTGTTGGGCGACCTAATGTGGGCAAATCAACATTATTTAATTCGCTTTTGGGTGAGCGTCTTGCAATTGTTAAGGACACACCCGGAGTTACAAGAGATAGAATATATGCTGATATCAATTGGCTGAATTATGATTTTACGCTGATTGATACAGGTGGAATAGAGCCTGATTCCAACGATATTATTTTGTCGCAGATGAGAGAGCAGGCGCAGATTGCCATCGATACGGCTGATGTAATTATTTTTATGACTGATGTTCGACAGGGCTTGGTTGATGCAGATTCTAAGGTATGTGACTTGCTTAGAAGATCTAATAAGCCTGTTGTACTTGTTGTTAATAAGGTTGATGATTTTGACAAATACATGCCTGACGTATATGAATTCTATAATCTTGGTATAGGTGAGCCTTTCCCTATATCTGCGTCCTCTAAGCTGGGCTTAGGCGACATGCTTGATGAAGTGATCGCACATTTCCCCGAGGAAGAAGAAAATGAAGAAGATGATGACATTCCTAAGGTGGCAATTGTCGGAAAGCCTAATGTAGGTAAGTCTTCCCTTGTCAATAAAATGTGTGGCTCTGACAGGTCAATTGTATCTGATATAGCGGGAACAACGAGAGATGCTATTGATACTAAGGTAACATACGAAGGTAGGGAATACATATTTATTGATACCGCGGGCATCAGACGAAAGTCTAAGATTAAAGAAGAGCTTGAGCGATTCTCTATTATTAGAGCGGTAACAGCAGTTGAGAAATCAGATGTTGTTATAATAATGATTGATGCCACTAAGGGAGTTACAGAACAGGACGCTAAGATTGCCGGCATAGCACATGAGAGAGGCAAGGGAATAATAATAGCTGTTAATAAATGGGATGCTATTGAGAAGGATAATTCAACTGTTAATAAATTTACAGAAAATATAAGAAGCATCTTGTCTTTTATGCCTTATGCGTCTATAATTTATATTTCAGCGATGACAGGACAGAGAGTTAACAGATTATATAATATGATTGACTCTGTACTTGCCAATAATGCTATGAGAATTGCAACGGGAGTGCTTAATGAGATTGTAATTGAAGCAGTTGCAATGCATGAGCCTCCGTCTGATAAGGGCAAGAGACTTAAGATTTTTTATGTGACGCAGGCCGGCGTTAAGCCACCGACATTTGTTATATTTGTCAATAATAAGTCGCTTATGCATTTCTCATATCTAAGATATCTTGAGAATAGAATAAGAGAATCTTTTGGCTTTGAGGGCACATCGCTTAAATTCAAAATCAGGGAGAGAAAAGATGACTGACGTAGTGATATATAGAATTATTTCCGTGCTTATCGGATATGTGCTTGGTAATTTTACCATGGGATATTTCATGGGTAAAATTAAAAATGTTGATGTAACCAAGGAAGGCAGCGGAAACGTAGGCTCAACCAATACCTTAAGAACGATGGGTGTCAAAGCAGGCGCCATAACCTTTGCAGTTGATTTTATCAAGGCTGTAATTGCGATGTTCATTGTATATTTCTTATTTAGAAATAAAGTGGATTTCATCGGTACATATATGATATATGCGGGAGTCGGAGCAATCCTGGGACATGATTTTGCAATTCTTCTTAAGTTCAAAGGCGGTAAGGGTATTGCAACATCAGCAGGTCTTGTGGCAATAATGTTTCCTACAATATTTTTTATATCATTGACTATATTTATATTAACTGTAGTAATTACAAGATATGTGTCCTTAGGTTCGCTGATTGGCTCTGTTGCGTATGGTGTATTGGTTGTGTTGTTCGGACAGTTAGGATGGTTGACGTTTGAAGGTATACCATGGCTTAACTATCCGACTGAATGTTTGCCGGAGATATATGTCGTGATGCTTTTTGCGACTGCGCTTGCAATATTCCAGCACAGGGCTAATATTGTAAGATTAATTAAGCACGAGGAGAATAAATTCAGCTTTCATTCAAAAAAGGATAAAACTGCAGAAAATAAGAAAACAGTTGACTAGCAATATATAGGGTGGTAAAATACACACGGGCACAATATATCGTGCTCGTGTTTGTGTTTATTGTATTTTGAGGTTATTTTATGAAAGTACAGCTTAAAAAGCTTACCGATACCGCTATTTTGCCGTCAAGAGGCAGTGACAGTGCCGCAGGATATGATTTGTCAGCTGATATATCAAGTGACGTTATAATTAAGCCGCACGAGACAAAGCTTATCGGGACGGGGATAAGTGTTGCGATTCCGGATGGTTATTTTGGCGGAGTATATGCCAGGTCAGGCTTATCACTCAGAGAAGGCTTAAGACCCGCCAATTGTACAGGCGTGATAGACAGCGATTACAGAGGTGAGATTAAGGTATCACTTCATAATGACAGCAACGAAGCAAGAACAATTTCACCACAGGAGAGAATAGCTCAGCTTGTAATTATGCCGTATCTGGAAGTTGCATTTGATGAGGTATCAGAGCTTAACGATACAATTCGAGGAACAGGCGGATTTGGATCGACAGGTTAAATGATAAGAATATAATATAGTGTCAATTGAACTATGTAAAGCACGGGGAGGGGTAATAATATGAATTTTTCCGATTATAACAGAGAGCACAAGAATAGAAAGAAACCTATCCATGAGAGGTTTATAGAATTTCATGCTTATGATGATGAGCAGATAGTTCTTAATGCCGTTCCGGGACATTTTGCAACTATTCAATCACATATCAATTACTATGTTGATGTTACATCTATGAAGGTTAGAACCAAGGAAGCAAGGGAAGCAGCTAAGCATCTTGCGTCTAAGATGTTACATAAGATAGAGGTGGTTGATACTATTGTTTGTATGGATGGTACTCAGGTTCTCGGAGCATATTTGGCAGAAGAATTAGAGAAAAGCAGCTTTAGCTTGTCAGGCGCTGCGAAGGAGTCTATTCGTGTCGTACAGCCTGAGGTTAATTCTGTTAACCAGCTTTTGTTTAGGGAGAATATTAAGCCTTCAATTCAAGGCAGAAAGATATTCTTACTTCTTGCAACAATGTCTACGGGTGAGACAGTAAGACAAAGTATGGAATGTATAGAGTACTACGGCGGAGAAGTTGTAGGTGTAAGCTCAATTTTCTCGACAAGAGAGGTTGTTCAATCTACGCTTGTATTTCCGCTTTTCACTACTGATGATTTGCCGGGCTATGAGACATATAAACCGCAGGATTGTCCGTTCTGTAAGAAGGGTATTCCAATCGAGGCTATGGTTAACGGCTTCGGTTATTCTAAGCTAAGATAATTGATTAGGAGAAACACATGTCCAGACAAGATTATAACGAGAACAGCATAGCCGTATTGGAAGGCTTAGAGGCTGTTAGAAAAAGACCCGGTATGTATATCGGGTCTGTTACAAGAAAGGGGTTAAATCACCTCATATATGAGATTGTTGATAACGCCGTAGATGAACATTTACAAGGAGAATGTGACCTTATTACCGTTACATTGGAAAAGGATGGTTCATGTACGGTTGTTGATAATGGTCGTGGTATTCCCGTAGGTATGCATGAGAAGGGTGTGCCTGCATCCAGACTTGTATTTACCACACTTCATGCCGGCGGTAAATTCGACGACGGTGCATATAAGACATCAGGAGGTCTGCACGGTGTCGGTTCATCCGTTGTAAATGCATTATCAACATATATGGATGTTGAGATTTCGAGAGACGGATATATACATCATGATCGATTTGAAAAGGGCGAGCCTACAGAGAAGCTGGTTAAGGGATTACTTCCGACAATCGGTAAGACGAAGAAGACGGGAACGAAGATTAATTTCCTGCCTGACCCCGAGATATTCGAAAAAACTAACTTCAAAGGCGATGATGTTAAGTCAAGAATGCACGAGACTGCATACCTTAATCCCAAGCTTACCATTATTTATGAGGATAAGAGGGGTAATGAAACAGAGCATGTAGAATTTCATGAGCCTGACGGAATCAAAGGCTTTGTTAAGGATATTAACAAGAATAATGAGACGGTAACGCCTATTGTCTATTTTGAAGGTAAGACAGAAGGTATAGAGATTGAAGTGGCATTCCAGTATGTTAATGAATTCCACGAAACAATTCTGGGCTTTTGTAATAATATTTATAACTCTGAAGGTGGTACACATATTACCGGTTTTAAGAGTGTCTTTACCACCGTTATTAATAACTATGCCAGAGAGCTTGGAATCCTTAAGGAGAAGGATGATAACTTTACGGGCGCTGATGTCAGGAACGGTATGACAGCGATTATATCCATTAAGCATCCGGACCCGAGATTTGAAGGACAGACTAAGACTAAGCTTGATAATCAAGATGCGGCTAAGGCTACATCTAAGGTTGTAAATGATGATATTGTATTGTATTTCGATAGGAATCTTGAAGTGCTAAAGTCCGTTATCGGTTGCGCTGAGAAGTCACGCAAGATACGTAAGACTGAAGAGAAGGCTAAGACCAATCTCTTGTCTAAGAAGAAATTCTCATTCGACCAGAACGGTAAATTATCCAACTGCGAAAGCAGAGATGCCTCTAAGTGTGAAATATTTATTGTTGAGGGAGATTCAGCCGGAGGAAGCGCGAAGGAAGCACGTAATAGGAAGTATCAAGCCATCTTACCTATCAGAGGTAAGATTCTTAATGTAGAGAAGGCCAGCATAGATAAGGTGCTTGCCAATGCAGAAATCAAGACAATGATAAGTGCATTTGAATGCGGCTTTTCCGAAGGCTACGGTAATGATTTTGATATCAGTAAATTACGCTATGATAAGATAATTATTATGGCAGATGCCGATGTCGATGGTGCTCATATTTCTACATTACTGTTAACCTTGTTCTATAGATTCATGCCGGATTTAATCTATGAAGGTCATGTCTATATTGCCATGCCACCTTTGTATAAGGCTATTCCGAGTAAGGGCAATGAAGAGTATCTTTATGATGATACCGCATTAGAGAAATACCGCAAGAAGCATAAAGGACCATTTACTTTGCAAAGATACAAGGGACTTGGTGAGATGGATGCTGAACAATTATGGGAAACAACCTTAGACCCCGAGCGTCGTATGCTTAAGAAGGTCGAGATAGAGGACGGTCGTATGGCAAGCGACATAACAGAGATGCTGATGGGCAACGAAGTCCCGCCCAGAAGGAAATTCATCTATGAGCATGCAAAGGATGCAGAATTGGATATATAATACTAATCTTGCGATACATGTATGAGACCCCTCCGTAAACGTTGGGCGCACGCCCGGTTGGAGGAGGGGTACTCATAATGTAGCGCAATTAGGAAGGATACTAATCTTGCGATACATGTATGAGACCTCTGTGGAAACGTTGGGCGAATGCCCGGTTGGAACAGAGGTACTCATACATGTAGAGCAATTAAGAAGGGAAGTATATTATGGCTAAACCGGAACAACTGCTTCATATGGAATATTCCGAAATAATGCAAAAATCATACATCGACTACGCCATGTCAGTCATAGTCAGCCGTGCACTTCCGGACGTGCGCGACGGCCTCAAGCCTGTTCAGAGGCGTACATTATATGATATGCATGAGCTTGGTATAAGAAGCGATAAACCACATAGGAAATGTGCTCGTATAGTCGGAGACACTATGGGTAAATATCATCCGCACGGTGACTCATCTATATACGGCGCGCTTGTTGTGCTGGCACAGGATTTCAAGATGGGCATTCCGTTAATTGACGGACACGGTAACTTTGGCTCGAAGGAGGGCGATGGTGCCGCTGCTATGCGTTATACGGAAGCGCGTCTTCAGAAGATAACGGAGGATGCATATCTTAGCGACCTTGACAAAGATGTTGTTGATTTTGTACCTAATTTTGATGAGACAGAAAAGGAGCCGGAGGTATTACCGGTTCGCATCCCTAATCTGTTAATTAACGGTTCCGAAGGTATAGCCGTTGGTATGGCGACATCAATTCCGACTCATAATATGTCTGAGGTAATTGATGGCGTTATTGCCTATATGAAGAATCCTGATATTAATACATCTGAGATGCTGGATATTATTAAGGGACCTGACTTTCCGACAGGTGGAATCGTAACCAATAAGGATGATTTATTGTCTATTTATTCAACCGGAATGGGCAAGATTAAGATTCGAGGAAAGGTTGAGATAGAAAAGCTTAAGGGCGGTAAGCAGGCAATTGTAATTACCGAGATACCTTATACGATGCTTGGCGCTAATATCGGTAAGTTTCTTAATGATGTATATTCTCTTGTGGAAAGCAAGAAGACTACCGATATAACAGACATTTCCAATCAATCATCTAAAGAAGGAATCAGAATTGTAATAGAGCTTAAAAAGGGTGCTGATGCCGATAATGTTTGTAATCTTCTGTATAAGAAGACGAGGCTTGAGGATACTTTTGGCGTTAATATGCTTGCAGTTTGTGATGGTCGTCCCGAGACAATGGGCTTGGTTCCGATTATTCGTAAGAATGTTGATTTCCAATATGAGCTTGCTACCAGAAAGTACACAACGCTTCTTAAGAAGGAGCGCGAGAAGAAAGAGATTCAAGAAGGTCTTATTAAGGCATGTGATGTAATAGATTTAATCATTGAGATACTTCGCGGTAGTAAGACTGTTAAAGATGCAAAGGCATGCCTTGTTGAGGGAGATACCTCTAAGGTTAAGTTCAAGACCAAGACTTCCGAGAAGGATGCTAAGAAGCTGAAATTTACAGAGAGACAGGCGCAGGCTATTCTTGATATGAGACTTGCTAAGCTGGTAGGTCTTGAGATTCAAGCTCTTATGGAAGACTATGAGAAGACTATGAGCAATATTCAGACATATTCCGAGATACTTGATAAACGCTCTGTAATGGCAAAGACCATAATTAAGGACTTAAAAGAGATTAAGAAGGAATTCGGAACTCCTCGTAAGACTGTTGTCGATAATGTTGCAGAGGCTGTATTCGAAGAGAAGCCAATCGAAGAGGAGGATGTTGCAATTCTTCTTGATAAATTCGGCTATGCAAGAGTTATTGATATACCTACTTATGAGCGTAATAAAGAAGCGGCCGATAAGGAAAGCAGACAGATAATATTTACAACCAATTTATCTAAGCTCGGAATATTTACAAGTGAAGGCAATCTTCATTTGATTAAGATATTAGACCTTCCGTTCGGTAAATTCAGAGATAAGGGTGTACCAATCGATAATGTCAGTAAATTTGACATTTCCAAGGAGAATTTCCTGCTGGTTGAATCGATTGATAATATCAGAGACAAGAAGCTGATATTTGCAACAAAGCATGGCATGATTAAAATAGTTGACGGTTCGGAATTCGATGTCTCTAAGCGTACGACAGCTGCCACAAAGCTTGGTGATGATGATGAAGTGCTAAGTGTATACATTGTTAGCAATGGCGATACGATTGTTATGCAATCTAAGAATAATTATTTCCTTAGAATTGATGCCATGACTGTGCCCGAGAAGAAAAAGGGAGCAGTCGGTGTCAGAGGCATAAGATTAGGCAAGGATGATGAGCTTGTTAAAGTATATCATATTGCTGACGGAGGCAATAAGATAGTTAGTCTCAAGGGCAAGAAGATATCGCTTAACAGACTGCATATTGCAAGCAGAGACACTAAGGGAGTTAAGCGATGATAGACAAAGCAACCGCTGACAATTACATAGAGAGAGTAAAGGAATTAGGTTCTAAGCCCGGCTTGGAAAGAATACAAATGCTCTTAAGTAAGCTTGGCAATCCCGAACAGAATCTCAAGGTTATTCATGTAGCAGGTACAAACGGTAAAGGAAGTGTTTGTACTATGTTGCAGTTTGCATTAATTAATAATGACTATTCAGTCGGCAAATTCTCATCGCCGGCTGTATTTGATGAATATGAGCAATTCCAGATTAATGGTGATAACATCAGCGAAATTGAGTATTTGGGATTTTTATCAAATATAATTGATAAGACTAAGGATTGCACCGATGAAGAGCTTCCCACATATTTTGAAGTTCAAGTGGCAATTGCGTTGTTGTTCTTTCAATCTAACAATGTTGATTTTGCCATTATTGAGACAGGTATGGGCGGAAGGTTAGATGCAACCAATGTGTTTTCTGAGACGGTTGCTTCCGTAATTACGTCTATAAGCTTCGATCATATGGAGTTCTTAGGCGAGACGTTATCAGACATTGCAAGTCACAAAGCCGGAATCATTAAGAAGGGCTGTTATGCTGTAGTCGGTAAACAAGCTGATGAGGCGCTTGATACCATCAAATCGTATGCCTCTGATATTGATGCCAAATTACAGCTTGTTGATTATCATCATGTTAAGGTTAATAAGATTAAGAATACTATTACCTACAGAGAATTTAAGAATGTAACAATTCCGTTCTTTGGTGATTTTCAGGTTGACAATACAGCGCTTGCATTAGAGACGCTTCATATATTGAGATATCAGAGAATTGATATTGATATCGATAAAGCCATCAAGGGATTGGAGGGTGCATATCTTCCGGGCAGGATGGAGCGCATAAGCGATGAACCGCTGATATTTATTGATGGCTGTCACAATAAGGATGCTGCGCTTCGCTTAAAGGAGACGATTAATAATCATTTAAGCGGAACGGATATAACATTTATCATGGGAGTGCTTAAGGACAAGGAAGTATCTAAGATGATAAGTGTATTGCTTCCGCTAGGCAAGTCGCTTGTTACGGTTACACCGAATAATCCGAGAGCGCTATCGGCGAGTATGCTTGCTGACAAATGCTTTTTATATGATTTAGATGTGTCGATTGCAAATGACTTTGATGACGCAGTAGATAAGGCACTTAATTATAATAACGATTGTATCATTGCTTGTGGCTCGTTGTCTTATCTTAAGGATATTAAGGATGCTTTTTCTAAGAGACTGTAACGACGATTGTTTTATGTAGGATGTTTATATGATTATAGGAAATGTTAATTTAAATGATAATACCACATACATAATGGGAATTCTTAATCTGACACCTGATTCATTCTATGATGGTGGCAGATTATTTATTGATGATAAAATTGATGTTGACATGGTATTGAAAAAAGTAGGCGATATGATTGATGATGGGGCTGATATTATTGATATCGGTGGAGAATCAACAAGACCACATGCACGACCGATATCTGCGGATGAAGAATTGTCAAGAATTATACCTGCACTTACTAAGATAAGAGCTGAATATGATATACCAATATCAATTGACACTTATAAGCCTATTGTTGCACGCACGGTAATAGATGAAGGTGCAGATATGATTAATGATATAGGCTTTCTGCCTAATGAGATGCTTGATGTATTATCCGACAATCCTAAGATAACATATTGTCTTATGCATTACAGATATACTATGATTGCTAACAGAGCCGATAATACGATAACAATGGATGAGCTTAATGATGAAATTGCATTCAAAATTAATAAGTTATTATCAAGAGGTGTTGAGCGTGACCGAATAATCATTGACCCCGGACTCGGCTTTGGCAAAAGCAATGCAGATGATATAATGATACTTGCTAATATTG
>CAJOIL010000019.1:18317-39139 GCA_905234525.1 uncultured Lachnospiraceae bacterium | reverse complement strand
TATAAAAATGATAAAACAGGAGATGAACATAATTATTATATGAACAATAAATCTACAGAGTTTCAGCTTATGAAGGGTATGGCAATAATAGGCTTACCCATAGTACATGTTTCAGAATATGTAGATGAACAATTACAATTTGTTACAAGACCACATCAATTATTGATTTTTTTAACTGTATTATTATCTGCATGTGGTCCCGCATTATTTACAATATGTATGGGGTATGGAATTGGCGGCTCAAAGAAATCTTCATTAAAATATTTTGGCCAGGGCATTCAGTTTTTGTTATTAGGTGCAATACTTAATATACTGCGTTTCATATTGCCGGCATTATTGAAATATATTACATCAACTATAAATATTGTTGAATTACATAATGAATTATATAAATTTTTCAAATCAGACATATACTATTTTATAGGCTTGTTTTTTGTTGTTTATGCAACACTAAAATACTTTCATTTAAGTACAAACGAAATGATTATTTTAGGAATAGTTGCCTTGATTATCAGTAATGCAGTATCTCCTTATATAGCTATTGATAATCAATTGTTGAATAATTTGGCAGGAAATTTTATATATCTTAATAAAAACAGCTGTTTCCCTTTAGCTGTTTGGTTTGTTTTTCCATGCATCGGGATAGCATTGGGAGAAAGCCTTAAAGCATTAAATGATGAAGAATACGATAAAACGATAAAACGAATGGGCTTTATTTCTTTCATCATTATTGTTGGCTTTACCTTGGTGCTTAAAAGCAATATATTTCAATTAATAGTCGGTGCATTTAATCAATACTTTATAAATGTATTAAGCGTTATCTTATTAACCTGTATCACATTTATATGTATTTGCCTTGCAAATATTATACGTAAAAGATGGTTTAATACCAAGGCTGTAAAATTAGTATTAATGACATCAACATATATTATCGTTTTTTATACAATGCAGTGGATACTGGTGTCTTGGTCATTTATGGTATTAAATATATTTGATATAAAAATAGACAACGTTTTCTTACATATGCTACTAACAATAATGATAATGATTATAAGTATATTGATTTGTAAAAAATGGGGATATAAGCTTACCGGATTACTTATAAAGCTAACATATGTACAGTTTAAAAAGAAAAAATACTAATGATATTAATGTGATATAATAAGTAATAATATTTTTTTGTGAGAGGTAATTATGTCGTTACAATTTGTAATCGGAAGCCCCGGAAGCGGCAAATCCACAACAATATATAACAGAATAATTAAAGAATCCATCGATAACCCTAACGGTAAATATATTATTGTTGTTCCTGAACAGTTTACTATGTTAACGCAAAAGGAGCTTACTAATTTGCATCCTAATCATGTGATAATGAATATTGATGTATTAAGCTTTAATCGTTTAGCGTATCGAGTGTTTGAGGAGCTTGGTATAGAAACGCTTGATGTGCTGGAAGAGACAGGCAAGAATCTTGCGATTCGTAAAATTGCGATGGATCATAGAAAAGAGCTGTCGGTTCTTAATAATAATATTAATAAAAAGGGATATATATCAGAGATTAAGTCCTTTATCTTAGAACTTGCACAATATAATATCAGTGCCGACGATTTTCTTTCAGTGATTGAAGGCAGTGATTTTAGTCCGCATTTCATCAAAAAGGCTAAGGATATTCAGATTATATATAAAGCATATGAAGAGTTTATTAAGGATAGGTATATTACAGCCGAAAGTCTTTTGGTCAGACTTAATGAAGTGATAGCTGATTCAAAGTACTGTACGGACAGTGTCTTCGTTTTTGATGGATTTACAGGCTTTACGCCTCTTCAAAATGAAATATTAAAAACTATTTTACCACGTATCAATAAAGCATATGTCGTAGTTACTATGGATACGCGAGAACCGCTGTATGGTAATTACAAAGAATATGAGCTTTTTTATATGAGTAAAAAGATGATTGCGCAAGCTCGAAGAATTTGTGATTTGAAGCATGTAGAGATAGATGATGAGTCTATTGGCTGCGAAGTAGATTACAGACATGCTGAGCAAGGCTATATAAGCTATATTAATAAGCATCTTTTCAGAAATCCTGCTAACGGTAGTGAAGAACAGGATGCATTTGATTTGGAATTATGTAATGATGAATTGTCTATTCATTCGCTAAGTAATCCTAAGCAGGAGATAGAATACGTAGCAACACAAATTGCAAAGGATGTCAGAGAAAAGGGAATACGATTTAAAGATATTGCCGTATGTGCTGCTAATCTTACCGAAATAAAGGACTATATTGATAATGTATTTTCAAAATACAATATTCCTTATTATATTGACCTTAGTAATACTGTTACATTTCATCCTGCCATAGAATTCATTAAAAGTGCATTTATTGTTCAAATGACAAATTACTCTTATGAATCCATCATTCAATTGTTAAGATGTAATCTTACTGATATTACTATGGATGAGGTGGATCGATTTGATAATTATCTTAAAGCAACCAGGATAAGAGGTGTTAATTCGTATAGGAATAATTTTACATATGAACCGGATTCTTTCGCTAACCAATTAGACATTATCAATGATATAAGAGCAAGGTTTGTAGGACCCATTATTACATTTACAGAGTCTGTTAAGTCGGAAGCCAATGCAGAAACGATATCTAAGGCAATATATAAGCTGTTATGTGACTATCAGGTGGAGGAGAAGATTAACAGACGTGTAGATGCGTTGGAACAATCAGGCGATAATGTTAAGGCTTCGGAATATTCACAGGTGTATGGAATAATAATATCAATCTTAGATAAGATTGTTGCTTTGTTGGGTAATGAAGTCATTACACCCAAGGAGTATTCCGATATTCTTCTTTCATCCTGTGAAGCAGCAAGAATAGCAACTATTCCCATGTCGTCCGACCAAGTAGTAATCGGTGATTTAGAAAGAACGAGATACGACCACCCCAAGGTAATGTATTTCATGGGTGTTAATGATGGCATTATTCCGTCTGCCGGAGGAAGCAAAGGTATTATCTCACAATCTGAACGTATGGCTTTAAAGGATGCCTTGTCAAAGAAGGATATTGAATTGGCACCTACTGACTTAGAGAAAACTTTAATGCAAAGGTTCTATGTATATATGATTCTTACTAAGGCAAGTGATAAATTATGTATAACATATTCCTCTAAGGATGTTGATGCCAATGCAATTAATAAATCATACATAATAGATGAGCTTTTGTCATTGTTTTCAGATGTTGGCATTGATGTAATTGATAATATAAGTCCGAGCGATTATATCGTCACACCGGATTCGACAAAGCGTTATGTTGCATCTGATATAAGACAATTCGTTCACGAAGCTGAAGAGTGTACGGACAATTTTGATGCCATGTTAGGACTTTTGGCTTTTGCGAATAAGAATAATAATTCATGTTACGACAATATATTAAAGGGCGCATTTTATTATCATAGTAAAGAGGTAATTGACAGGGAATTATATGATATGTTGATAAATGCGAAGCATCCTTTGGGAAGTGTGTCAAGGCTGGAAGCATACAGAAAATGTGCATATAATTATTTCCTTAATTATTGTCTCAAGGTAAGAGAAAGAGAAGAGGGTCGATTGGGATTTCTTGACTTTGGAAGTATCTATCATGATATTATTGAGGGCTTTTCCAATGGACTTAAAAAAGAAAATATTAAGTGGGCTGACGTTGATGATGAAAAGAGAATAGATATTCTTGAAAAGACTTGTGATAAAGTTTTTTCGGATTATAACAGGACAGACTTATTAGATACACCTAAGGAAAGCTATGTACTTAATAAGATTAAAACGACTATGAACAAAACAGTCGAAAATCTTGTTGCACAAGCCAAGCATACTAAGTTTGAGCCTTATGGCTTTGAGGTTGAGCTTAAGGAAATAACATCTACTGAAGACCTTAAGGTGGAGCTTCGTGATGGCAGGAAAATGAGCCTATCGGGAAGAATAGACAGACTTGATACATATGAAGAGGATGGAATTACATATGTCAAGATTATTGATTATAAATCCGGCAATAATACAGTAGACTATGAGAAAATATATAACGGCTTGCAATTGCAGTTAATATATTATCTTGATACTGCGGTTAATGGCTTTAATCACAATCATACCGCGAAGCCCGCCGGAATATTTTATTACAAGATACAAGACCCGATTGTTAAATACACTGAGGCTTCGCTTGACGAGCTTATTGCAAAAGAAATGATGCCTAAGGGTGTGTTCTTTGAAGATGTTGATGAAGACAAATATGAAGCATATAGGCATAGTAAGGATTATAACGAGGATGCTTCTTATGATTCACTTAAGGTATTAAAGCAAAATGTTGCAAAAGCATTAGATATTGATTGTGACAGCAAGTCATTATATGCGCCGATTAGCTATACCAAGACCGGAGAATTCAGCGGAATTGGCACTAATGCATTAAGCATTAATGATGCCAAGAGATTAAGTAGTCATACATTGGGAATCATTAAGGAATTAGGCAGTGATATGTATGAGGGAGCAATAGATGCAAAACCAATTAAGGATGAAAGCTGCAAATACTGTCCTTACAAAAGTGTATGTGGTTTTGACGTTAAACAACCGGGCTTTGATTATAGTGATTATACGAAGCTGGGAAGAGATAAGAAGCAAGAGATTTTTGATTTGATAGATTAAGGAGTGTGTCATGCCGACGTGGACTTCAGATCAGCAAAAGGTGATTGATACAAGAGACAATAACATATTGGTATCAGCAGCCGCGGGCTCAGGCAAGACGGCTGTTTTAGTTGAGCGAATTATTAATAAGATTATTATTGATAAGGTAGAGGTTGATAAATTACTTGTTGTTACATTTACCAATGCAGCCGCAAGAGAGATGAAGGAGCGAATCAGGAAAGCTTTGGATGATGCAATAAGAAATGAGCCCTCCAATGAATT
This sequence comes from uncultured Lachnospiraceae bacterium, assembly GCA_905234525.1. Lineage (GTDB taxonomy): Bacteria > Bacillota > Clostridia > Lachnospirales > Lachnospiraceae > RUG191. The sequence continues at coordinate 34,183 of CAJOIL010000019.1, read as the reverse complement.
TTTGATTAGACAAAAGACAATAATTACCAATGCTGACATTTGTACAATTGATAGCTTCTGCGGAAAGCTTGTAAGAGATAATTATAATGATATTGGGGTTGACCCTTCATTCAGATTATGTGACGAGAGTGAACAGACCTTGCTCTTTCGTGAGGCATTTGATAATGTGCTTGATAATAATTTTGCCGCAGATGACAATAATGCATTTATTAATTTGATTAAGCTTTATTCCGATTCCTTGGATTATTCTTCGATTTATCGTATAGTCGAAGGGCTTTATATGCGCGCATGCTCATATCCCTGGCCCAAGAAGTGGCTTAGCGATATCAGTAAGCCGTATATGATTGATGAGGGCTTCACACTTACGGATATTGATTGGATATGTGAAATGTATAATGAAATAATAGATTCACTTAATTCAATCAAAGAAGATTTAATTAGCTTTCAAGATAAGATATCAAGTCATCTGGTGCCGGACAAAAAAGGTAATAACAAGATTAAAACAAATATCGAAAAAGGATTATCATATATTGAGACATTAACAAGCACGGACACGATAGAAGAGCTTTATAATAAATTAAATGATGTCGGCAAGCTCAGCAAAGGTGAAAGCACATTTGTAAAGGCAACAGATTATAATCCCGATGATGATAATACGCATATATTATATGTAAGATATGCATTGATGTGTGATTCATATAATGAGTTATATGCAAGCCTATCAGATGGCAAGGCTGATAACATATTGGAAGAAATCAATTATGTATCAGAGTATGCGCTTACTCTTATTTCGCTGACTTCTCAGGTAATAGATGAGTTTGATTTGATTAAGGCCGAACAGAATGTTGCTACATTTAATGATGTAGAGCATTTTGCACTGAATATATTATTAGATCCTAATACGAAAAAACCAACTGATACAGCAATGTCTATACAGAAGAATTATGATGAAGTAATGGTTGATGAGTATCAGGATGTTAATGAATTGCAGGAAAGAATACTATCTACCTTATCTAACGGTCATAATATGTTTATGGTGGGAGATGTTAAGCAGAGCATATATGGCTTCAGAATGGCACAGCCCGATATTTTTGTAAATAAGGCAAATGATTTCAGTGCCGATGAACAAGCCGGTGTTCTTATTAATTTAAAGAAGAATTTCAGAAGCAGAAGAGAAGTGTTGGATATTGTTAATGATATATTTGCACATATCATGACTAAGCGTACATGCGGATATGAATATGATGATGATGCAAAGCTATACTTTGGAGCTGAAGAATCATATGATGATGGTATAGGTGTGCTGCCTGAAATTATTATTGCTGATTCTGACGAAGATGATTTTGAAAATGCAAAAGAGGTTGAAGCAAATATTGTTGCAGATAGAATAAAGGAATTATTCGACACACATTTTCAAGTAAAGGATAAGGATAAAGATGGTAATGTAGTTACACGTAATATTAAGTATTCCGATATAGCAATAATACTTCGAGCTGTTAATACCAATGGAAGAGTTTACGAAGAAGCATTGCTTAATAATAATGTGCCTGTGTATACGTCTGTAACGCATGGATATTTCGATACGGTAGAGGTTAAGCTTGTGCTGTCGTTTTTGTCTGTTATTGATAATCCTTGTCATGATATTGAATTGATGTCTGTGCTTCATAGTCCGATATATAATATTTCTAACGATACGTTTGCCAAGATTAGAATACATAATGAAGATACACGCGCTAACGATTATCTGTATTATGATATCAAGGAATATCTTGATAAGCTTGAGGATGATGAAGAGTGTCACGAGACAGATAGACTTAAGCTTGCAATGAACACTATTGATGAATTAAGAAATGCTGTATTTGATACACCGATTCATGAACTGATTCAGATGATATATGATAGGACATCTTACCTTGATTATGTTAGCGCACTTGTTAACGGACAATACAGGCGCGCTAATCTTTTAGCACTTATTGATAAAGCAATAGATTATGAGAAGACTAATTTCAGAGGTGTTTTTCGTTTCTTAAGATATATAGAAGCTATGAGGGAATATGACCTTGATGTTGGCGAAGCATCAATTTCAAGCGATAATGATGATGTAGTAAGAATACTTACAATGCACAAGAGTAAGGGCTTGGAATTCCCTGTTGTTTTTGTATGCGATTTAGGCGGGAGTATGAAGGATATGGATTTAAATGATTCTAATATCATTCATAATACGTTAGGCATCGGGATGGAGCTTCGAAGAGAAATTCAAGGTAACCGCTACAAAAAGGATACGCAATATAAGAGATATATTAAGCAAGTCAAACGAAATGATTATTTGGCGGAAGAAGCAAGATTATTATATGTTGCCGCAACAAGAGCAAAAGAGAAGTTGATTCTTACAGCGACATTAAAGGAGCCGGTAGATAAGATTAACAGCTTTATGATAGGCTCATTGACCTACAATAATGTGATTAATGCAAAAAGCAGAATCGAATGGATTGTTCGTGGTATTAATACAACGAATCCCGATTTATTATCTTTAATAATTGAGTATCGCACACCGCCTACTCAGACTGAAAAGGATATTGTTAATATATCTGATATTCAAGATAAACGGAATGTATTGAATGAAAGATTGAATACTGTATCCGATGAAATGATAGATTTTATACAGGAGCGTTTTGCCTATGAATATCCATATGTGATTGATGATAATATTAAGACAAAATATTCAGTATCCGAGATTAAACATGATGCTATTATAAAAGCCTTTGAAGAAGTACTTGATGCTCAACCGGAATTTTTGGAAGAAGAGAAAAAGAGTATTGTTCCTAAATTTATTGCCAAAGAGGAGGAAGAGGTTAACCGAGGTGCATTGTACGGAACAGCTATGCACAGAGTTATGGAGTGCATTGATTTTATAAGTGAAGATTACGGACACTTAGTTGATAAGCAGATTGAAGGAATGCTGCAATCTAATCTTATTACAAAAGAGCAATATGAACTTGTTAATGCTAATAAGATAACAAGCTTTATGTCATCCGATATAGCCAAGCGAATGCATGAAGCAGCTATGTCAGATAACCTTTGGATTGAGCAACCTTTTGTATTTCAAGAAAGCCCTAAAAAATTATTAAATACAAAAGTAGATAGTATTGATAATGTTTTGATTCAGGGTATTATTGATGTGTTCTTTATTGAGGAGGGGGGAATTGTTCTTCTTGATTATAAAACGGATAAAATAGACAGTGATAATGAATTGATTACGCGCTACAAAACGCAAATTGATTTATATGCCAAAGCATTGGAAAATGCATTTAATATGAAAGTCAAAGAAAAATTATTGTATTCATTTAGTCTGGATAAGATTGTTGATATAGATTAACCATTGTAGTAAAATATGCCTTATGAAAAATAATAAAAAGCTTTTAGGAATATTAATAACATTAATAATAGCATTAATAATTTCAGGATGTTCTATAGGTGACCTTCATATATATGCTTCTTCGACGAGTGGTATAGGTAATGTGTTTAAGATAGGACCATATTCATGCTCAAAGAAAGAATTCAGAGTGTATTTGTGTAACTATAAGAATCTCTATGGTTCCTTTGATGATGAAGCTGTACTTGGCGATGATAATGAGAAGGTTATCGAGGACGGTCTTAAGTCAGCAGTATTGGAACATTTAACTAAGGTCTATTCACTTGCGTTATATGCCAGAGATAATGATATTGAACTTACAACCGATGAAGAGAATAATGTCAAAAAGGCTGCCGAAGAATATTATGATTCACTAACGTCCGAAGATAAAAGCTATATGGGTGTGTCGGAGTCAGATATTGAGAAGATGTATGAGCGATATGCATTGGCTGAGAAGGTGTATTATACACTTATGAATTCTGCTGATGAGGAGGTATCGGAAGATGAAGCCAGGGTTATGGAGGCTGAGGTAATATATGTTACGAATGAAGCTGATGCGGCGGCTGTTACTAACGGACTTAAGAATGGTGCTTCATTTACTTCATTGGCGCAGCAATACTCTAAGGCTGACAGTATCAATGATACGTTCGGTAGGAATAAGTATCCGGCGGAAGTAGACAAGGTTGTATTTAATATGGAGAATGGTCAAGTGTCTAATATGATTAGCACACCTGAGGGTTATTATTTTTTCAAATGTATTAACAAGTATAATAAAGAATTATCCGAACAAAATAAAGCAAATGTTATCAGTGAAAGAAAGAATTCTTTGGTTGAAGATATGGTGGGTAAGCAGCAAGAAAAATATTATTCACACCTCAGTGAAAGTACATTAGAAAATCTTGTTGTCAATAAAAATTCCGAAGTGAAAAGTGACTCATTTTTTCAGGTGCTGAATAAGTATGTTGGATTTAAATAAAAGTGCTTATTATATAAATAGTTCAAAAAAATTAATAATCAAAAAAAAATTTTGTAATAATTTTTTTGTAAAAACTATTGATTTATATTATATTTGATTTATAATAACATTGTTTGAAAAAGCAAGAGAATAAATGTTAATCGGAAGGGAGATATCAAAATGGCAGAAGCAACTAAGAAAGTTAATGTAAAGGATGCAGCCAAGGCTACAACTACAGCAACAACAGCTAAGGCAGCAACTACTACTTCAACTACAACAGCTACAGTAGCTAAGAAGCCAGCAACAGCTAAGAAGCCAGCAACAGCTAAGAAGGCTACAACAACTAAGAAGGCTACAACAGCTAAGAAGGCTACAACAGCTAAGAAGGCTACAACAGCTAAGAAGACAACAGCTAAGAAGACAACAACTAAGAAGGCAGCTGCTAAGAAGACTACAGAAGCACTTCACGTACAGTTTGACGGTAGAAGTTATGAGAGCACAGAAGTAATCAAGATGTGCAAGGATGATTTCAAGGCTAACAACAAGAGAAAGGCTATTGAAGACATCAAGGTTTATGTTAATGCCAATGAGAGAACTGCTTACTATGTTGTTAAGAGTGGTAAGGAAGAGATCAGTTCCAGTGTCTCTATCTAATAATATTAATAATTAATATATTTAAGTGACTACGCTTATTGCGTAGTCATTTTTTTGATAAAAAATACTACTTTTAAATGTAAAAATAGTATATAATAGAATCAATAGTGCGTATGCTGTTAATTTTATGAAACGAGATTAGTTATGGCTAGAGTTATTGGTGCTGACAACAAAAGATTAATCCATATTATAATTGCGGTTTCTACATCGTTTCTTTTGGTGTTGTTATTTGTATTCCTATTATGGGGAGAAGCAGTTAAAGTACCTAATCATGAGCCCTATCTTAATAGTGTAAAAGAACTCACTGATTGGACTACGGTTGATGAGAATGGAGAGGTAGTTCCGATTACATTACCTGATTCCCCTGTGTTGGTTGGTCGTGATAATGTTACTATCAGCACCAATATTGTTGGTCTTCCCAGAGAATACAATACCCTTGCTATATGGAGCAAAGGTCAAAGCATCAAGCTATATGTCAGTGATGAGCTTGTATATGTGTATAATGCCAATAATGCAGATCATTTTGGCGCAGATAGTACATATATTTATTTGTTTGTTCCGCTTCCCGAGAATGTATCTGATTCCGTACTCAAAATAGAATATGATGCGGTGCTTGACCGTGATGCAGGTAAGATAGGTGATATATATATCGGAACAACGGCAGCGTGTCTTGTTCGTATAGTTCAACAGAACCAGATTGAGCTTTCTTTGGGGTTGTTTGTTTTATTGGTAGGCTTTATTGAATTGATTCTGGCAGTGGTTCTTCATTTTATTACTAAGCGTGATGTGTCGATTTATTATCTTGCATGCTCTGTAATTGTATTGTCGTTCTGGATTATCAGTAATTGCAGAGCAAGACAATTTGTTTTTCCTAATGCTTCGATTATCAGGAATTGTGCCTTTCTTGTTCTTCCTCTTATATCGATTTGTTTCTGTTTATATATGGATGCAATTCAGAAGAGGCGATATCACATATTCTATGGAATTATAGAAGTGCTTTCCTTAATTAACTTAATTGTTATTACAGTATTGAACTATACGAATATAGCAGCATTTTCCGATACAAGGATGGTTTCGCTTATTCTAATATCAATGACATTAATTGTTGTTGTGGCTACCATATTATATGACAGAATCAAGCGCAAGGACAGGTCTTATATTTTAGTGTCAATAGGATTGCTTTCTCTTGCAGTATGTGGGGTAATTCAACTTGTTTTAGAGCAAACAAATGCTTTATCAATAATATCAGGCACAGCTATTTCGGTTGGATTGATTCTTCTTGTTGTATTTGGTCTATTATATACCGTTAAACAGATTGGTGAAATAGATGATGATAGATTGGAAGCTATTGAGAAGGTAGAAACCTTATCACGAGCATCAATGGAAGCATTAGCTAAGACTGTGGATGCCAAGGATAGATATACTTCAGGTCATTCTCTTAGGGTTGCCCAAGCTTCTTGTGCAATCGCCAAAGAGCTCGGATGGGATGAGGATCAAATCTTTGAACTTAGATTCCAAGGTATGATGCATGACATAGGTAAGATTGGCGTTCCTGATACTGTTCTTAATAAGCCGGGTCGACTCAGTAATATTGAATTCGAATTGATTCAGGCGCACACTACTGTGGGTAGCGAGATACTTAAGAATGTTACATCGATAGCTGATGTTGAGCTTGCTGCAAGACATCATCATGAGAGGTATGACGGTAATGGTTATCCGGATCATCTTGCCGGAGCCAATATACCTCTTAATGCGCGTATTATAGGAATTGCCGATGCATATGATGCAATGAATTCAGATCGTGTATATCGTAAGGCATTACCTAAGGAAGTAATAAGAGAAGAGCTCATCAAGGGCAAGGGTTCGCAATTTGACCCCGATCTTGTTGATGTATTTATCAAATTATTGGATGAAGGAAAATTGGAGAGCAGTGAAGATAATGATACTATAGATAAATATGTTGAACGCAAGGATGATGATTATGATTCGACGGAATTCAGCCAAGAGGTAGAAAAAGAAATAAAAGAAATAATAGAAGATTATAATATAGAAGATATCGAGAGAGTTAAGCTAGGTGAGATTACTCGATTCCTCAGAAGACTTAGAGATGAATACTATAAGGATTTCCAGGCACTCGTACTTTCTGTTCGTCCGTTAGAAGGTACGAACCCCAGCGAGACATATATGGTAAAGGCCATGGAGAGTATTGAAGTTGCTATCAGAAAATCAATTCGCGATATAGATATCTATGCGAGGTATTCTAAGACGCAGATGCTTGTTGTTCTATTTGATGTTGATGCAGATAACATGGGAATCATTATACAGAGAATATTACTTGACTATTACAAGCTCTTTGATGCTGCGTCGCTTGATGTATCTTATAAGGTTGTAGACCTAGACGAAGAGTATCATACAGGCGTTACGATTGTCGGTGAATAATTTCGCGGAATAGAAGTACAATCATACTCAATTAGCAAAACACCTCTCCAAAGACATTCTAAGTCTGGGAGAGGTGGTTTTGTAATTGAGTATTAATATGCCTTAACGCGCGACATCACTTCGTCAGCATCATCATTATCTTATTGCTTCTTGCAATGAACTCAGTCATTTCTTCAGGTGGAAGAGGAGCATTGGCGATGCTTGCCAAATCATATAATTGCTTACAGAACAACTCAACATTATCATCTTCCTTATTATTAAGTACATATTGTACCAGCTCGTTATTAACATTCAATACAAGTGTTGATGATGTAGGAAATGCTGATGCATCCATACCGTACATATTATACATTCTCATCATATCCTGCATACGTCTGCTTTCCTCACTGACAGTAAGCATAGATGCTACATCCTTGTTCTTGAACTTTGCAACCTTAACGTCAAGGTCGTCCTTTGATAAAGCCTTCTTGAAGATTTCGCTGAGAGCATCTGTTGTATCCTTTAATTCATCATCTGATGTCTCTTCAACAAGTGAATCTGTAACGTCAGCATCAATACGAGAGAATTTGTAATTCTCGTTACGTTGCTCTAATTGAGAGATAAATGATGTATCAATATTATGGTCAAGTATTACGGCGTTCATATCCTGCTCTTTGAACATTTTAATATATTGACCCTGTTGCTCAACATCAGTTACATAGTATACTGTTGTTCTTGTATCCTTAGGCTCTTCATCAGTATTATCAGCTGTATCATCAGTCTTTTCATCATCAACAACTTCAGCATCTACCTTATTGCCATCTTCATCGGTAGCCTCGGCCTCTTCCTTTATGAGCAATTCCGGAAGAGTAATATATTTGTCATTGATGTCCTTGAATAAGATGTAATCATTCATGCGGTCGCAGAATTTGTCATCCTTAAGACAACCGAATTTGATAAACGGACTGATGTCATCCCAGTATTTTTCATAATCCTCTTTTTCGGTTTTGCACATGCCGGCAAGCTTATCAGCAACCTTTTTAGAGATATAGTCCTGTATTTTCTTAACGAAGCCGTCATTTTGAAGTGCACTTCGCGATACGTTAAGAGGAAGGTCCGGACAATCTATAACGCCCTTAAGAAGCATTAGGTATTCGGGAATAACCTCCTTAATATTATCCGCTACAAACACTTGGTTGTTATATAGCTTGATTGTTCCTTCGATTGAATCATATTCCGTATTAATCTTAGGGAAGTAGAGTATTCCCTTAAGGTTAAACGGATAATCCATATTAAGATGTATCCAGAATAACGGCTCCTTGAAATCATTAAATACGTCACGATAGAATGTCTTATATTCATCCTCCGTGCAATCGTTAGGATGCTTGGTCCAAAGAGGGTTAGTGTCGTTAAGAGGAACAGGTCTCTTAATAATCTTAAGCTTGTCCTTTGCAGGTGAAACTTCAACCTGTTCTTTTTCGCCATCTTCATTCTCTTGCTCTTCGAATTTGGCTTCTTCGTGAATCTCTTCAACTACAGTATCTGTATCAAGCTTGTCCTCTACATCGATTGTCTCATATTCTTCTTCGGCATTAGCCTTGCTTAAGTAGATTTCTGTAGGCATGAAAGAGCAGTACTTCTCGATTACTTCCCTTGCACGATACTCATTTGCAAATTCAAGAGAATCTTCATTTAAGAAAAGTGTAATCTTGGTTCCAACAGTTTCATAGATGCCGTCCTTCATATCGAATTCTGTTCCGCCATCACATTCCCAGTGTACAGCGCTGGCACCCTTTTGATATGACAGAGAATCAATATGTACAGCATCTGCAACCATAAATGCAGAATAGAAGCCCAGTCCGAAGTGTCCGATTATCTGGTCTTCATTGGCTTTATCCTTATATTTCTCAAGGAAATCAGTGGCACCTGAAAAAGCAATCTGATTAATATATTCATCTACTTCATCAGCTGTCATACCAAGACCGTTATCGATAAAGGTCATGGTTTTATCTTCGGGATTGACAATTATCTCTATCTTAGGCTTATAATCATCAGGTAATTCATATTCGCCCATTAAATCAAGCTTTTTTAATTTAGTAATGGCATCGCATCCGTTAGATACGAGTTCTCTGATAAAAATGTCATGGTCAGAATATAACCATTTCTTAATTACAGGAAAAATATTTTCGCTTGTAATAGAAAGATTTCCATGTTTTTCGCTCATTTTCTATCACTCCTTTAATAATTATTTTGTTCAACAAATGGTATATTACCACTAATAAAATAAAAAAGCAATAGATTTTTAGCACTCTATTTGATGAGTGGCTAACAAAATAATTGTGAAATATTTTTGTTATACTCTTGTAATAATTTAACATTTCCGTTAAAATGTTGTTGCGGACATTAGAATCTTCATCTAAAAAGTCTTAAAGTAGGTGAGGATTTATGCAAAAGAAATTTAATATTTGTTTTATTTTGTTAATACTTTTATTGTGCATTGGTGGTTGTGCGAAGAAGTCTTATTTGAGCAGTGCTGATAATTCGACTGACACTAATAGCAGCTACACTAATAAGACTGATTCTAAGAAGAGTAACACGACTAAGAATTCATCGGAACGATTAGTTGTTCAAGTTGCGGGAGCAGTTAACAGTCCGGGTGTATATGAGCTTGATTCTGATGCAAGAGTATGCCATGTAATTCTTATGGCCGGCGGCTTTAGAGAAGATGCTGACGATACATCAGTCAATCAAGCGAGTAAGCTTAGTGATGGGCAGAAGCTTGTGATATTAACTAAGGCGGAAGCAGAAGCTGTGGCTTCAAGTGCTAACAGCGACGGTAAGATTGACATCAATACAGCAGATGAGGCTACGCTTATGACGCTGCCGGGTATCGGTCAATCCAAAGCCGGTGCAATAATTAAGTATCGAGAGAGTAATGGGCCGTTTGCGGCGCCTGAGGACATTAAGAACATTTCCGGTATCAAGGATGGAGTATATAGCAAGATAGAAGATAAGATTAAGGTATAGAGAGGTTAATATTATGCCTAAGCGAGTATTGGTAGTTGATGATGAGAAGTTAATAGTCAAGGGAATCAAGTTCTCGTTGGAACAAGACAGCATGGAGGTTGACTGTGCATATGATGGAGAGGAAGCTTTAGAGCTTGCTCGCAAGACTGAATATGACATGGTGCTGCTTGACATTATGCTTCCCAAGATGGATGGATTTGAAGTGTGCAGGAGTATCAGGGAATTTTCTAATATGCCTATTGTGATGCTTACTGCCAAGGGCGAAGATATGGATAAGATTCTCGGCCTTGAATACGGTGCGGATGATTATATTACTAAGCCGTTCAATATTCTTGAGGTTAAAGCAAGAATCAAAGCAATCATGCGTCGTACAAGTGTTATGGATGAGAAGTCACTTGTTGCGGGTGATATAATTAACAGTGGTGATTTATCTATTGATATACAAGGCAGAGGGCTTAAGGTCTTAGGTAATGATGTTAATCTTACATCCAAGGAATTCGATATGCTGCTCTTGCTTGTGAACAATCCCGGTAAAGTATATAGCAGAGATACTCTTCTTACAACAATATGGGGAGATGATTATCCGGGTGACGAGAGAACTGTTGATGTACATATCAGACGTCTTCGCGAGAAGATTGAACCTAATCCTAAGGAACCGAGATATATTCATACGAAGTGGGGGCTTGGATATTTCTATAAAGAATAAGGTCACCTTTACTTCTATAAAGAGTAAGGTTACGGTTACTTCTATAAAGAGTAAGGTTACGTGTGTTTCTGCAAGGAGTAGGTTGGGGTGATGAACTTTCTGTCTAAAGCATTTGCAAGATTAAATATCAAAATTCTTATCTTGGTGTGTCTTGCCGCGATTATTCCTACAATTATCATATCTGTAGTTGTTGATATTGTATATGCTAATAGGAGTATGCAGTCGGAGTCTGAGAATTTATTCGCCAAATCCGAGGTTTTATCAAAGCAAATTGTTACAAGCGGTTACTTAGACGATCAATCAGATGTAACAATGGATACACGACTTGATGAATTCTCACAGTTAATAGATGGTCGTGTAATCTTAGTTTCATCATCACTTAGAATTGTCTATGATTCATATTCCCTTGACAAGGGGAAGATTTTCTTATGGGAAAATGTCACTAAAAGTGCAGCCGGTGAAGAATTATCATATTATGACAGCGGTAGCAATATTATTACCACAACAATACCTATTACTGATATCGGTGATAATAATGAGACGAAGGTAATCGGTGTAATTTTAGCGTCCGGGACATTTAACTATCTTGATAATGATTTGCGTCATATTATCTCTATAGAAATAATTCTGTTGTTCATGATAACTGTTCTTTCCGTTGTGTTAGGCAGTATTATCGGAGGAGCATTTTCATTCCCTATAAAAGAAGCTACAAGACAATTCGATAAGGGTGTTAAAGGTAATGAGATAGGAAGGGTAGATGTATCAGGATACGAAGAAATCGAGAATCTGTCCGAAGGTTTTAACGCATATGTCAATAAGATGGAGACAATCGATAAATCCCGTCAGGAATTTGTGTCGAATGTCTCACATGAGCTTAAGACACCTCTTGCGTCAATGAAGGTGCTTGCTGATTCGTTAATCGGCATGGGAGATGCACCGATTGAATTATATCAGGAATTTATGAATGATATAGCTCAAGAGATTGACAGAGAAAACGGAATAATTGAGGACCTTCTCGCTATGGTAAGAATGGATAAGTCAGGTGTCAGTCTTAATATTACCACGGTTAATATTAATGAGCTTACAGAATTGATTCTTAAGAGACTTCGTCCGATTGCCGAGAAGAACGAGATTGAGCTTGTGCTTGAGAGCTTTAGACCGATTAATGCAGAGGTTGATGAGGTTAAGATGTCATTAGCGATTTCCAATCTTATAGAGAATGGTATTAAGTACAATGAACCGGGTGGTTATGTACATATTTCCCTTAATTCAGATCACCAGTACTTCTACATTAAGGTAGAGGATTCGGGAATGGGAATTCCAGAAGAATCTCTTGATATGATATTCGAAAGATTCTATAGAGTTGACAAATCACATAGCAGAGAAATCGGTGGTACGGGACTTGGACTTGCAATAACTCATATGGCAGTAATTATGCATAATGGTGAGATTAAGGTTGATTCGGTATTGGGCGAAGGCACAACATTTGATGTGAGAATTCCGCTTAATCATATAGAGGGAGAGCATGTATAATGTTTGCAAACGGTATGTATAAGAAGATATTGACAAATGGTATATATAAGAAGATATTGACAAATGGTATATATAAGAGGATACTGTCGGCACTGGTGATTGTTGCAGTGATGCTATCATTTGCCGGATGTGGTTCTCGCTCTGAGAATTCATATACTGTTTACTATCTTAATATTGATAAGACAGCTATTGTAACTGTTGATGTTGAACTGAACAGTAATAAGCTGGATGATATTATTGAAGAATTAATTGAACTTCTGTCAACGGACACTAATTCGGTAGAATATTTTAAGACAATACCTACTGATGTTACTGTCAGAGAATGTAAAGTGAGTAATGGTAATTTGATTATTGATTTTAGCCCACAGTATAATAATCTTAAGGGTGAAGCAGAGATACTTACAAGATCGGCAATTGCAAAAACCATGCTACAGGTCGAAGGTGTTAACTTAGTATCCTTTTACGTATCAGGTAAGCCCATGACCGATGAAGCCGGTAATGTTTTGACGCCTTTAAGTAATGATAGCTTCTTGGATGATTATGGCAATGCATCATCATTTAAGGTTAAGAAGGAAGTGTCGTTATACTATGCTACTTCAACCGGAGAAGATTTAATCTGCGAGAAGAAGGTTATAGATGTTGATGAGAGGGTTCAGCTTGCTGATGTAGTCTTGGAATATCTTCGCAAAAAGCCTGAGACAGAAAATGCACAGGTTGCAATTCCGGAGGATACCATGATTGTTAATACATCAGTATCAGACGGAGTGTGCTATGTAACACTTGATTCTACGCTTCTTACCGAGAAGTCTGATATATCAAGTAAGGCAATAATATACTCCATCGTTAATTCGCTATGTGATTCGGCAGATGTTAAGTCGGTTGTTATTAAGACGACTAATACTAATGATGCAACACAGCAGGATTACCTTGATCTTACCGGCACATATGTAAGTGACAAGTCTATGGTAGTTGCTACCAATGTTATTTCGGAAATGTAAAATAATAGTTTATTAAATAAGAGGGTGATAACATTTATAAGAGAGTAATGTGTACTCTTGCTGTTGAAATGTTATTAGGCTCTTGCTACATTAATAATATTGCTGATATGTCTTTGATATATTTAATCGCAGCAATATTGTTTTTGATAGGCTTCATCATATATGAGACGCTCAGTAAGCTTAAGTTAATTGTTATTATGTTAAGCATACTGAGCATATTGGCAAGCTTTTTTGTTGGCTTTGTCAGAAGTAATGATTATCTTGAGGCTAAAGAATATATTGAACAAATTGAAGACGGCGAGAGCATAACATTTTATGGCAGGCTTACATTAATTGAAGCTAAACCTTCTTCCTATTATCTTTATTTTGATAATATTATTATTGATGATGTTGAGTTGGAACCACATATATCAATAATTCTAATATCCGATTCGGATGAATTTACACTTGGAACAAAAGCCCAAATTGAGGGTAAAAAAGTACAATTTAACAGAGCACGTAATGAAGGCAATTTTGATGAGAAGGATTATTATAATTCACTCGGTTGTATCTGCAAAGTAAAGGGTAGTATACAGGAGTTTTCTTTGCCGGTTTTTTCGTTGCAGGAATACTTGTATGAGCTTAGATGTGATATCAATAAAGTATTGAATGATAATCTGCCGGGTGAAGAGAGTGGAATAATGTCTGCTATGTGCTTAGGAGATAAGTCCGGCTTAGATACTGATACAAAGGATTTATTTAAGCTCTCGGGGTTAGCGCATATTCTTGCAATTTCAGGTCTTCATATTTCGATAATAGGTATGGGCATTTATAAGCTGTTAAGACGTAGGGGACTGAATTTTGTAGTGTCAGGAATTATTTCATCTGCATTGGTTATATTATATGGAATGCTTGTAGATGGAGGCGTATCAACTATTCGTGCAATCGGTATGTTTCTCATAATGATAATTGCCAATATAATCGGACATTCATATGACGTCCTGACAGGACTAGCCGTCACCATGATGTATTTAATTGTGTTGTATCCGTATTGCGTATTATCAGCGGGCTTTGTGTTTTCTTTTGGTGCGGTTTTCGGAATAGCAATAGTTGTAAGTCCGCTTACTTCAATATATGAAAAGTTTATCAGATTGAGATTCTTAGAGCGTCATAAGGGTGAAGCATTTCGTATGAGCATTAAGGAGAGGATAATTAAAGCATTATTATCCGGTGCATTAATTCAGCTCGTTACGCTTCCCATTGTTTGTTATTACTATTATGAAATCCCCACATATGTTGTCCTTATTAATCTCGTTATTATACCGCTTTTGGGCGTACTTTTAAGCGTGACATTAATTGGCGGATTGATAGGCGTAATCGCTTCATGCCTTGTAATATTAAGCGGACTGTTGTCGGTAATATGTGAAACGTTTCTTTACATTTCACATGTTATACTCTATGCCTACGAATTATTGGCATATAATAGCTTACAGCTGCCGCTTGCGAGGATTGTGACAGGCAGACCGACAGTAATTGAGATTGTATTATATTATTTAATTCTTTATATGATAACAAGGTATTTTATAATCAAGGCCAGGAATATGGATAAATTCATTAAGAGTGATTATGTGCATTTGAGGCATAGAGTAGTTGCTGTGATTATCGGATTTGTGGCGCTTATTCTTGTTATTACAAATAATGATAACAGACTGGCTTTTGAAATTGATATGCTTGATGTAGGACAAGGAGACGGTATATATATCGGTGGTGGAGATGTTAATTATTTTATTGACGGAGGAAGCTCGGATGTTAAGAATGTAGGTAAATATCGTATATTGCCATGGCTTAAATTCAAAGGAATCAGACGTATTGAATATTGGTTTGTGTCACATACCGATAGTGATCATATGAGTGGGCTTGCTGAAGCATTAGATGCCGGTTATCCCATAGATTACATAGTTGTTGATTCCTATATGATAGGAGAATCTAATTATGATGAGATTAAGACAAAGGCAGATAAGAATAATACACAGATACTTGTAATGAATGTGGGAGATGAGATATCTACAGATGATTTTACTCTCAGATGTATATTTGCAGGGGATGAGAGTATAGATGATATTAATGCCAATTCACTGGTGCTTTTAGGGGAGTATGGAAGTGAAGCTCCTGTTAAGCTATTGA
>CAJOIL010000019.1:0-18172 GCA_905234525.1 uncultured Lachnospiraceae bacterium | reverse complement strand
ATACGGCCACCCGCATGGTGTTACGCTTGATACATTAGAGGACGCAGGCTGTGACATTTACAGGACAGATATTGGCGGTAGAGTGCAGGTGGATTTAGATAGTAAGGAAGTATATATATACTTGAAAGGATAGAATAAGTGACATGGACAGAATACCAATTAATACGTTAAAAAAGTCTTGACATTCCTATCATTTTCCTATAATATAGACAAGATGTTTCTGCGAATCTTTAATTGCTTTGCAGAATGGTTAACTTTAACTAGGAGGTGAATAGTTTGGCTAATATTAAGTCCGCTAAGAAGAGAGTAATAGTATCACAGACTAAGGCTGATCGTAATAAGGCTATCAGATCTAAGGTTAAGACTTGTATTAAGAAGGTCGAGACAGCTGTAGCTAATGGCAACAAGGATGAAGCTAACGCTGCATTGACAGTTGCAATCTCTGAGATTAATAAGGCTGCCAGCAAGGGCGTATATCATAAGAATAACGCTGCTCGCAAGGTTTCTCGTCTCACACAGGCTGTTAACAAGATCGCATAGTTTGTGAAGTAATATATTATAGTTATGCAAATCAAAAAACCTCTTTCGACACGTTGGGCGAATGCCCGGTAGAGAAAGAGGTGTTTTTGTTTGCATAACTATTAATGACATTTTATCATTTAACATGAATACTTCATCATGAGTAGTTCAACAGCCAACTGCTCCTTGATGCGACCTGTCTTAATATCACACTCTAATTCACAGGCTTCGTTTAGAAGCTCATTCATACGTTCTTTAGAGAAGTTTTTCGTCATTCGAAGTGTTTTGTTGACAATAAAGCCTCTCTTTTTGCTAAAATTAAGCTCTTTGATGATTCTATCCTCTGAATAGCCTGCGTCTCTTAGGTCTTTGATCTGAAGACTTTGTCTGAAGGCTCGCTGAATAAGTACTAATATCTTAAGTGGCGATTCTTTGCTTGCAAGCAGGTCATGATACATATCGAATACTTTGGTTGGATTCTTCTCAGCTATTGCATCAATCATATCAAATACTTTCGATTGTAATTGCTTAGTGCATACAGCTTCTACATCTTCCAAAGTAATTGTTTTTCGCTCGCCGATGTAGCTGATTAGCTTATCGAATTCCATTTCCATATTATCCATACTTGAATTAGTGCGCTCTTCAAATTCAATGAAGGCTTCCTTCTTCATGGATTTATTCTCAGATTTTAATTTCTCGCCAATCCATTTCTTGATGTCATTGCTGCTTAGACGAGTACATTCAACAATACATCCTAATTTGCTTGCGGCTTTGTATGCCCGGCTTCTCCTATCAAAAGAAGCTTCACGGAATATGAAAATAGTGTCTTCATTTGGCTCATCAAGATAGCCAAGGAAGTCATCATTCTTATTCTTAAACCATCCGCTGTTCTTAATATTAATCACACGATGATCGGCAAAAAACGGTAAGGTAACAGCAGTGCTGATAATCTCCGCACTGTTCTCGGCACAAGCCTTATCGTCGTACTCATTGTAATTCATGGAGTCCTTACTTTCGATAAGAGCGTCAACAAGTTGATTGGCATATCTATTCTTAAGATATTCCTCATCACCGATTATCAGATATATGTTGTGAAATTGTCCGTTCTTAATATCCTGATCTATAATACTCATATCCTGTATTATATCATAATTCTTGTTAATTATAGTGCTCTGTGATAAAATTATTTGAACTGTTTTTTAGGAAATGAACTAAAAGCGCTAAAGCTTTAGGTAGTTATATTTTCCTCGAAACCTTTAGTGGTCTCGGCGCTTAGCGATTCATGAGCAAAGCGAATGAGAGCTTAGCGTCCGCTAGGGCACCACGTCAGAGCGAGAGCGTGTTGAGAGGAATATATAACTAACTAAAGCGAAACGTTACATAGGAGTCTACCCATGTCAATTAACAAACAATACATCCGTAATTTCTGTATAATAGCACATATCGACCACGGTAAGTCAACGCTTGCAGACCGCATCATAGAGATGACAGGCACTTTGACTGAACGTGAGATGCAATCACAGGTCCTTGATAACATGGACTTAGAGCGTGAGCGCGGCATCACGATTAAGTCGCAGGCTGTGAGAATTGTGTATAACGCCAAGGATGGTAATGAATATATATTTAACTTAATCGATACTCCGGGTCATGTTGACTTTAATTATGAGGTATCAAGGTCGCTTGCAGCATGTGATGGCGCAATCCTTGTAGTTGATGCTGCTCAAGGCGTAGAGGCTCAGACTTTGGCAAATGTATATTTGGCGCTTGACCATGATTTAGACATTTTGCCGGTTATTAATAAGATAGATTTGCCAAGTGCAGATCCGAAGCGTGTAATCGATGAGATAGAAGATGTGATTGGCATTGAAGCTGAAAATGCACCTTTAGTTTCAGCTAAGACAGGTCTTAATGTTGAGGATGTATTGGAAGCTATTGTAAGAGATATTCCCGCTCCGACAGGAGAAGATTCTAATCCTCTGCAAGCATTGATATTTGATTCAATATATGATTCTTATAAGGGTGTAATAGTATTCTTAAGAGTTATGGATGGAACTATTAAGGTTGGTGATCCTATTAGAATGATGGCAACGGGCGCGGAATTTGATGTCGTTGAAGTCGGATATTTCGGAGCCGGACAATTCGTGCCTTGTGATGAATTAAATGCAGGTATGGTAGGCTACATAACTGCATCTATTAAGAATGTATCCGATACGAGAGTCGGTGATACTGTTACTAATAGGAATAATTCTTGCGCTGAGCCGCTTCCCGGATATAAGAAGGTTAATCCGATGGTATATTGCGGAATGTATCCGGCTGACGGTGCGAAGTACCCTGATTTAAGAGATGCACTAGAGAAATTACAGCTTAATGATGCTTCGCTTCAGTATGAAGCTGAGACGAGTGTGGCGCTTGGCTTCGGATTCAGATGTGGCTTCTTAGGGCTTCTTCATCTTGAGATAATAGAAGAACGCTTAGAGAGGGAGTACAATCTTGATCTTGTTACTACTGCGCCCTCGGTAGTATATAGAGTGTATAAGACTGATGGCGAGATGATAGAGCTTACCAATCCTACTAATCTGCCGGATCCGTCTGAGATTGATTATATGGAAGAGCCTGTAGTTGAGGCTGAGATTATGGTTACTGCTGATTATATCGGTGCAATTATGGATTTGTGTCAAGAGAGGCGAGGCGAATATATCAGTATGGAATACATTGAGGAGACAAGGGCTCTTCTTAAGTATACGCTGCCGCTTAATGAGATTATATATGATTTCTTTGATGCGTTAAAGTCTCGATCTCGCGGGTATGCCAGCTTTGATTATGAAATGAAGGGTTATGTTAAGTCGAATCTCGTTAAGCTTGATATCCTCATTAATAAAGAAGTGGTTGATGCTTTATCATTTATTGTATTCGAGGGTACTGCATACGATAGAGGTCGTAAGATGTGTGAAAAGCTTAAAGGAGAGATTCCGCGTCATCTGTTCGAGATTCCCATTCAGGCAGCAATAGGTAATAAGGTTATTGCAAGAGAAACAGTTAAAGCTGTTCGTAAGGATGTATTGGCTAAATGCTACGGTGGTGACATCTCGCGTAAGAAGAAGCTGTTAGAGAAGCAGAAGGAAGGCAAGAAGCGTATGCGTCAAGTCGGAAGTGTAGATATTCCGCAAAGCGCATTTATGAGCGTGTTGAAGCTTGATGAGGATTAACATGAATAATCAAGAATTAGAACTGTATATTCATATTCCTTTTTGTGTTAAGAAATGTAACTATTGCGATTTCTTATCATTCACAAGCGAACCCTTTACAAGAGAGCTATATACTAATGCCTTATGTTCTGAGATAGAGTATAAGGGACGTAAGCTTAATGATAGAATAGTTACATCCATATATATCGGCGGAGGTACACCCAGCGTCCTTGAGACAAAATATATCAGCAAAATAGTTGATGTTATTAATGACACATTTACCATTAATGAAGAAACTGAATTCACAATAGAGTGTAATCCCGGTACAGTAAGTCGAGAGAGTCTTAACGTATACAAAATACTTGGTATTAACAGGCTAAGCTTTGGTGTACAATCAAGCAATGATGATGAGCTTAAGCTTCTTGGCAGAATTCATGATTACAGCAGTTTTATTAATTCGCTGGATTATGCACTGCGCGCCGGATTTATCAACATCAGCGCAGATATTATGTATGGCTTGCCGCATCAGACGATTAAGACACTTCGCAAAACCTTATCTGATGTTAGTAGGTTTAATCTTAAGCATCTAAGCGTCTATTCTCTTATTATCGAGGAGAATACACCATTTTACAATGAATATTATGATGACTACGTTACGCAGTCGAATGGTAATCTTACGAGCTTTTTACCGAGTGAGGATGAGCTAAGCGAAATGACTGACTTCGTTCATGCATACCTTAACAATAGAGGCTACAAGCAATATGAGATATCTAACTACGCTAAGAAGGGTTATGAATGTCGCCATAATATAGGGTACTGGAAGCGCAAGGAATACTTAGGTGTAGGGCTTGGCGCCGCCTCTCTTATTGATGAGGTGCGCTATAAGAACATCACCGATATTGAGACTTATATTAAGAATTGGACGCTTACTAATCCGATTAATGAATATGATGAAGTCACCACACTGACACTTGATGAGCGCATGGCAGAGTTCATGATGCTTGGACTTCGAATGACTGATGGCGTCTCGTCGACAGATTTCTTCAATGCTTTTAACCATCCTCTTGGAAATGTGTATTCTAACCAGATTGCCTCATTACAGGATAAAGGACTCATCATAGATGACGGAGGCATTATTAAGCCGACAGCTAAGGGACTGGATTTGCAGAATGTTATTGCGAGGGAGTTTGTATAACTCATTTGATTTTCAACAACATCTAGTATCTTTTCACAGAATCTCCACAAAAAATAATAAAATAATCCTTGACATAATATGCTAAGGGTGTTAAATTATGTATAGCAAATGTTAGCACTCCAATAATATGAGTGCTAACAGGCAAAAACAAGAAGGTTTTTACTTATGGAAATGCAACAGCTAGATGAACGAAAAGAAATAATTCTTAACGCTATAATACAGAATTACCTAGAGACAGGCGAACCGGTTGGTTCAAGAACAATATCCAAAGGATATCTTAATCTCAGTTCCGCAACTATCAGGAATGAGATGGCAGATTTAGAAGAGCTTGGATTTATCGTACAACCGCATACATCAGCAGGTCGTATTCCGACAGATATGGGTTATCGCTTCTATGTAGATCACCTTATGGCTGAGAAGGACAAGGAAGTCGCTCAGATGCAAGAGCTGATGTTCGAAAAGACCGGTAAGATGGAGAAGCTCTTAAAGCAGGTTGTTAAGGTTCTTGCCAATAACACTCAATATGCAAGTATGATACTTGCGCCGTCTGTCGTATCTAATAAGGTTAAATTTGTACAGATATCCAATGTAGATGATACTCATGTATTATCAGTTGTTGTTATGGAAGGCAACCTTGTAAAGAACAGAGTAATTGAAGTTGAGAAGCCTCTCGATAATGAGACAATGCTAAAGCTTAATATGCTTCTTAACACTAATCTTAACGGACTTACAGTTAATGACATTAATTTATCACTCATATCCAATATGAAGGACCAGGCGGGAGTTCATGAGGATATTATAGAACAGGTGCTTAAGTCGGTAGCAGATACTATTACAGAAGACGAAGACTTAGAAGTATATACAAGTGGTGCAACCAATTTCTTCAAGTATCCGGAGCTTAGTGATTCGGAGAAGGCACAGGATCTTATTAATGCTTTTGAAGAGAAGAAGCCGCTTGCGGATTTCATTGAAGAGGCTGAGAAGTCATCTGATGAGACGGGAATTCAAGTATATATCGGTAATGACTCATCAATTAAGACAATGAAGGATTGTTCGGTTGTTACTGCTACGTATGAGCTTGGTGAAGGTGTCAAGGGTACAATCGGAATTATCGGTCCGAAGCGTATGGATTACGCAAATGTGCTTGATAATTTGAAGAATTTGAAGAGTCAGTTAGAACAAGCAGTAAACGGCGCCCCGCCGGGAGATATAATTGATTCTGACAGCACATAAAAAGTGCTTTTAGATAGAATAAATAGAAAGGGATAGTTAAAGTGGCTAAAAAGAACAGTAAATCAAACGAGAATTTTGATACAGAAGAAGTCATCGAAGATGAAAATGTAACTGAAGATGCCAAGACTAAAGAAGTCGTAGATAACGAAGATGCTGAAGAGAATACAGAGGATGCGTCAGATGAGATGGCAGAAAATGATGATTCAGACGGCATAGCAGAAGATGATGCTCAAGCTTTAGATGATGACAGCGAATCAGATGATAAGGATAAAGGTAAAGGTGCAAAAAAACATTTCAAAGATAAAAAGAATAAGCACCAACAAATTATCGATGAGCTTAATGACAAGGTAATGCGTCAGATGGCTGAATTCGAGAACTTCAGAAAGCGCTCTGAGAAAGAAAAAACACAGATGTATGACATGGGCGCAAAAAGTTCAATCGAAAAGATTCTGCCGGTTGTAGATAACTTCGAGAGAGGCTTGGATGCGGCAGAGGATGGCGATTCATTTGCAGATGGCATGAAGATGATTTATAAGCAGCTTATTACGGCGCTTGAAGATATGGGCGTCAAAGAGATTGAGGCTGAAGGGCAAGAATTTAATCCCGATTATCATAACGCAGTAATGCATGTGGATGATGAAGAGCTTGGTGAGAATGTTGTCGCGGAGGTCTTGCAGAAGGGTTATATGTATAATGATTCAGTGCTGAGACATGCGATGGTTAAAGTTGCAAATTAGTTTTTGTCAGATATATATAAAATAACAATTAGGAGGAAAGAACAATGGGAAAAATTATAGGAATCGATTTAGGAACAACTAACAGTTGCGTAGCGGTTATGGAAGGTGGTAAGCCAACCGTTATTGCTAACCAGGAAGGTGCAAGAACAACACCTTCAATCGTAGCATTTACAAAGACAGGCGAGAGACTTATCGGTGAGCCTGCCAAGAGACAAGCAGTAACTAATGCAGAGAAGACAATCTCTTCTATCAAGAGAGATATGGGTACTGACAATGGTCGTAAGATTGATGATAAGAAGTACAGCCCACAGCAGATTAGTGCTATGATTCTACAGAAGCTTAAGGCTGATGCAGAGGGTTATCTTGGTGAGACAGTTAACGAAGCAGTTATTACTGTTCCCGCATACTTTAATGATGCTCAGCGTCAGGCTACTAAGGATGCAGGTAAAATTGCAGGCTTAGAAGTTAAGCGTATTATTAATGAGCCTACAGCTGCAGCACTTGCTTATGGTCTTGATAATGAAGGCGAGCAGAAGATTATGGTATACGACCTTGGTGGTGGTACATTTGATGTATCTATTATCGAGATTGGCGATGGTGTAATTGAAGTACTTTCTACTTCAGGTAATAACCGTCTTGGTGGTGATGACTTCGATCAGAAGATTACAGATTGGATGCTCAGCGAATTTAAGAAGGCAGAGGGTGTTGACTTATCTACAGATAAGATGGCGCTTCAGAGACTTAAGGAAGCTGCTGAGAAGGCTAAGAAGGAATTATCATCTGCTACAACAACCAATATTAACTTACCGTTTATTACGGCAACAGCGGATGGTCCTAAGCACTTCGATATGAATTTAACACGTGCTAAATTCGACGAATTAACAAGCGATCTTGTAGAGAAGACAGCTGAGCCTGTCAGCAACGCTCTTAAGGATGCAGGACTTAATGCATCTGAATTATCTAAGGTATTGCTCGTAGGTGGTTCTACAAGAATTCCTGCAGTACAGGATAAGGTTAAGGCTCTTACAGGTCATGAGCCAAGCAAGTCACTTAACCCTGATGAGTGCGTAGCACTCGGTGCTTCAATCCAGGGTGGTAAATTAGCAGGTGATGCAGGTGCCGGTGAAGTATTACTTCTTGATGTTACACCGCTTACACTTTCAATTGAGACAATGGGCGGAGTTGCAACTCCTCTTATTGAGCGTAACACAACAATTCCTGCTAAGAAGTCACAGGTATTCTCAACAGCAGCTGATAACCAGACAGCCGTTGATATCAACGTAGTACAGGGTGAGCGTAAGTTTGCTAAGGACAATAAGTCACTCGGACAGTTCAGACTTGATGGTATTCCTCCTGCAATGAGAGGTGTGCCGCAGATTGAAGTTACATTTGACATCGATGCCAATGGTATTGTAAATGTTTCAGCTAAGGATTTAGGTACAGGCAAAGAGCAGCATATCACTATTACAGCAGGCTCTAATATGTCAGATGATGATATCGAAGCTGCTATCAAGGAAGCTAAGGAATTCGAAGCTCAGGATAAGAAGCGTAAGGAAGCAATTGATACACGTAACGATGCTGACTCATTCGCTTTCCAGACTAAGAAGGCACTTGAGGAAGTAGGAGATAAGCTTGATGCTGCTGACAAAGAAGCAGTTGAAGCAGACCTTAAATCATTGCAGGATCTTTTAGATCAGTATCAGACACCTGAAGAATTATCAGAGTCACAGGTTGGTGAGATTAAGGCTGCACAAGAGAAGCTACAGGAATCAGCTCAGAAGGTATTCTCTAAGATGTATGAGAATGCTCAGGCTCAGGGCGCAGGTCCTGACATGGGCGCAGGTGCAGGTCCCGACATGGGAGCCGGCCCGGATATGGGAGCAACCGGTTCAACAGATTCCGGCAACGACGATGTCGTAGATGCAGACTTTAAGGAAGTATAGATAGGTCCTTAGAGCAAAGGCGTATGATAGTTTTATAGTGAGCGTCAAGCTATATAATATATGACCTCGCTGACTTAATCACTAATATATTCTAAGCTCGAACGAAGGCTTCGGTCACATATTATATAACTTGACGCTTGCTAAGAACTATGGCTAGCATCTTCGGTCCGAAGATGCGAGAATAAGCCTTAGCTTGCAGGTATTTAAACCGAAGACACAAGATATAAGGAGCATATTAATGGCAGATCAAAAAAGAGACTATTACGAAGTCTTAGGGCAAGCGAAAGCGAAATAAAGTCAGCTTACCGTAAGCTTGCCAAAAAGTATCACCCCGATGTTAACCCCGGCAATGCAGAAGCCGAGAAGAAATTCAAGGAGGCATCAGAAGCATATGCTGTACTTTCTGATGTTGACAAGAAGGCTCAATACGATAAGTTCGGTCACGCTGCATTTGATGGTTCAATGGGTGGTCCGGGAATGGATTTCTCAAGCATGGACTTTACCGATATATTTGGCGATATATTCGGCGATTTATTCGGTGGCTTTGGATTCGGCGGCGGTAGCAGACGTAGCTCTAACGGGCCTATGAAGGGCTCTAACATTCGAACCACGATAGCGATTACATTCGAAGAAGCTGCATTTGGTTGCGAGAAGGAATTGGAGCTAACGCTTAAGGATGAGTGTAGCAACTGTCACGGTAGCGGTGCTAAGCCCGGTACATCTAAGACGACTTGTACAAAATGTGGTGGCAAGGGTAGAGTAATGATGCAACAGCAGACCTTATTCGGTGTTATGCAAAATGTTTCAACCTGCCCGGACTGTAACGGTAGCGGTCAGATTATAAAAGAGAAATGTCCTAAGTGCTCCGGTACAGGCTATACTTCTTCTAAGAAGAGAATTCAAGTATCTATTCCGGCAGGTATTGATAACGGTCAAAGCGTTAGGATAAGGGAGAAGGGTGAGCCCGGTCTTAACGGTGGTCCGAGAGGAGACTTGCTTGTAGAAGTAAGAGTTCAGTCACATCCTATATTCCAACGCAGAAATTATGATATCTTTTCTAATGCGCCGATTTCATTTGCACAAGCAACACTTGGCGGTGAAGTAATAATTGATACATTAGACGGTAAGGTATCCTACGAGGTTAAAGCAGGAACACAGACTGATACACGTATCAGACTTAAGGGCAAAGGAGTTCCTTCGCTTCGTAATAAAGGTGTCAGAGGTGACCATTATGTAACATTAATAGTACAGACTCCGACAAGCCTTAATTCTGAGGCAAAGAATTTACTAAGACAATTTGATGCCTTATCAGGTAATACATTAAAGCCCGGCGGTACACAGGTTAAGCAAGAGAAGAAGAAAAAGGGCTTTATGGGCAAAATAAAGGATGCTGTAGATGATTTATAAGGAATTATAACGAGGGCGATTAGCCCTCGTTTTTATATGGTTTTTAATTGTGGAATTGTAAAATGTTTGGTAGAATAGACGTATATATAAAGTATGAGTAATGAAATGGGTAAATTGAAAGTATAAGGGCAGATTTAATGAAAGAGATAGATACAATAATTGATAAGCAAAGAGCATTCTTTAAAACCAATAAGACATTGGATATAGACTTTAGGATTAAAGCGTTGCTGCGCTTGAAGCATGCTATTATGCGTCATGAAGAAGAGCTTAAGCTTGCACTTAATAAGGATTTGGGCAGAAGTGAGCTTGAAGCATATTTTTGTGATGTGGGTACTATCATCTTAGAGATTAATGAGACAGTTAAGGGACTCAGACGTTGGGCTAAGCCTGAGATTCATCTGAGTGGTATCGTTTGCTTCCCCAGTATAATTACAAAAGTATATAAGATGCCATATGGTAATACGCTTATCATAAGCCCTTTTAATTTCCCGATATTATTATCATTCGGAGTGCTTGCCGCAAGCATCGCCGGTGGTAATACGGCAATTATTAAAGCAAGCTCCAAGTCTACTCATTCCACAGAATTGATGCAAGAGATTATAGAAGAGATTTTCCCTAAGAAATATGTTGCGGTGCTTGGAGGTGGTCACGATGTTGCAGACTATCTCTTAGAGCAGAGCTTTGATAAGATTTTTTATACGGGTTCACCTAAGATAGGCAGGCATGTCTTAAGCAAGGCTGCTGATAATCTTACGCCTGTTGCATTAGAGCTTGGCGGTGAGACAGGTAATTGGTGCGTCATTCGTAAGGATGCCAATATCAAGGATGCAGCTAATAAGATAGCATTTTTTAAGTCGCTTAACAGCGGTCAGATATGCATCAATATCAATCAAGTGGCTGTTGCATCTGAGGTTGCCGAAGAATTCATAGTTGAGCTTAAGAAAGCGTATATCAAGAGGCTCGGAAAGAACATTTTGAATAATGATGAATATCCGCACATGATTAATAAAGCGGCCTTTGATAAATGTGTTAAGGATAGCAAGGCATACTCTGATAAAGTGTTTTTCGGTGGTAAAGGAGACCCGGATAGCTTAAGATTTGAGCCTACGATATTATATCCTATGGATATTGATGATGAGATAGTCAATAGGGAGTTATTCAATCCGTTATTGCCTGTTGTGCCTTATAAGGATAGAGAGATTGATAAGGTGCTTGATGTAATTGCTTCTCGAGAGAAGGGACTTGCGCTGTATGTCTTTACCAAGGATATACCATGGGCTGAGAAGGTTATGAGTACTCAGCAATTCGGTGGTGGCTGTATTAATGAAGTCTGCCTGCAGCTTATGGTCAAGGGTGCACCGTTTAATGGAGTGGGACATTCCGGCATGGGTGCATATCATGGTGAGTGGGGCTTCAAGGAATTTACGCATCCGCAGACTGTACTTATCGGAAGTGATAAGTTTAACTTGACTCTACGTGAGCATCCGCATAATCGTAAGTGGAAGAATTTAGCAATACATTTATTTGAGAGATAGAGATATGAGTAATGATAATAGTCAAGATATTATAACAGTTACGGCTGAAAGACAGAAGACAATAGTTAAGACAAGTGTTTTAGGTATTATTGCAAATGTGCTTTTGGCAGGCTTTAAAGCAATTATGGGACTAATGTCTAACTCAATTGCTATGGTTTTAGATGCAATTAATAATGCGACTGATGCACTTTCTTCGGTGGTTACAATTGTTGGTGCGAAGCTTAGTGCTAAGAAGCCTGATAAGGAGCATCCTTACGGTCACGGTCGTATTGAATATATAAGCACATTAGTGGTGGCAGCTATTATTCTATATGCCGGTTTAAGATCATTAGTTGAATCCATTAAGAAGATTATTGATCCTGAGACACCTGATTATTCGATGGCTGCACTTATAGTAATCGGCGTAGCTGTTGTTGTTAAGCTTATACTCGGAACATTTGTCAAAAAGAAGGGAAAGGAAGTCAAATCCGATGCACTCGTTGCTTCCGGAAAGGATGCGTTTTTTGATGCAATACTTTCCGCTTCAGTGCTTGCCAGTGCAATTATATATATTATATGGGGTATATCCTTAGAAGCGTATGTTGGTATTATTATTGCTGTTGTTATCTTAAAAGCCGGTTGGGAAATACTTACAGAGACTGTAGATAAGATCGTAGGCGAGAAGAACGATCCCGAGCTTAGTTCTAAGGTAAGGGAAGTTATTAATCGTGAGGATGATGTACGAGGTGCTTACGATTTAATTCTTTATAATTTTGGTCCCGATAAGCATTACGGAACAGTTCATATTGAACTTCCCGATGTTATGACTGTTGACGAGGTTGATGTGCTTACAAGAAAGCTTCAGCTTAATATATTGAAGGAAACAGGTGTCATTATGACCGGTATAGGAGTGTATTCGTATAATACGACTAACGAAGAAGCCGCCATTATAAGGAATACGATTCTTAAGACTGTAATGTCTCACGATTTTGCACTTCAATTGCATGGGTTCTACGTTGATTTGGATGAGAAGACAATTCGATTTGATGTTGTATTGAGCTTTGAGGCTGACAGAGAAGAGGCACTTGCAATTCTATATAAGGAAGTTAATGAACTATATCCCGAATACACATTTTCAATAGTTCCTGATATAGATATGAGTGGGATGATAAGGCAAGCATCAAATCAATTTATGGCTGAACATTTGCAATAAAGAATTAATGTGTTATAAGTGTATTAGACAGTAGATTAAAGCGGGTCAATCGGAGGTTTGTTATGTATAATGTAGTACAAATAATAGAGCTTATAAATGTTTTTGTTCTTGCAATTACCATTACTCTTCTTTTCTATAAATTTAATGGTAGATTGCATTTGTATCTGATATTCTTTTGTTTTGTTCTTCTTGTAAATAATTTTGGGTATCAGGTGGAGCTTATGTCTACTACGCTTGAAACATATCTGGTGGCTTTGAAGTTATCTTATGCCGGAAGAATATGGATAGGCTTTGCGCTTCTTCTCTTCGTGGCAGAGCTTTGTAGGGTTAAGCTTCCCAAGTGGTTTCTCGTAATTACGATGATTTTCTATTTCGCAGTGTATGCTGCAATAATAGATGTTGATAAGAATGACCTTTATTACACATATATGGAATTCGAGATTAACGATGGAATCCCTATAATAATACATGGTAACGGCATTCTCTATTATTTATTTACGGCTACGGTGGTTGTATTCATTATTCTTACTTGTTATTGGCTTGTTAGAAGCTTAATCAGGGAGAAAAATATAATAAGAAAAAAGCAACTTCGGGTTGTGTCTGTTGCTATGATTATTATGATTGTATTTTACGTAATAGAGATAACACATTTACTTCCTATAACGAGAAAGTTCGATATTACCGCAGTAGGATATACTCTGGGATCTATTGTTTTCCTTATTGCAATTCTTAAGTACAAACTTCTTGATTCTGCCGATATCGCGAGACAGTTTGCGCTGGATGAACTTGCATCGTGCAGCTTCATAGCATTTGACAGTGATGAAAATGTTATTTATTACAATAAACCCAGCAAGAAGCTTTTTCCTATGATTGATAAGGATAAGGATACGGTTATTAATATTTTGGAAGAGCATATCGAGCTTAAAGAACCAATTGAGATTGATAACAGAATGTATGTTACGAGAAGGGAGATGCTCGGTGAAGAAGCTGACAACCTGGGCAGAATTTATCTTATAAATGATGAGACAGATCATTTTCAGTATATGGAAGATCTTCGAATACAAAAAGAGATTGCGGATGATGCCAATAAGGCGAAGTCAAGTTTTCTGGCCAATATGTCACATGAGATTCGTTCCCCGATAAATGCGATTCTCGGAATGGATGAAATGATTCTTCGTGAGAGCTCCGAGGAAGCGGTAGTAGGCTATGCATCGGATATTAAGACCTCTTCTAAGACGCTTCTTTCCATTGTTAATGACATTCTTGACTTCTCTAAGGTTGAAGAAGGTAAGATGGAGATTATACCCATTGAATATGAGGTGGGTGAAATGATAAGCAATCTTATCAGTATGGTTAATGAGCGAATTGTAGATAAGGGACTTAAGTTCATTGTGAAGGTAAATGAACGAATTCCCAGAGTTCTTTTCGGAGATGAAATCAGGATTAAGCAGTGTGTACTTAATCTTCTTACCAACGCCCTTAAGTATACCAGAGAAGGTGAGATAGAATTCGTTGTAAGCTTTGATGAGCTCGAAGAAGATGCTATATCACTAAAGTTCAAGGTGAGTGATACAGGAATCGGAATGAAGCAAGAGGACATGGATAAATTGTTCTCTCCGTTTACCAGAATAGAGGAGAGGCGTAATCGTAAGGTGGAAGGTACCGGACTCGGAATGTCTATTACAAATAAGCTTTTAGAGCTTATGGGTACAAAGCTTGATGTTGAAAGTGTCTATGGTGAGGGCTCTACATTTTCTTTTGCTGTTAGGCAAAATGTTATATCAAAAGAGCCAATCGGAGATTTCTTTCAGAAGAATACAATGAACAGAAATGAGCTTAACTCATATAAGGAAAGCTTCCGTGCGCCGAACGCACATCTTCTTGTAATAGATGATACGGAGATTAATTTGTCTGTTATTAAGAATCTGCTTAAGAAGACTATGATTAATATAGATACGGCAGATTCAGCCATGAGCGGAATAGAGCTTCTTCGTAATAATAAGTATGATGTGATGCTGATTGACTATATGATGCCTAAGATGGATGGTATTGAAGCGCTTCATTATATGAAGGATGAAGGTCTTGTCGGTGATATGAAATGTGTCATCCTTACGGCAAATGCTGTATCGGGTGTAAGAGAGATGTATATCAGTGAAGGCTTTGATGATTATCTCTCTAAGCCGGTTAATCCTGATTTGCTTGAACAAAGACTTATTGAGTGGCTTCCTGATGATAAGGTGGTTCTTGACAGTGATAACAGTGATTCTGAGACAGATGAAGAAAAAGACGTTTCTGAAGAAGCTAATGAATTGGCTGACTTAAGTGCCATTAACGAGCTTGATACCGAAACCGGAGTAGTATACTGTGGTTCTGAAGAGAATTATCTGTCTGTAATACGCATTTTCCATGAGACAGCCGGTGACAAGGCTGATGAGATAAGAACTTACTATAATAATAAGGACTGGGAGAATTTCACTGTCAAGGTACATGCGCTTAAGAGCTCTGCGCGTGTGATAGGTGCGAAGGAATTATCCGAAGCGGCAAGAAGGCTGGAAGAAGCCGGTGAGAATACGGATATTGACACGATTGACAATAATATTGATGGTTTATTAAAGCAATACATGGACTTAGATGATAAACTAATAGTCCTTGATAAGGATGATAGTAATCTGCCACCGCTTACGGAATCAATGCGAAAAGATGCATATGATACAATGAGAGAGATTGCAATTAGTTATGATTATGGTATGATGGAATCGTTGCTTGATAATATTGCTCAATATAAGCTTGAAGATGAAGACGAGGCAAGATTTAAGAGAATAAGAAAATGCTTATTGGAGCTTGATTGGGAAGGCATTGATAACGAACTTAAAGATGTGTAATATATTTGTAAATGTGTTGTTAAAACGGAGGGAACAATATGGACATTTCATCGCCTGATAAAAACAATATTATTGTAGTTGCCAAAGCAGAGGGCTTTCTTATTAAAGGAATAGAAGACAAGCTAAAGGAGAATGGTCTGAATAATCAGTTTGCCGCTCTTACAATTAAGGAGCTTGATAAGGTGCATGAATTCGCTGAGCTTTATATCATTAATCTTAATAATGTAAATGATGATGATGCGGAAGCACTTGTATATCTTCGTGATAAGGTTGGTGAATCCGATTGTCAGATAATTCTTATAGGTGAACCTATGGATATTGAGTGGACGCTTAAGATTATTCCGGCCACAGAGCTTTTAGCACAGTTTGAACGCCCATTTGAAATGGAGAAGCTCATTAGAACCGTCGAAAAATACATGGATGACGTAGAAAGCCATGACAGGAAAAAACGTATCTTAATCGTTGATGATGATATTACTTATATGAGGACAATCTACGGTTGGCTTAAGGATAGATACAATGTTGGCATGGCATCATCCGGCATGCAAGCAATAAGCTGGTTGGCTAAGAATAAAGCTGACCTTATTCTTCTCGATTATCAGATGCCGGTTGCTGACGGACCGCAGATTCTGTCCATGTTAAAGAGTGACTCGGCTACAGAAGATGTTCCGGTTATGTTTCTTACCGGCAAGGATGATAGAGACAGCGTTATGGCGGTTATGGGACTTAAGCCTGCTGATTATCTGCTTAAGACAATTGATAAGGAGGGTCTTAATAATAAGCTTGAAACCTTCTTCGTTAAAGAAAAGCTTAATAAGCTTGGTAATTGATAATATGAAGACACGGAGACTTTTAAGTCTCCGTGTTATTAGAATTGGTTATTATTTTCTTCCTTTTTCTTCTTAATCTGTTTAGCAATCTCGATGCCGCAGAACAGAAGAATAGGTACGATAAATGTCATTGCAATAGATAGTCCTAAGTAGAACATTAGATTCTCGCCGCCTATAATAGCAATAACAAGTGTTGATGCGTACATTCCAACCAATAATATAATAGCTATAATAGCCAGGATTCTTTTGATTTTATCCATAAAGTACACCTTTCAAGTGTGTTTTGCTATAGTAACTCCACGCCACTAAAATGTGGTATGCATAACCCCATTTATGGGGTTGTGTCGGTAACTTAGGAGTTCTATA
Source organism: uncultured Lachnospiraceae bacterium (assembly GCA_905234525.1). GTDB lineage: Bacteria > Bacillota > Clostridia > Lachnospirales > Lachnospiraceae > RUG191. The sequence goes on along the minus strand of CAJOIL010000019.1, from coordinate 1,148 downwards.
GCAAAACACACATTAATTTTTATTGGATTATAACACATTTCCTATAAAAATAAATTGATATAATTGACGATTTTATATATAATATAGGGGTTATTTATATTATAAATTATGGGAGATGATGTAGATTATGACATTATTAGAGACTTGGCGCAAAATTGCTTACGATAATACGCAGGATGAGATGACAGCTCAGAGCTTGTGGACGCAGTACTTTGAGCAGGAGAAGGCTGTATATGAACAGTTACTTGCTAATCCTAATGAAGTTGTAGAGGGTACTGTTGAAGAGCTTGCCAAGAAGTATAATATGGAGACTTTAACCTTCGTTGGATTCTTAGATGGTATTAACGACAGTCTTAAGGAGCCTAATCCAATCGAAACGATGAAGGAAGATACAGTTGTTAAGCTTGACTTTGATAATGAGAAGCTATTTAGGAATATGGTAGAGGCCAAGGCTGATTGGCTTTATACATTACCTCAGTGGAATGATATATTCGATGAAGATACACAGAAGAAGATGGTGATGGAACAGAAGAGAAGTCATACATTTGTATCTGACAAGAAAGTGGGTCGTAACGATCCGTGTCCATGCGGAAGCGGTAAGAAATATAAGCATTGTTGCGGGAGATAATTATGATAATCACATTAAAGGACGGAACAAAAAAGGAATATGAAGCAGGTGTATCAGGCTATGATGTTGCGATGGATATCAGTGAAGGCTTGGCTCGTAATGCCTGTGCTGTAGAGGTTGATGGTGTAGTTTCAGATCTTCGCATGCCGATTAACGGCGACTCAGAGCTTGCTATACTTACAGCTAAGGATAAAGGCGGGCTCAGTACTCTTAGACATACAGCCTCACATATTATGGCTGAGGCAGTTAAGAGAATCAGACCGGATGCCAAGCTTGCAATCGGTCCGTCAATAGAAGACGGTTTTTATTATGATTTTGACACAGAGCCTTTTTCAAGAGAGGACCTTGATGCTATAGAGGCAGAGATGAAGAAGATTATTAAGTCTAAGCCTAAGTTTGAACGCTTTGAGCTTCCAAGAGATGAAGCAATCAAGTTCATGGAAGACAGAGGCGAGCCATACAAGGTTGAATTAATTAATGATTTGCCTGAGGATGCCACTATAAGCTTCTATCGTCAAGG
>CAJOIL010000018.1:26874-29350 GCA_905234525.1 uncultured Lachnospiraceae bacterium | reverse complement strand
ACATTAGTATCATTCTTATCAATAACGCCTGATACGTTAGCATTCTCAGTTGCCTCAGGAGGTGATGTCATATTCTCGGCACTCATAACTCTAAGCGGAGATACAACGTCCTTCCTAATCTCCGGAGCACCTGAAGAAGTATCAACCTGCCATCCTTGTACCATATAACCTGTTGATGTCATACATAAGTTACCGTTACCATCGATGTAGAAGGAACCTGCACGTGTAAATAGATTCTCTGAACCGTTATTAACGATAAAGAAGTTGGTATTATTAGAATCTGTGAGCTTAACGTCAAGAGCCTGACCTGTTGACTGAGCTGCACCGGCTGCTGTGATACTTACCTTAGTAGAACCACTTTGTACACCAAGACCAATCTGATTAGGGTTCTTACCACCTGTAGTGGCAGTAGCGCCTGATGCTCCTGATGTTGTCTGATACATGATATCAGCAAATGTGGTTGAAGAAGATTTGAACGAAATAGTATTAACGTTAGCGATATTATTACCAATAACGTCCATTTTTGTCTGGTGAGTCTTAAGACCTGATACACCAGAATAGAGTGATCTCATCATAATAGTTGTCCTCCTCTAAATATGCTGTAATATGTATTACATTTCTTAGAGGAGCTGCTTGGCCACATCTGTCGGTCAGTGGCCATAACCTCCGTTAGGTCCGGTTATATGCTAACCCCGAAAATTCGCGGTTACGCGATTACAGCTCCGTCTATATTAGTAAATACGTTGCCATTAGATTCATTCATATCTAATGCTGTTACTACTGTCTGATTAGGTACATTAACGATAAATGTTAATTCATCCATAATCACTAAAGAATCGTTGATTCCTTTGGCTTCGGCCTTTTGAATTCCTTGCTCTAGCCGTTCATTTTGTTCTTCCGAGAGAGAAATATTACGTTCATCAAGCCTCTTAGATGCATGCTTAGAAAATTTGATGCCACCCTCATCGTTAATCCTCTGTCTTAATACATCTTCGAAGGAATTAGTAATATCAGATGCTTCTCTCGTCTTAGAAGATTGATTGCTTAGATATGTATCGGCTATTCGCTCAATAGAGCCGAAGTTCATTCCAATGTCATTCATAAGCTCATCTCCTATCTAGAATAAAACAATTAAATCATCTATTATATTATTCGGACGTTTCTTCGTCAGACTTTAGCGATTCAATTCTTTTTTCTAAAGATTCGAGTGTCTTAAGTGAATCTTGGTTGATAAATTGCTGCTGATAACTATCCATTGAGTCATATAATGTACGAACTCCCTTAATCTTCTCTTCATCCTGTAGGGTAAGCGCCTGAAGATTAGGTAACTTCTCTATTGCATCCTCAAATGCCTTAGTCATCATCATTGCATTGTAATATGTCTCATCTGCTATTGTCTCAACATCCTCTGCCTTGTATAATCCGTCATTAACCGATACGTAATATCCGTCATCCTTCTTCTCTAAGAAGTCAACCTTGCCTGATACGTATGTCTGATTACCTGAAGCATCAGTTGTATTAAGGATAACGTATTTGCCGACATAAGTGCTGGCCTGCATATCTTCCATCTTATCCTGTACATTCTGAGTAGCTTCAACCTGTGTAAAGCTGGCAAGCTCTGATACATACTCTGTATTGGTTGTAGGCTCTAACGGATCTTGATACTTCATCTCAGCTACCAATAATTGAAGGAACATATCCTTATCAAAATTATTCTTGCTGGCTGCTGTAGAATCGTTTGATGATGTGTTATTAACTACCTTGCCATTCTGAATCTCTTGAATTAATGCCATCTTAACTCCTTTCTAAGCCTGTACGTTCATTGTATTGCCTTGATCTCTCATCATCTGAGCTACAAGCATGTCTTCTTCAGACATAAGTCCCTGTAATTCATCAAGATTATTAAGGTTAATACTGATAGGCTTCCTACGCTGTGAGTTTTGTTCTGCTTGCTGTCTTGCCTGCTCCTCTTGTCCGTGCATTCCTTCTTCTAAGTTACGCTCGAATTCATGCGTTCCGACAGATACTTCAACAGCTTCTACCTTAATTCCTGCCCTGTTAAGACTTTCCTTAAGCTGAGCCATTTGCTCTTCTAAGGCTTGCATGATTGCTTCATTCTGTGCAACAAGCTGTGCATGAAGTGCACCCTGCTTCTGTGTTACATTAAGATAAATTTTGCCGAGAGATTCAGGATTAAGAATCATCTCAATTGTCTTAACATCTTCACTGATATTAGCTCTTGCAGCATCAGCAATCTGACTGATTAGCTGCATTGTGTCGAATCTGCTCATCTGTGGTCTTGCCTCGACCTCAACCGGCGTCTCAACCTGAACGTTAGCATTATCCACAGTCACATTCATATTGAATTGTGTATTATTATTATCACTTGGTCTTTCATGACCTTGGAACTGGTTCGAGTTGTTAGTGTTAGACTGTGTGTCTTGCTTAATGGTAAATGTATCATCACCACTCTTAG
>CAJOIL010000018.1:0-26812 GCA_905234525.1 uncultured Lachnospiraceae bacterium | reverse complement strand
CTCTGCTACTACCTGTGCCTTAGCTTCCTCCTGAGTCGGAGCATTAATAGGCTGATTCTCCATCTTAGGCTGAGCATCTCTTAAAACCTGCTCCTTCGGTAATTCAGGTATCTCGATATCCTGAATATCCACATTGGCCTCACTCATCATTTCCACGGGAATCTCTACAGCTCCCTCGGACTCAGCTACTACCTGTTGAATCTGAGGCACTTCAAGTCCGGTCTTAGATGTAGCCTCATTAATTAAGTCTCTGATACTTGATAATGCATTAGATAGGTTCTCATCGAGAACAAGCGATACGCTGTCCTCTACATCTGCAACCTCAACCATAAGCTCAGTTACTTGCTTTGGATTGAGTAAATCAGCAAATGTGGTATTCATATCAGCCATAGCATTAGCAAGCTCATCTTCTGTAATATCAAGTGCTTCTGTTAAAATATCCTTAACGTCAGCTTGGAAATTATTAATAATTTCGTTAACAAGTTCGATTACTTCAGCAGGCAACTCTTCAGCTTCATTCATGTCAGCCTTCACATCTGTATTATCATTAGTTGCTTTAACTGTCTTAGTAGCCTTGGCATCAGCATTATTCGTCTTATCAGCCTTAGCTGTATCGTCTGCCTTAGCCGACTTATCTTGGGTCTTGTCTGCTTTGGTATCATTAGTATTCTTAGCAGTGTCATCAGCTTTGTTAACAGTCTTAGAATCCTTGTTATCTACAGGCTTTGAATCAGATGTCTTGAGTTGCTCTGTTACATCCGAAGCCTTAGGATTGCTACCTGACACGCTACGATTCATAACATCCAGGAAATCAGAAGATTTGGTATCTTCTGCAACATTAGTCTTAGGATTAACCATAATGTTAGGACCTAGATTTGCAATTTTGCCACTTGTCATACGATTCCTCCTTTCATTATGTGTTTACATAAGGAGTACTTGGTCAAATCCATGACTAAGACATCATCTATGGTTCCATTATCTTAGTAACCTGTGCTGCTGTCTCAGCATTCATGGCTCCTAATATCTTACCTCTTGATGATGCATCCATCGCATACAGAATCTTCCCTACAAGCTGTAAATTATCAGTCATAGTATTAAATATAGCCGCTGCCTGGGCAGGCTTCATACTAGAATATGCTGACGCATATGACTTAATTTGTTCGTCTTGGGTGGTTTGTTCGACGACTTGCTTATAGATTGCCTCCGCATTAGATGGTTGGATTGTCTCATAATACTTCTTATATTCATTTATATCGGGCGCTTTGTCGAAAAAAACAACCTCTTGATAAAATTTTTCTTTTTCTTCTTCGAATTTAGCTTGATTCTCCTTATAATTCTTAAGCTCAATTGATTGAGCTTCAAGCTCTGCAAGGCGCGCACTATCAACGCCTCCGGCCGATTTTGCGGCTTCTAACTCTGCCTCTAATTCTTTGATTCTTTTGACAGCATCATCTACAGATTCAAAGTTATATTGAGCATCTTCCTTGGCATACTCAGTCACTTCGGGCAATATCTTATTAATCAACGGTACATCCTTAAGAACAGGATACAGTACGGTAGACCCGAATCCACCTACATCCATCTTGATTAAAAGTCCGATGATAACAACCCAGATAATAAATATCAAAATGGCAACAAAAACAACAAGCCCTTTGCCGCCACCTTCTTCTTCTTCGCCGTCTTCAGAGTCTCCGCCTTTTTTCTTAGCTTCTTTTTCTTTTTTCTTTTGTTCCTTCTTCTCTGCTTTAGCCTTCTTCTTGGCTTCTTTCTTATCTTCGTCAGCCATTACTCTTCTCCGTCCTCGCTAGCGTGATATGTATAACTAACTAATTCGTCAGTAATCTTATTCTCTTCTGCATTAATCTCTTGCTTAAACTCTTCAAATGCCTTTTCCTTGAGGTTCTCGTGTGTCTTGCGCTCCTTCATTACTTCATCAAGTCTCGCTCTTACCTCTTCGACCTTCTTCTCTGCAATATGGACATTAATCATCTGATCTCTGATTAACACCTTCATAGTCTCAATTGCACCTTTGATTCTATGAATCTCGGAAAAGTCAAGTTCACCAACAGTTGCATCTCTAAGATCCTTCTCATAGCCTGCCCTTCTTATCATTAGCTTGGTTAACTTATCTTGCTCTTCATTAAGGGCAGCATTAGCCTGTCCGTAAGCTATCTTCTCTTGACTTTCGATTTTCTCCTTGATATCAAGGATATTCTGCATCCTATATTTGAATTTCGCCATAGGCTGTACCTACTTAAAGACATTTGCCTTAATATCTATTCTTTGAACATGTTCTCTAATGCCTCTACCTCTTCTTCGAAGTCATACTTAGTATGTGTCTCCTGCAATAAGAACTCATTAACCTGATCTATCTTCTCAATCGCATAATCGATGTTCTTATTGGAACCATTCTTATATGCACCGATATTGATAAGATCCTCGGCTTCGTTATAGGTAGCAAGAACATTCTTCATCTTACCTGCCGCTGTCTTATGCTCCTTATCTACTATGGCAGACATTACTCTGGATATACTCTGTAAGACATCTATTGCGGGATAGTGATTCTTCTGCGCCAAGGCACGATTAAGCATTATATGACCATCAAGAATGGATCTGGCTGTATCGGTAATCGGCTCATTGAAATCATCACCATCCACAAGTACCGTATACAGACCGGTAATCGAGCCCTTATCGGAATTACCTGCTCTCTCTAACAGTCTCGGCATCTCGGAATACACAGACGGCGGATACCCTCTTGTTACGGGAGGTTCACCCGACGCTAAGCCTATCTCTCTTTGAGCCATAGAGAATCGAGTAAGCGAATCCATCATTAAAAGCACATCCTTACCTTGGTCTCTGAAATACTCAGCAATAGCTGTCGCTGTCTTGGCTGCCTTATTACGAATAAGTGCCGGCTTATCACTTGTTGCAACCACAACAACCGATCTTGCCATACCCTCGGGACCTAAGTCATTCTCAACGAATTCTCTAACCTCACGTCCACGCTCTCCTATCAGAGCTATAACATTTACCTCAGCCTTAGTATTACGGGCAAACATACCCATTAACGTACTCTTACCGACTCCCGAGCCCGCAAAGATTCCAATACGTTGACCCTTACCAACGGTAATAAGACCATCCACAGCCTTAACTCCAAGCGGAAGCACCTCTGATATAATCTCTCTGTCCATTGGGTCGGGCGGTGCGGCTTCAGCAGGATATTCTATAGGCAAATCAAGTATACTTCCGTCATCAATTCTGCCTACTCCGTCTACTGTGTGACCAAGCAGTTCATCACCTACCGGTATGGATAACGGCTTACCTGTATTCTCAACCATACATCCGACACCGACACCCTCAACAGGTTCAAACGGCATAAGAAGCAAGCTCTTATCTCTAAAGCCTACAACCTCAGCCTTGATTCTGGTACCGTCTTCTGCAATTATCTCACATAAATCATTAAGCTTGGCATCGGGTCCAATTGATTCAATCGTCAAACCAACTACCTTGGAAACCTTACCAAGCCTATCAAAATAAGTATTCTCTAATAATGAATAGTATTTACCCTTATCAATCATAAGTAATAGTTAACGCTCTCAAATCCTTAATAAAATTATCAAGTTCTACTCCGATACTGCAATCAATTATTCCGCCATCGGTCTCGATTATGCATTGGTCATCAGTAAGAATCGGATCTAATATTATATCAAGCTGAACATTCTCGCCAACCTTATCTTGGAGCATATCCTTGTTCGCACTGAGATGGTCCTTATTCTTCTCATTAACTCTGATAAGAAGTGTCTGTGAGCTCTCTACATTCGCAATTGCATTCTCGCACAAATGAGATATTATCTGCTTCTTATCACCAAACTCTATCATAAAGAACTTACTCATCACATCACAGACTACATCCAGTACGTCATGCTCCATCTCGATTTCTTTGTCAATGTATTCTTGCTTAATCTGTGCAACCTGTGCATCCATCTCTTGCTTGGCAGTGTCAATCTCACCAACGGCCATCGCTTGACCCATATCGTAGCCTTGCTTCTGCCCTTCCTTAATGGCCTGTTCCTTCATTGACTCTGCCGTCTCACTTGCCTGAGCCAATATATCATCAGCTCTGGCATTAGCCTCTGCTATTATACTATCCGCCTCAGCCTGCGCCTGCTCAATTAATTCATTGTGAATCTCGTTAAGAGCGGGATCATCCATCATCCCTTCGCCTTCAGAATCTGTGAGGATGGCATCAATCCCACCGGCTTGCATCTGTTCCTGCTCATACTCCGCACGCTCTTCATCAGTCATATTGTCAATTCGCTCTTGTTCCTTGCGACGACGATATTCCTCTTCCTTCTTACGAAATTCGCTAATCTTCTCAGCTACAAGATCATTGGAATCTATCTTCCAAGAGTCACCGCTTTCGTTCTCGAATATGTGAAAATATTGCTTAAGTACCTTCTCTTCGGACACCTGTAAATTTTACCTCCGTGTTTTATACCATCAATGACGACTATGTGCATTATATCACTAACAACGACTTCATGTATTATATGTGCAATAACGTCTCCGCGCATTATATCACCAACAACGACTTCATGTATTATATGTGCAATAACGTCTCCGCGTATTATATAATTATACAACTAAATCGTCACCGCCACCACGAGATATAACAATATCACCTTGGTCTTCGAGCTTACGTATAATACCAACGATAATCTGCTGTGACTCTTCTACGTCCTTCATACGTACCGGACCCATAAATTCCATATCTTCCTTAACCATTGTAGCAAGACGAGATGACATATTACGGAAAATACAGTTCTGAACCTCTTCGTTAGCTCCCTTAAGCGCCTTCGCAAGCTCACCATTATCAACATCTCTGAGTACTCTCTGGATAGAACGATCGTCAAGCAGCAAGATATCCTCGAATACGAACATCTTCTTACGAATCTCTTCGGCAAGCTCAGGCTCTTCTATCTCAAGTGCTTCCATGATACGCTTCTCAGTACCTCTATCAACAGCATTAAGGATTGATACGATAGCATCAACACCACCTGCAATAGTGTAATCCTGATTAATAAGAGATGACAGCTTACGTTCGAGAACCTTCTCAACTTCCTTGATAACCTCAGGACTTGTTCTGTCCATAAGTGCAATTCTTCTTGCAACATCAGCCTGCATCTCAGGATTAAGCGCACTAAGAATCATAGATGATTGTGTGGGCGCTAAGTACGACAATATCATAGCGATTGTCTGTGGATGCTCGTCTTGAATAAAGTTAAGAACCTGTCCGGGTTCAGTCTTACGAATAAACTCAAACGGACGCACCTGTAAAGACGCAGTTAACTTAGTAATTACGTCATGTGCTTTATCTTCACCAAGCGCATTCTCCAAAAGCTCCTTAGCATAACCGATACCACCTTCTGCGATATACTGCTGAGCAAGACACACTTGATAGAATTCATCAATAACTGCATCCTTAACCTCAGGAGATATACTTCTGGTATTAGCTATCTCAAGCGTCAATTCTTCAATTTCATCTTCTTTGAGGTGTTTAAAAATATCAGCCGACTTCTCAGGTCCTAAGGAGATAAGAAGTACGGCTGCTTTCTGTACACCGCTTAAATCTTCGGCAGCTGACATTATTAACTCCAATCATCATTAAGCCAATTACGAAGTAGCGTGGCAACGGCATCCGGCCGTTCATCAACGAATTTCTCGATGAGCATTCTGGCTTCAGACTTCTCATTATATCCGATATCCTCAAGCTCTTCCTCTTGATTCTGTATAAGGTCTTCGATAGTAATCTCTTCTTCGACCTCTTCTTCCTTATCACGACGAAGAGTTCTGAATACAACAATCGCAAGAAGTATGAAGATCAGAAGTGCTAAGACCATCTCAATTATTGTTCTAAGATTAAGTCCCAATCCCGAAGACGGCTGGAACATCGGTACGTTATATGCCGTCATAGAGATATTCTCTTGAGCAATACCTGTTGCACGAGATATACTCTCAATTACTTCATCATCGACATCGGCTCGCTCTACATCACTATTCTCTGCTTCGAATTCTGCAAAGGTCTGATCATCAAGCTCGCCTCGTTCCTTCATATCATCTTCATTATATATTACAAATCTCTTCGCTACAACAGAAATCGAAGAATCATCTAAAGTAATTGCTCCGACCTCTCTGTCGGTAGTAGTTATCCTCTCACTTGGCAGATAATCTTCCGTAACATCTGATGTAGAAGATGTGCTTGTTCCGTTATCATCAATAACGTAAGTTGTATCATTATCATTATTATCCGTACCGGGTACACCACCTGTACCTGATGTAGACTCAGAGGTAGACTCTGAACGTGAATCAAGATATCCCTGCGTCTGATCATCATTAAGATAATAGTTATAGTCAACTTCGTTAACCTTATCAAAGTTCATGCTTAGGTTAGGAGCAACCTTAACATCATCATACAATTGTGAGCCGAGAAGGATATCCTTAACCTTCTTAGATACAGCATTGGCTGCCTTCTCCTTAGCGCTTAAGTTAGAGGATGCCGTGCCGGCTCCCGAAGCCGAATCACCACCGGAGAACAGCATATTACCATCACCGTCAATGATAACAATATTATCAGTAGTCTTATTACCCAGACCGGTAGCAATATATTGAGCAATACCGGCTGCGGTGTCTTCATCCATCTCAGCACCGCTCTTAAGATGAAGGATTACATTAGCGTAGCTCTCTTCCTTCTTAGAACTAATTGTTCCATCATTATCAGGTATATTAAGTGTTACCTCAGCAGCTTCGACATCACTTATTGCGGTAAGGTCCTTAGCGAACTTCTCTTCTAAGTATAGCTTATACTTCTTCTCCTTATCCGCCTCAGTTGTACTAAAGCTTCCATCAATAACATCAGTTATACTGTAGCCTGAAGAAGGAATGTTATTAGTACCGAGAAGAATACTTGCTGTTGCCTTATCCTCTTCCTTGACGGTATATGTCATACCATCCTGCGATGTCTGATATTCGATATTATCACCTTCAAGCAAATCCTTAACGGATGCTGCTTGCTGCGCAGTAGTACAATTAACCAGAGTCACCCATGTAGGCCTTGTAACTACGTACGCCAAAATAGCAATAGCAACCACTACTATTACTGCAGCACTGATTATTATTGCTTTTTGCTTAGTGGTGAATCTACCCCACCACTCCCTTATTCTATTAATAATATTCTGTATCGCTTCCGGCATAATAAATCATCCCCTATCTATTATCCTTGTCGCCGGATGTAGCAAATGCGAAGCATTTGCTACATCTGCATCTGCATTAACTCTCTGTATGCTTCTAAAGCCTTATCTCTAACTGCAACCGTATACTGCAATGCTACTGCAGCCTTCTGCTCTGCCACCATCAAATCATGCGTGTTGTCAGCATCACCGAGAGCAAATCTTATCTCCTCAGCTGATGCCGTATTCTGTAAGGTATTAGTCTCTCCAACCATACCAACCACAGAATTAAGTACCGCATCAAAGCTGTTAGACGCTTCTCTCTTATCTGCAGAATTAACGCCGTATCCGCTTGCCGGCACATTAGTTGTCTTATACATCGCATTAAGCGAATTAATATCTATCGGCATAACATACTCCTTAAGAAATTAATAATCTTATCAACTACCATTACCAATCTGAATACCTGCCGATGCAATACTCTTAAGTGCATTAAATGCGGTTGCATTGGCTTCATACGCACGAGATGAATCAATAAGGTTGGTCATCTCAGTAACCGTATTAACGTTAGGATATGATACATATCCGTTCTCATCGGCATCCGGATGCTCGGGATCGTATTCCATGATGTAGTCACTCATATCATTATAGATACCGGATACCTTAACACCATCACCTCTGAATTCAGTTGCCTTCTTCATTGCATCAGAAAAGGTCGGTGATGTTAACTTCTCTCGAAACGACACTACCTTACGTCGATATGGCGTACCATCCTCGGTTCTTGTCGTATTGACATTGGCGATGTTCTCAGCGATTGTATCCATACGAAATCGTTGCGCCGTCATACCGCTTGCGGCAATATCAAATGATTGAAATAATGCCATAAATAACCTCCTACTCTTGTAAGAAGAACTTACTTAGCTACCATCTTGAATCTTGAAAATTCTTGCGACAGACTTGTAGTCAATGCCTGATACTTAATCTGTTCTGAAGCAAGCTCAACGTTCTCTGTGTCAATATCTACGTTATTACCGTCTAATCTGTAAGAATAACCGGCATAATCAGTAAATACCTTAGGCTGTAAGCTTGCAGCATCAAGATTAGTTACGGCATCTAAGACATTATCCTGCTTGCTTCTTATTATCGCTCTCTTAAGCGTTAAATCAAACTCAACATCCTGCCTCTTGTAGCCCGGAGTATCAACATTAGCAATATTATGTGCAATAGCCTTCTCACGCGCCCAGCTTGCATCTGCTGCCCTGTCAAGAAGATTCACATAATCAAATGCATCGGAACTAAACATATAGCCTCCTTATAAAGTCACATACTTCTTACATAATTATATAAGATATTTTATAAAATACAAGACATTTTTGCATATATTGTGTTTTTTATCAAAAAATACCACAAGATATATGCTATTTAGGGGATGATTGTAAGCATCTATCTTGAAATTGTTCTTGAAAAAACACAAAAAAGGACTTAAAAATATAAGTCCTTTTACAATCAATATTCCATCCTTAGAATACAATGTCTTATTATTTGTTATTTATATCGGCAATTTCTTCGAAAACATAATCATTAATTACACGAATATATGTCCCCTTAACTCCGGCCGATCTCGTCTCAATTACACCGGCACTTTCGAATTTACGTAAAGCATTGACTATTACCGACCTTGTAATGCCGATTCTGTCAGCTATCTTAGATGCAACGAGACGTCCTTCATTGCCGTTAAGCTCATCAAGTATAGTCTTAATTGCATCTCGCTCCGTATACGACAATGTACTAATCGCCGATTGAACGACTTGCTTATTCCTGATTGCCTCATCATGCTCATCCGTGACAGCACGTGTCATTTCAAGTCCGACAACGGTCGTGCCATATTCTGTCAATATTATATCATCAATGTCATAAGGTTTGTCAACACGATATATGAATAATGTACCCAGTCTTCTTCCCGCAATATATATAGGAGAAATAATGGCTGAATAATCCTTTATGTATTCATCCTCAAAGCCTAGGGTACGAAGATTAACATTTTCCTTAGTTGATAAGATATTAAGAAGCCTCTCATTAAACTTAGAGTCAAGAAACTCTCCTACGGTATCTACAATCATATCAGACACCTTAGATAAATCATCCTCATCTCTTGAATGGCTAATACCTAATATCTTGCCCTTCTTACTTATAACGATAACGCCTGAGCCCATAATCTCACGCATCACCTTACATATATCATTAAATACGACCTTACTTGAATTATTGTTATGCAACAAATTGCCAATCTTCCTGGTCTTATCTAATAGCTCAACACTCATTATCAACTCCCCGAAATATTATTAATCGTCGCTTTTTTTGTCGCCCACAAAGCCGCAATCGCTATTCTGGCACATTAGCTTCTTACCCTTAACAACCATATAGCCACCGCATCTTGGGCACTTATCATTAACAGGTCTGTTCCAATTCATAAAGTCGCAATCAGGATAGCCCTCACAACCGTAATACGTCCTACCCTTCTTAGTCTTACATATTATGACATCCTTACCGCACTTAGGACATGCCACACCAATCTTCTCTAAATAAGGCTTAGTATTTCTGCAATCCGGGAAGTTGGGACATGCTAAGAATTTGCCGAAGCGACCATACTTAATAACCATATTGCTTCCGCAATTATCACATATTACATCAGTTACTTCATCCTGAATTGTAACCTTATCAATCTTATCAAGTGCATCCTTAACCTGCGAATGAACCTTAGGATAGAGATCTCTTATTATCTCCTTCCAAGCCATATCGCCTTCTTCCACTTCATCAAGCTCACTCTCTAATTTGGCTGTAAATGCTTCATCAACTATCTCAGGAAAAGCCTTATTCATGAGGTCATTAACAATTTCTCCCATCTCCGTCACGAATAAATTCTTACCCTCTTTGCCAATATATCTACGCTTAAGAAGTGTTGATATAATAGGAGAATATGTACTCGGACGTCCGATACCCAATTCTTCAAGAGTTCTTACAATTGACGCTTCAGTATAATGAGCAGGCGGTTGTGTCTCGTGTCTTGTTTCTTCAAGACTGTCGAGCACAAGCTTATCACCCTCCTTAAGCGAATCTAACTTCTGCTTCTTATCCTCAGTATCATCACTGTCCTTATATACAGACATAAATCCGTCAAATGCAACCTTAGAGCTTGAAGCACTGAATATATAATCGCCACCGGCAATACGTACACGTATCACATCATATACGGCATTAGTCATCTGACTTGCCACGAATCTCTTCCATATAAGGTTATAAAGCTTATATTGCTGAGGAGTCAGAGAGCTCTTAACCATTGCCGGTGTAAGTGTAACATCAGAAGGTCTGATTGCTTCATGTGCATCCTGTATCTTTGCCTTCTTCTTGTCGTTGGCTACATAATCACCGACATATTCCTTGCCGTATTCATTGTTGATATACTCTTGACACATAGCCTTAGCTTCATCAGATATTCTGACAGAGTCGGTTCTGAGATATGTTATCAGTCCTACCGTACCCACCTTGGAAATGTTAACACCTTCATATAATTGCTGAGCAATATTCATTGTCTTGGATATTGCGAAGTTAAGCTGCTTAGATGCCTCCTGCTGCATCGTTGATGTAGTAAACGGAAGCGGAGTCTTCTTCTCTCTCTTAGACGTATTAACACTGTCAACTGTATATGCTACGCCGTCTAGCTCCTTCATTATCTTATCAAGCTCACTCTTGCCGGTAATATCAAGCTTAGACTTCTTATCACCGTAAAATGATGCATCAAAGGATGACTTTTTTGAACCTGAAGCTTTAAACTTGGCATCAAGCGTATAATATTCTTCGGGAATGAATTCCGATATCTCTTGCTCACGCTTACATATAATGTTAAGTGCCGCAGATTGAACTCTTCCCGCACTGAGGCCTCTCTTAACCTTATCCCAGAGTACAGGACTTATCTCATAGCCAACTACTCTGTCAAGCACACGTCTGGCCTGCTGTGCATCAACAAGGTCCATATCAATCTCTCGCGGATTCTTAAGTGCTTCCTTAACTGCCTTCTTGGTTATCTCATTAAAGCTTATCCTGCTGACATCCTTGTCCTCTAAATTAAGTGCACTTATAAGATGCCAGCTTATCGCTTCTCCCTCGCGGTCAGGGTCAGTTGCAAGATATATCTTATCTGCCTTCTTAACCTCTTTTCTAAGGGATGCCAGTAAGTCACCCTTACCCCTAATCGTTATATACTTTGGCTCAAAGTCATTATCAACATCAACGCCCATTGTGCTCTTAGGCAAATCTCTTACATGACCGTTAGATGCGGTAATGGTGTAATTCTTACCTAAGAATTTCTTAATTGTATTAACTTTGGTGGGCGACTCCACAATCACAAGATTCTTCGCCATTGATATGCTCCTGTATGTTTATTTTTATAATTAGTCAATTCGACTTACAACTATACACCAATAGTTTTTCTTTTTCAAGAATTAATTGTTATCTTGCATCTTCGCACCAAGGACCCACGCGCTCATGACGACTTAGCGGGTCTTGGCTGCTCAGATGCTTGCCTAAGAACGAAATCAGCAAAATCCTCTTTCGAAACATTGAACGCCATGTTCAGTTGAGAAAGAGGAATTTTGTGATTGAGTTCTTATATCATTTAATCTTAACATACTGGTTAACAAACGCTTCCCGGGCATACCCCATTTCACATAAGTTCATAATCGAGCTTAAGACACGCATCAAGTCAAGGTTCGTCTCATTAATTATTGTTTCGATACTCTTGGGATAGTAGTCAAGCAAGCTATACACTACCTTATCATCTATCTCTGTAAACACATCCGCCACATTATCATATTCATCTGTATAAAGAGTATTAAGCCTTACATCCTCTAAGTTGTTAACAAAGCCTGTAACTGAGGTTATTATTCCGGCGCCTTGTTCTATCAGTCTGTTACAGCCACTTGATAAGGAATCCGTTATTCGACCGGGAAGGGCGTATATGTCCTTCCCCTGATCCAGAGCAAAATCAGCCGTTATAAGAGACCCGCTTTTTTCCCTTGCTTCAATTATTATGACTTGATTGGCAAGAGCAGATATAATCCGATTCCTCGATGGAAAATTATTATTAATAGGCGGAGTTCCCGGAGGAAAATCAGAAATAATCGCACCCTTCTTCTGAAGCCCTACATATGTATTGATATTATTTCTCGGATAGCAAATGTCAACTCCGCACCCGAGCACGGCTATGCTTACGCCGTCTGCCTTAAGCGCACCCACATGGGCAGAATTATCGATTCCGAGAGCCATTCCGCTTACAATAATATAGCCTCTTTTAGATAATTCCTCCGCAAGTTCGTTTGCCATACTTCTGCCATACTCGGAGCAACGCCTTGCTCCCACTATTGCCACACATTTATCCAAATCATGAGGAAGGGTGCCAATGTAAAACAGTCCATACGGAGCATTCTTGATTATCTTAAGCTTACCCGGAAAGTCCTCCATCGGTCTTGTGATCAGCTTCTGATTATAAGTCTTGAACTTAATATATTCCGCATCAAGGTCGTAAGTCCTCTTAGAGTTAACTATTGTATCGGCTGTTTCTTCACCAACCATGTTGGTTGCCATAAGCTTATGTTTATCAGCTTCGTATACCGACTTGGCATCCTTGAGACAATCGGTCAATCTATTCTTTTTTGTATTAGATATATCAAGCTTTGTAAGCCATAATTCATATTTTAATTCTTCCATCACGCACCCCACTCAAAATATTTCTTATCAATTCCTCTATACATAAGAGACTCACGAAGATGCATAACATTTACATCCTCATCTCCCGCCATATCAGCTATGGTTCTCGCTACACGAAGAAGCTTGTAATATGTACGACCTGTCAGCTCATATTGTTCATAGATATCCTCCATAAACTTATTCTCAGCTTCGCCGAGATTACACATTCTAAGAACATCATTAGAAGGAATATCACTGTTGTAATTATAATTCTCATTTACATATCGCTTCCTCTGAATCTCATGCGTCCTTATAACTCTATTACGTATTGTCGCAGATGACTCGTTAACCTCCTTAGCTACAATATCGTGATAGCTTACCATAGATGCCTCCGCACACATATCTATTCTATCGAGAAGCGGCTGCGAAAGCTTATTAAAATATCGCCTTATTGAATTACGGTCGCACCTACAGCGATTAAGGTCGGGATAATATCCGCAGGAGCAAGGATTCATGGCACATACAAGCATGAAATTGGAAGGATATGTGACCTTCCCTGCGGCTCTTGAAATACTGACTTCGTGGTCTTCCATAGGCTGTCTTAGCATCTCAAGAGTAGACTTATGAAATTCAGTTAGCTCATCAAGAAACAATACACCATTATGGGCAAGAGATATCTCTCCCGGAGCGGGCATCACACCACCTCCGATAAGACCTTGAGGACTTATCGTATGATGCGGACTTCGAAACGGTCTTACATTAATAAGTCTTGGATTATTCTTAAATCCGCCACCGACACTCAGAATCTTAGAGCTTACTATACATTCTTCCTCTGTCATTGGCGGAAGAATTGAAGGAATCGACTTAGCAATCATAGTCTTACCCGCACCGGGTGGTCCTATCATAAGAAGGTTATGCATACCGGACACTGCTATCTCCGATGCACGTCGTAAAAGCTTTTGACCATTGATATTGGAAAAGTCATATTTTGCATCTTCCTCATACTCCTTAGGGAGTATCTCGTCCTTGTACTCAGGGAGCGTTTCTTCATTAATATATGATATTACATCCTTTAGATGCTTAACGGGAATAACCTTTATGCTCTTAGCAAGAACAGCTTCTCTGTAATTCTCATAAGGTACAATACACTTAGTTATTCCGTTCTTTACAGCATCAAGAAGAATTGGAAGAACTCCCACAACAGGATTAATCTGTCCGGACAAGCTAAGCTCACCTATCATCATAAGCTTATCGTCCTTAAGCTCAATTACATTCATTGCACTTAAAATGGCAATAGCCATCGGAAGATCGAAGCCACAGCCCTGCTTCTTAATTGATGCCGGAGCAATATTAACGGTAATCCTCTGCGGTGGCAATTCATATCCGGAGTTCTTAAGTGCTGTCTTAACTCTCTCCTTAGCCTCCTTAACCTCTGCAGATAAGAAGCCCACCATCTCAAAATGAGGCATACCGGAACTAACATCGGCCTCTACATTAACCAAGGTCGATGTTATTCCTCTTAGAATAGCTGTTGTTACGCTACTATACATTTGTTATTCGGGAAATATCAATTCATAATAGAATTGTTCGAAATAAAGATTAGTGTTATGTTACATTATCGAATCATTTCTGTCAAGCCAACCTTCTTCATCGCCTTACGTAACGTCTTATTGGCGAAATATGCTGCCTTCTCATCATTCTCCTTAATACAACCGTTAATGTATTCCTTATCCTTAAGCAAACGATTGTATTCTGCTTGAACAGGTGCAAGCTCACTTGCAACTGCTTCACCGACAGCAAGCTTGAAATCACCATAGCCCTTGCCGTCAAATTCTGATTCTATCTCAGCACTTGTCTTACCTGTCACACAAGAATAAACATCCATAAGATTACTGATGCCCGGCTTACCCTTAGGATCATACTTAACACAAGCCTCCGAATCAGTAACAGCCTTCTTAAACTTCCTAATTATTGTATCGGAATCATCTGTAAGAAAAACTGTTGCATTAACATTTTCATCAGACTTAGACATCTTCTTAGTCGGATCAGCAAGTGACATTATCTTAGCTCCGCTCTTGCCGATATAAGCCTCCGGAATCTTGAATACATCACCATATATATTATTGAAGCGCTCAGCAATATCTCTTGTAATCTCCAAATGCTGCATCTGATCCTTACCAACAGGTACAACATCAGTCTGATACAGCAGAATATCTGCCGCCATAAGAACGGGATATGTAAAAAGTCCCGCATTAATATTATCGGCGTGCTTAGCAGACTTATCCTTAAACTGCGTCATACGATTCAGCTCACCCATATATGTAAAGCAATCAAGCAGCCACGCCAATTGAGTATGTGCAGGCACATGTGATTGATAATACACACAATTCTTCTTGGGATCTAAGCCTGCCGCTACATACAGCGCATATAGCTTACGAGCATTCTGTCTAAACTCCGTTGGATTCTGTCGTACTGTCAGCGAATGCAAATCCATTACACCAAAAAAGCACTCATACTCTTCATTAAGAGTCACCCAGTTCTTAAGCGCTCCAAAATAATTACCGATTGTGAGTGTATTAGTGGCCTGCATTCCTGAATATAGTATTTTCTTGTTATCTTCCATTATTCCTTACTCTTTCCTTAATTCTCTTAATCGTTGCAACCTTCTTGCTTGTATGAAGTATCTCTCTCCTAATATAATCATTAGTTGCTTCTTCACCATTCTCTGCCAGATATTCAAGCATCTCAACAAGGAGTGCTTCAGTATCCGGATGCATCATATATCTGTTCTTGCCCTTCTCATAGTACTCAAGCGCACTTCTGTCAGTGTACTTATGCTTCTGATAGTTCTTGCTGGCGCTTACTCTATCAACGTACATCTCCACAACATATTTAACAGGCATCTTATTGCCGTCTATATGATGGTCGGGCGCAAGTGTGTAGTCAATCCAATATTCGAAATGATGCTTATTGCGACCCTTATGATGAAGCCACGCCGATGAGTGTCCCTTCTTACGACGCTCAGCATTGTTAGGGCTCTCTGTACCTTGATAATACAACGCCCCGGGGATAAACTCCGTTGGGGAGTATTTTGACAGGTCATGCAACAAGCCCTGCCTATACATTCCGAGTTCAAAGCACATCTTCATTACAAGGTGTCGATGATTAGTTATTGTCTTAAAATGCTTTATAGGATGAAACATATAATAATCCTTCCCGATACTATCATCAATAATGTCATTTCCTCTTATGCTTAATAATCTCCACACTATCATTGGTAATCTTCGTCTCTTTGCCAACCAGTATGGTTATGGAGCCTCCGGGCACGATGATATAATGCTGTGACTCAATATACTTAAGCTCGCCGAAGTCACCGGTTGTATTAAGCGCCAAATACCACTTCTTATTGCCCGGCATACGTGGCAGTGCAAACTTCTCCTCATCATAATAGAAGTTGTAGCACACCAATATATCGTCCTTGTTATCATCCGAGGAATATTCGCCGGCATAAAGAACAGCGATTGCCTTCTTCTCATCACCGATCCCCATCATCCACGGCTCTCTTCCATGATATGATAAGTCGGGTATGCCTATATGATGATAATCATTCATATGCATAGGCTCTTCAAGTCTGATAACGGGATTGGCTTTTCGGAATTTAATCATCTCCTTGACAAAACTACGAATCTCGAGTGCAAACTTCGTCTTGGGGAAATCAACCCAACCAATCTTATTGTCTTGGCAATACACATTATTGTTACCCTTTTGTGAATTGCCGACCTCGTCTCCGGCTAATATAAGCGGTATTGCCTGAGCCATCATTACCGCGCAAATAGCAGTCTTAATATTATTAAGTCTTATCGTATTAATTGCTCTGTTGCTTGTCTTGCCTTCATAACCATAATTGTTGGAGCAATTATAATTATTACCGTCTCGATTATCCTCGCCGTTATCCTCATTATGCTTCTCTCCGTAAGCAAATGAATCGAACAAAGTAAATCCGTTACTGTTAGCGGCATAATTAACAAAGCCAAACTTCTCATGCTGTCTCTTAGAGTTATTGACAAGCTCTGATACACAACCATCAAAATGGTTCTGCACAGCTCTGAGCGCATACAAAAATTCATCATTACTGATAAACAGATGCTTAGCACACTTCTCTTCCATCAGTACATCATAAGGATATTCATGGTAAAAAATCTTAGTGTCAGCAAGGTAAGGATTCTTTACAATACGTCCTATCGGCAGATTCCTTCCAAGAATATGAAGACCATCGACATTATACTCCTTAACCCAGTACTTAAGAGCCTTATTCATAACATCTTCACTAACTGTATTGTCGAAGGCAATCTCCATGATAACCTCAAGCCCACGCCCATGAATCTCATCAACCATATACTTCATATTACGTGCTGCTTGTCTTTCGCCGAAGTATGATGCCTTAGGCGCGAAGTAATGACCCTTGTTATAGCCCCAGTAATTAACCTTGCCACTGTCATGAATTACTGTGTGCGCTTGAAAATGTTCATCAACGACGGTAGCCTCCGTCAAATCCATCTCTTCGAATTCATATAACGGTTGGAATTCGATAGAGGTAACACCAAGGTCTACAATCTCATCCAAGCATTTCAAAAAGCCCTTATAATTACCCTTATCCCATCTGTTAAGGCCGTGCTGCATTGTATAGCCTCTCATATGAAGCTTATACATAATCATATCCTTAGGCGCAATGCGCGGTTTTAACTTAGTAAATGTGTAATCACAATTCGCAATTGAAGAATATACCTTGTAATCATTCTTCTCACGCGACTTATCATTCCACTTATCGCGACCGACAATTCCTGTAGAATATTCATCAAGCGATTCTTTACCGTCACGCTCAATAAGATAACAAATCTTATCGGCATTAAGCCCCTCTACTTCAACAGAGCAAACTCTGCCTAAGCGATACTCATCAGTCACCTTAATGGAATCGATTAACTTATAGGTATTAATATCGTATATGTTAATCGCCGACTCCCCCACAGTGTCGGTCTTATAGGTAAATGTAATTCGACCATCCTTAACCCTTGGTCCAAATTCACAAAAATTACCGCATCCAGTCTTCATAATATCTCCAATCAAGTTATGTTAACAGCACATACATGACTTATTATATCACAACTGTTGCTTTTTATGACATTTTTCATTATAATCTTGCTAAATCCTGCTAAAATCAATAAATAGGGCGTATAAAAGCTATATATTTTAAGCAAATCAGAAAGGAAATCAGCGATATGAGCAACCCCAATGAAGAAATAGATGATGATGTAATGGTAACAATTGAGTTAGACGGCGGAGAATTAGACTGCGAAATCCTTACAATATTCGAGCTTGATAAGCAAGATTACATCGTACTTATGCCGGTAGACGATAATGGCGAACCACTTAATGATACGTCATGCTATATCTATAGATATTACGAAAATGACGGCAACTATGATATTGACAATATTATATCAGACGAAGAATATGAACGCGTCAGCAAGAAGTTTGATGAGCTACTTGAACAGACATCTCATCAATAAATCTTGATGGGAATAGCTTTTCGTTATTGCGACTTTCTATATTACAAAGCATAACAGACGATTTAGCGCGCGTTAATGCCACATAGAACATGCGTCGCTCCTCTTCTAATTCTTCAACATTCTTAACCTTCTTAGATGGCGTTATTCCTTCATTAACATCAAGTATATATACCTTATCAAATTCCAAGCCCTTAGATGCGTGAAATGTATATAACGACACCCTCGCATGCGATTCATCTATTCTTTCATTATCAAATTCCGTCCTTAAATTGCATTCATTAAGAAAGCTTCTTATATCCGTAAATTCCTTACCCATGCTTACTATATTATCAAGCATTTTCATCAAATCATCATACTGCCTCTTATTACCTCTTGAAATCTCCTTAATGTAATCATCATAGCCTATACGCTTGCGTATATAATTAATAGCAGAGGCCGGCCTCATTGTCTTAATTCTCATAATACTATGCTCCATATCACTAATCCTTTGCTGCATGTATGGCTTAGATGAATAGAATGCACGCATTTTGTAAAATGACACATCAGTACTGTCAATACAGGCTCTGCTGATATAACGATTGGGCTTATTGTAAATCCTAAGCATATCAGCCCTCGTTCCTTCTTGAAGCGAAAGCTTAATGAAGCTGATAATATCCTTAAACACCCAATGGTTATATATATTACCGATGCGTTCCTTTACATAATAAGGAATACCCCCGGCTGTCAAATGCTTCATAAGAAGCAAACTCTGATTCTTATTGCGAAAAAGAACGGCGATACTGCTTTTATCGTCTCTACGTAATGCTTTCTCAATGCTTAAAAAGATATATTTGGCTTCTGCCTCATTATCCCTAAAGCCTTTAACTTCCACTACTCCCTGAGACGCACTAAAGGCGCTAAGGCTTTTAACAAATCTTGTTTTATTGTATGATATCAGCTTAGATGATGCTTCTACTATCATTTTGGCAGATCTGTAATTCTTGCTTAATCTGATAACCGTACAATCACTGTAATACTTGGGAAACTGTTGCATTATATCGGGATTGGCACCTCTAAAGCCGTATATCGATTGGTCATCATCACCCACGGCAAATATATTTTTGGATGAAGCAAGCATTTTAACAATATTAAATTGAATATCATTCATATCCTGCATCTCATCTATTAAGAAGAATTCAAAGCGATTCTGCCACCTTAAAAGCACTTCGGGATTATCTGTAAACAGCTTATAGGTCATGCCTAACATATCATCAAAATCAATCTTATTAAGCTCCCTCTTCATTGCTTGATATGACTTATACATTAATCTAAACTGCTCATTATCAAAGCCTTTGGAATTATAATCTTCAATGCATGTACCGGTGTTATTAATATAGCTAAACTCAGAATACACATTTTCAAGTATACTGTCATCTGCCTTGATATTGTTAGCCTTAATAACTTCTCTGAGAAAACCAAGAAGACTCTTACCCTGCAATATAGAATCGGAATTAAGATGGCTCTCTTGCCTTAATATATTGAAAAATACAGAATGAAAGGTGCCGAAATTAACAAGACTTGCCGCAGAATTATTACATGAATTAATGAAGCGTGATTTCATCTCAAGTGCAGCATCCTTAGTAAAGGTAATTACAAGAATCTTACTCGGAGCAACATTATGTTTCTCGATTAAATGCTTAATCCTATTAACAAGCACGGTTGTCTTGCCACTACCCGGACCTGCAAGCGTAAGACAAGGTCCCATAAAAAAATTAACAGCCTCTAATTGATTATTATCAAGCATAATACTCCTTACTTGACATATATCAATCAAACGCTGTAATAAAAAACCTATCGAATGATAATAATATAACACAAATTATTCTAACGCGCAAGAAAAGGCAACCTCTTTAAGAAGGTCATCAACATAATTTTCCAGATACGGTGTACGCCTATCAGTCAGATTATTATCTCTCATCATAGCTACAATTCGAGATGCAATTCTCTCCGATAATCTTACAATCGGATCATTAACATTAAGAAATGTAGCATCGTAGCCTAAGTCCCACATATCTCCGTTAAGATTTGCTTCAGCAAGCTCCTTTATAAGCGGCGCAAATTCGCTGTCATCTATCTCCTCTAATCTGCGAAAAGTCCACTTATAATAAGGTGCGTACTCTCTCTTCATAAGAAAGAATAACTGCATAGCGGAATCCAATCCTTCGGCATGACACTGCCTGGCTGCAACAGTATCACCTCGCGACATACAACGTGCGTAGTTGCATCGCCTGCGCAAATCTATGAAGCTCATCAATAATACGAATCTTCCATACAGTATCAGGATAATATGATAATAATACACGTCTGAAAGAAGAAAATGCTCCAAGGTCGTCTCTGAACACTTCACCGTTGACGGCTGTCGCAAGACAAGTATGATTAAGCGCCAACCATGTGTCAGCAGACATATCATCATTTGCGTTATAACAATCACATTCCAAAATATTATTATAGAATTTCCTAATAGTCATAACTCCTCGACGTTCTCTTAAGCGTTCAGTCAGATTATTGCCGGGATGAGTATCAATTAAAGTATCATATGCCTTACCCAATTCATCCCCAAATAACTCCATATCCTCATCGGTAAGCCACAGACACACGCCCGTTCCAAAATCATGATCTCGTGATACATAATCATCATAGCCAAAGCAGTCGGACCCCTCACCGGCGATTCCGACTGCGATTCTTGACTCGTATTCTTCAAATTGTTCTCTAATCATCGGCGCCACGTTCTTCCTATAGAAGTTGTAGCCGGCCAAGAATTTTTCTGATATCATAGTATTAACCTTTAACAATTAATGGCAAAATGTGTTTCTCGAAACATTGAGCTTCTGCTCAGTTGAGAGAAACATATATTTGCCATTAATTGTTGTCTTAATCTATCTAATTAACAGCAAGATGCTCAGTTGAGAGAAACATATATTTGCCATTAATTATAGTATTAATCTAACCAATTAACAGCAAGATATGTTTTTCGAAACATTGAGCTTTGCTCAGTTGAGAAAAATATATACTTGCTGTTAATTCTCTATATACACTAAAACTGCGTAGACTTCTCCAATTCTGTAATCTTACGCTCACCCTCTTCTGCAAGATCCGCAAACTTATTAATCGTATCCTTCATCATCGGAAGCGCCTGCTGACGATAAGTATTAATATCATCAAGTGCACCTAATGCCTCAGCAAATGAAGCCTGCAATACCTCCGGACTAAGTGCAGCCTCTGTTGCTTGCTTCTGGATCTCTACGCCCTGCTGTCTTAACATCTTAGATGTTGATTCTATCATATCGTTAGTTGCCTTATTAACAGCATTTACCTTCTCTAATACTATCTTCTGATTGTACAATGCTCCGGCAACCGTAACAGCCGTTCTTAATGCTGATACAGTGACATTCTGCGCCCTCTCAACAGAACGTATAAGCTCACGATTATTCTTACGTATAATCTCTGAAGCAATAATTCCCTGCTGATTAACAACAAGAATCTGCTGGAAATCTTCGATTCTCTGACGAAGTGGGAATAACACCTCATCCTCTACAAATCTTATCTTGTTCTCATCCTCACCATCGCGCTTAGCTTGATCAATCTGCTGAGACAAATAATTATCAAGCTGAATACCAAGCTCCATGTTTTTTTGCATTTCCTTGGTAATCTCTCTCATCGAAGCTTCCTCCAATTCGAGAGTTGTATTATCATTCTCAAGTGTCTTCTTGCCCTTCTCTAAGCTCTCGATAATCTTAGAAATCTCATGATCGGCACTGTTGAATTTCTCGAAGTATCTGCGAACAGGATTAAATATCTTGCCAAGCCCACCTGTCTTAACGAAATCAATTCCTGAAGGGTCTAAATCCTTCATACGAATTGTAAGGTCTTCAAGACCCTTAGCCACTTCACTGCCTTCT
This sequence comes from uncultured Lachnospiraceae bacterium, assembly GCA_905234525.1. Lineage (GTDB taxonomy): Bacteria > Bacillota > Clostridia > Lachnospirales > Lachnospiraceae > RUG191. The sequence continues at coordinate 4,339 of CAJOIL010000018.1, read as the reverse complement.
CCGCCGACAGTATTATAAGACATAAGTCTCTTCTCAAGCAACTCATTACGATTACGAGTCTTAGTAAGCGTATCTGTACCGAACCCATTAATGGTATCTACTATCTCCTTCCTGCTCTCAAAGGAATCAATATCGGTATCCATAACCTCCTTAGCCTTATCAAGCGCTGTATTATCAATCGCTTCCTTCTCAGGCTGAGATACCTGCAGCTCTTCTTTTACGACCTTTTCGATTTCTTCTTCCTTAGGTAATTCCAATGTAAATGACATGTCTTCTCCTCCTTATAATTATAGTGAACTATTAAATAACATCTTAACCTGATACATAATATCATCGGTATCTGCATTAATGCATGCAGCTTCGTTAATATCACTTATCTCCTTAAGCGCATCAATATTAGCGTTATATCCTATCGTATAAATAGGTACCTTAAGCGACTTAACTAAGGTACTTACATCCTTTAGCTTATAGCCCGAATTAGTCTCTCCGTCACTTAATACGAAAATAATCGGCGTAGCATCAGGTGTAACTTCCAATTGCTTCTCTATCATATCAAGCGCAACACATACACCATCATATGTAGCAGTACCTCCCGATGCTCTTAAGTTCTGTACGGCCCCCTTGAAATACGATTGCTGATCCGAATCAAATTGCCTTATCGGAAGCTCAATATCTACATTATCCGCATAGCTTACGATACCGACATAATTATCACTGTTAATGTATTGCATCGCATTGATAAGCGAACTTTGAAGTGCATTAAGCGGAGCACCCATCATCGAACCCGATACGTCAGTAACGAATACGCATATTACAGGGTTGGCATTCTTGTTCTCCTTGTAAAATGTCTGAGCCTCTCGAAGCTGCTCTCCTGTAAGCGTGCCGTAATTGCTCTTGTAATTACCGTCACCGCCGAAGCCGTATTCCTTGGCTAACTTCTTAGCGTCATCCGAACTGCAATAATCACTGAATGCTTTTAGAACTTCATTCTTATTACTGTCTGATGTAACACTTATAAGCGGATTATCATGTAAGTATCCGTATGGGACAAATGTATATTTCCTGGATAATTTGTCATCATTGATATAAGTCTGATACTCACTTACAAACGCATCAAACGTACCCTTCTCTGCAGACTCTCTCATCTGAACCGTGGTAAGTGCTACATACGGCACATTATTCTGAAACTTACCAAAGCCCTCCTTAGCCGCATCAGAGCTTATATCACCGTTACCGTATTCATTAAGAATGGTAATAAGCAGATTAAGACCTGCCGATGATGAAAACGGATTAGTATATCCTGTTGCTATCTCACCACTCGCTGTTGCATCTATGATAGTCTTAATATCGACCTTACCATGGGCAGATTCAAGATTCTTATATACATCATTTGCAACACACACGCCTGCTTGATTACTTACCATAGATTCAGATATTACCGACGAATTAACACCGTCACTATCAAGCATCAATTGCCACATACTGCTTGATGGTGTAAATGCATCAGGCACAGCCTTCTTCGATGATATGTAGTCAACCGCAATTCCGGAGCTGACATTCCTAATCTTAACAGAATATTGAACGCCACCAACATTAACACCACCGTATCGATTAAATTCTTCACCAAGCTTAGTCAAAAAAGCATCCTTATCTTTTCCGGCCTTCTCAGGCGAAGAATAAATCTCTACATAATTAGGTGTAGAAGGCTCAACCACAACCTCGCATGATTCAATATCAGGAAGCTCTCTTGCAACATTTGCCTTATCAGAGGCTGTTACCATTGCCTTAGGCGCCTGCTTAACTGAAGGGTTAATCTCTCTTACCATCTTCTCAAGCTGATTAAGTGCCTTCTCTCTATCGATTTCGCTTCCGCTTCTTCCGATATTACGAGTTGCTATAAGTCCGATTATCATAACGACAATAGTAACAATGGCAACAAAAACTATATATAATTTCTTACCGGCATTACTCTTCTTCATAACATCTCCCCTTAGGTATAATACTTAACCTGCTTTGTTAATTCTTCAATCTCAGTAAGCATTGTATCCATGCTTTCTTCACTTGCACTGTTAGCTAATTCCATCGAAAGCGTATCAATCTTAAGAATAAGATTCTCATTAACAGCTATTGCTTCCTCAATCTTAGCTTGATTCTCTTTGTATAACGCAATCTGCCTCTCTTGGATATCATCAGGGATATTATCATTGCGATAATTCTCAAGTCTCGTATATTCATCCTCATCAAAGAATCTCATACGATTAGCCATTGCTACGACATTCTGATTGGCAGTCTTATCAGCTATATCAACAATGGAATAATACTTATTATACGTCATTGAGCCTTGAGCGAATTTCTTGGCAATAGAGTCCTTACAACGAGCACAGGAATTATTAAGTCGGTTCATCTGATCCATAACAGTTCTTGCTATAGGTCCGAAATGCTTACCCTTAACATACTGATTAAGTACCGCATTAAGATCGTTATCGGAATAATGCGCCTTCTCATCCATCATACCTTGCTTTGGCTCATGCAAATACCAAATACTCATAAGAACGAACCCGACAATCAAGATAATAATAACCCCGATTCCTATTATTATCTGTGTTATACTACCCGACCCAAAAAAGTCTAACAATCCTCTGGAGAAGCATACTATCGCAATAATTGCTTCTATTATGCCAAAGAAGAAAAATACTAATTTCTTATGCCTATTCAATGAAACATCCTCCCCATATCTTTAGCTCACTTAACATTATATCAATAACACATTTATACATGCTCAACCTTACAGTCCTTATAGAAGAACTTAAGTATGTCAATGTAACTCTTACCCTCGCTTGCAAGTTCCTTCGCTGCATTCTGACTCATGCCGCAGCCATGACCAAAGCCTCCGCCATACAACTTATAGCCCTCGTCGGTCTTATCAAGTGAAAATGCCGAGCTGGGCAATAATGTAATATCCTTATTACTGTTATTATTAAGCTTAACAGTCTTAACCGCAGGTCCTAATTTCTTGCGTATATTATACTCGCCTTCAATTATATCATAACCTTGCTCGAATTGCAGAGTAATACTTGTAATAGCTCCGCCGGTTGAACGTTTGTTAACAGTCATGGACTTAAACTTACCCTTCTCACTACTGTTAAGAAGACTTGCATTAAGCTCGCCTTCCCAGCGAAAATACGGCGTATCACATTCAAGCGCATCAGGATCAGCATTTCTTATATAATCAGAAAAGCTCGCCTCGAAATTCTTGTCCGTCTCCACGACATCATCTGCCGTAGACACTCCTGCCTTCTTAAGCGGGTCAGTTCCGGTAAGACTGATATACGTTCTGGCAAGATAAGGAAATTCAGCTGCCTTCTGCGTCTGGGAATATCCGCATGATGTCGAATAGAACCAAGTATTAGCAATATTGCCTTCACTGTCCTTAACAACAACTCCCGCGGTCTCATCAACCGCTGTAAGTGCATCGCCACCGGCCCAGTTATTACCGTACACTTGATATGACACAGTATCATCAACCTGCGCCATAGCTTCTTCATATGCATAAGTCTCCGCTCTGCAAAGCACGTAGCTTCTTGCACAAATCGCCTGTGCCTTAAGTGCCTCAAGGCCGTAGGATTTCGGCATTTCCGATGTTATAACGCCCTTTATGTACTCCTCTAAGGGTACATAATCAGTAACCTGCAAGCCCTCAGAAGTATAATGCAATTGTATCTTACCCGGATAACCATCGCCTTTGCCATTAATATCGAATCGTCCAACCCCTTCTAACGGTGTAAGTTCGATAACCGTTCCCACCGGCCTATTACTTGAAAATGTTATGCTCTCGCCCTGCTTGGCATCATGAGCCACACCTGATTCTGTCCACAACATACCCACATCACAAGATAATGTAATCTCATTCCATGTCTTACTGTTGCCATTGGTAAGCAGTACATTAATATCTGTTACACTTACAACCGTGGTATTTAGCCTATTACGATTAACCAGAAATACAATAAAGCATATCGCTAAAATCAGTACACTTGCTATAATTACTGCTATTATTATTTTTGAATTGTTTCGTTTCTTGCTGCGTCTTCTCTTCTTATTGCTTCTTCTGTATCTTGAATTCTTATTCGAATTATTAGCCACATTTGCTCCTTATTATCAGCATAAAAAAACCCAAAATGTCGAGTCTACTATTTTGACTCCTAGAAAAATCTAGGTGGGCGACCGCAACTACTCTTTTGCCTTCCACTGAGAACTAATGAGGCCTGACAGCCAAGCAGCGATATAGGAATCCCGTTTAAAGTAATGTAGGTTCAAAATTGTAGATGGTTCAACATTCCAG